>JAPZAP010000046.1 GCA_027460585.1 Candidatus Methanoperedens sp. | reverse complement strand
TTTGCTTCTCTGGATGAATACATCCATAGCGGTTTCTTTTCACTGCCTACATTGCGGCGTTTGATTTTATTCATCTCAAGCAGGATTTTTACGAGATTTTCTCCAGTTGACTTGCTGCAATCAAGATTATCGCATATTTCACGCAGCATTTTTTCATGACTATCGAGCAAGGTTAAGACCTGCTCGGCAGTGAATTTCTTTTGATACTGATGCTGTAAGGTCATCATACCACCCCAATTAATAGGCGGCACATTAATGCTTAAGCTTTACTGTCTGAAGCTTGCGCATAAATGTGTTTCTCGTGGGATTTTGATTCAAATTGAGCAAACGGGTCCTGAAGAAGCTTCGAAATAATATCCATACTCTACAAAAATATATTGTATGCGAAAATTATTTATGTACATTCGACTAATACTTATATCAGTGAGTATGGTATTTGTTTGAGTATGGGAAGGGAAATTATAAGATTCTGCTGATAATTGAAAATAGATAATCAGCAGTTAACCGCATCTCGAACATAATTGGAGGTTAGTATATGAAAGGGATTTATAATATTGGGGCTGTAGTTTTAGTATTACTTGCAATAACAACAACCTCATCAGCATTTACTGAAATCGGAGACAATGTAACTGTTGCGAATAACGTCACAGCACAGAACTTTTTAGGTTATTTAAATTGGGCATATTTATTAGGAATTCCTACGGATTTTCCGAACTCTACGGTTGCAGGTTACAACGGTAATTTCCCGAACGATACATTAGCAAACTATGGCAACAACTTCCCGAATACAACCTCGGTGACTGCAAACAACACCGCGAATAGTGCAAATATAACAGCTAATAATGCCGAACCAAAGATCTCCTTTGGGCAACCAAATCAGTTTTGGATAGGTAATAAAACATGGCAGAACATATCTTTTTATTCTGGAAAAGATGGAATCAACGGGACAAACGGGGTTAATGGAACCAATGGCGTAAACGGTAGTAACTTAACAATTTCAGTTCATGAAAATCCTAATTTTAGTTACTGGTGGAATTTTTCAGACGGTACTAACTTTTTGACATCAATCCTGAAAGGAGATACTGGGGCACAAGGAATCCAAGGCATCAACGGGATAAACGGAACTAACGGAATTAATGGTATCAATCTGACCATGACATCCATTACAAACAACGGTGATGGAACTTACACATGGCATTTCAGTGATGGCACAACCTTTATCACTGGAAATCTAAATGGAACTCAAGGGATTCAGGGAATACAAGGTATTCAGGGTATTCAAGGAGTAAACGGAACAAACGGCATCAATGGTACTAATGGAATCAATGGAACTAACGGAAATAATGGTATCAATCTGACCATGACATCCATTACAAACAACGGTGATGGAACTTACACATGGCATTTCGGTGATGTCACAACCTTTACCACTGGAAATCTAAATGGAACTCAAGGTATTCAGGGAATACAAGGTATTCAGGGGATTCAGGGGGTCAATGGAACTAATGGAATCAACGGGATAAACGGCACCAATGGCATAAATGGTATCAATGGGACAAATGGCAATAATTCATACGTTTTCTGTGGTGCGAATCTTTCTTGCACTTCGGTGAGCAGCAACACGACAGTAGATGACAATCGCTCGGATTTCCCTAACAGTACAGTTTCAACCAAAACTACTCTCGCCCAGGTAAATTCCTCAGCACAAATAGGAGAATCCCAGGTAACTAATCTTGTTACGGATTTATCCGGGAAAGAACCGACAATCATTGGCTCGACAAGCAATACTTTCTGGAATGGGTTAAAACAATTTGTTACTTTATCAAGCGGATTAATTACTGATTTTTCAGTAGCAGTAAGAAGCAATATTTCATCATCCAGTGGATTGGTGAGCTACAATTCAAGTACTGGTGTTATATCTGATACCATAAACCAATCCGCAAATATGTATAATGTAAATGGCTCAAATATAACAACAGGGACAATCCCGACTGCACGATATATGGCTGCAGTGAATAGCTCTGCACTTCTGGCATCAATCGCCCAAGTTACAGGATTACAAGGAAATTTGGATACCCTGAATACCACAAAGGCAAATAAAACCAACATCGGAGAGTTCACTGGTGGACAATTGAGCAGCACAGCGATGTTGCCGGCAGGGACTGTAATCTTGATTAACGCAAATGAAACAGAATCTCCCGATTTAACCAGTACGAGTACTTCAGCTGAAACAACATTGATGACATTTAACTTGCCTGCCAATTCTTATACCAGGATAATTGTAGAAGCAGAAGTGGGTGCACGACAAAATGCAGCAAAAGCTAGCGGTGCCAGCTTCCGATGGAGATTTAATGAGTCAACAACTATTAGGAAAGAGTTCACGTGGGGACTAACCAATATCAACACTCTTGGTGCACAAGGAGTTGGAAACTCCACAATAAAAACCAGTTTTCCCGGGGGTCAGGGCGTTACCACAACCTTAAATCTTACTGGGCAAATAATCTCCAATCTTGGGGCAATTTCTGTAACAATGGATGCTCGTAGTTTCCGGGTTTATGGAGTGATATAATCTTGGCATCATAATCAGGGACCGCCATGAAGCTATATCCCCTTATATTGGTGGCAGTTTTCGCAATCGGTATAGCTTCGGCTCAGGTCAGCATTGTAAACGACACTCTTTTCAACCTCGACAACAACGCTTACCTCAAAGTTCTCGCAACCCAAAACTCAACGAACATCACCATATTCAAGTCAACAGACTCACCGACGTCCACGCTCCAGTTTTACATCAACGGCACGCCCATAAGATTCAAGGCAGACACAAACAAAACATTGTCAAATATTTCATATAATAGTGCAACCGATATCGTAACTTACACCGGGAATGGCGCCACAGGCTCTCTCAATGTATCAGCCAGAATGAATTTAACGCAGAGGTTTTACAATCTCAAAGTTGATGGAACTATAAACCAGACTATACAATCAGATGGTACCGGGTGGGTGACATTTAATTATACAGGGTGGAGCCCGAATCAGCACGAATTCGAAATATCGAGAGTAGTTACTACCTACATTCCGCCGACCCCGGCAAGTCTTGGTAACAGCACAGGCAATTTCTTCGTAAACCATAGCTGGCAGGCGGGAAACGGCAACATAACCGACAGCTTCAGCGTGAAAGTGAACGGCACCTGGCACAACGGCACAACCTCCTATTACAATAATTCAGGTCTGGCACCGCACGGCTGGAGCAACATCTCGGTCTATGCCTTCAACAGTTCAGGCCTAGGCACGATGAACGTCACCCTGGCTTCCCAGAACACGCAAGTTCCGAACAACGCACCGGTCCAAGCAGGAATAGGAAGCAAGAGTATTAACGAGAACCAGGCCCTGAGCTTCACCGTCTCAGCCACAGACGCGGACAATGACCCCATCACCTACGGCACCAACGCAACCAAAGGTTCATTCAATTCCGGCACAGGCCAGTTCACCTGGACACCGACTTTCGGAGAATCAGGCAGTTACGTCTGGTCCTTCAACTCAAGCGATATGTACGGCGGAGTGGACAGTGAACCAATCACGATAACAGTATCCAACATTCCATTAACCATCACCTCCCGCTCGCCCTCAGTCGATCCCGCGAGCACGGAGGGCAGTTCCTGGACTTTCAATCTAACCCTGAACAGGACTGCAAACGTGACCTGGTACATAAACGGCACATCAGTCCAGACAAATACCAGCACAACTTTGGTAAGTTATACCAACAGCACAGCCATTGCCGGCTATTATAACGTGACCGCCATAGTCTCGGATGCCTACGATACCGCCTCGACCATGTGGAACTGGACAGTAAATCCAGTCCCGACCTACATTCCTCCCTCACCTGTAAATCTTGCCAACCTCACCGGCAATTTCTTCGTGAACCATAGCTGGCAGTCAGGGAACGGCAACGTAACCGACAGCTTCAACGTGAACGTGAACGGCACCTGGCACAACGGCACAACCTCCTATTACAATAATTCAGGTCTGTCTCCTCACGGCTGGAGCAACATCTCGGTCTATGCCTTCAACAGTTCAGGCTTGGGCAGGATGAACAGCACCCCGGCTTCCCAGAACACGCAGGTACCCAACAACGCACCCGTCCAGGCAGGAATAGGAAGCAAAAGCATTAACGAGAACCAGACCATGAGCTTCACCGTTTCAGCCACAGACGCGGACAATGATACCATCACCTACGGCACCAATGCCACAAAAGGCACACTCAATACCTCGACAGGCCAATTCACCTGGACACCCACATTCGGGGAATCAGGCAGTTACGTCTGGTCCTTCAACTCAAGCGATGTGTACGGCGGAGTAGATAGCGAAACAATCAGCGTGACCGTAACCAACATTCCCTTAACAATCACCTCCCGCTCACCCTCAGGCGATCCCACGAGCACTGAAGGCAATTCCCGGAGTTTCAATCTAACCCTGAACAGGACTGCGAACGTGACCTGGTATATTGACGGCACATCAGTCCAGACAAATAGCAGCATCACCGCAGCATCATATACCAACCGCACAGCCAGTGCCGGAATATACAACGTGACTGCCATAGTCTCGGATGCCTACGATACCGCCTCGACCATGTGGAACTGGACAGTAACTCCAGTCCCGATAGGAGCACCTAGCATAACCAGTTTTGCTCCATTTTCACCTGTAAACGATACAGCAGGTGCAGCAAGAACCTTCAACATCATCGTAAACCAGACCGTGGACGTAACATGGTCCATCAACGGCACAACGGTCTTCAACCAGACCAATGTAACCGGCTCATCTTACACTAATACCAGCGCAGCCCTTGGTGTCTGGAATGTAACTGCCACGGCAAACAATGCCAACGGCGCAGTTTCAAAGCAGTGGATATGGAATGTCACAGCAGCAAAAACAACAGGCATCAACATCACATCACCTGCCAACAATAGTGTTAACGATACCGGTTTTGTTAACGTAACTGTAACTCTCGATATCCCGGGAACAGCACTCCTGAACTGGGAGGGGGTAAATGAATCAATGAATGGAGCAGGAACAGATTTCTACAAAAACAAGACCGGACTGCTCAGCGGTAATTACAGTTTCAGGGTGTACGATTTAAATTCATCCAGCATCTCGGAAACAAGAATAATAACAGTGAACAGGACAACCGCAACCGATTTATCCAATTATACAGACCCTGTAACCGGGAATGTGAACCGGACAGTGAATTTAATAGCGCCAGGCGGAAATTCCTCACTTACCATCTTCAATGGCACAAATGCAACATTGAATGGCACTCCAATAACTGGTATTATAATCGACGCGTTGAACCGGGTAAACTCTACATTCGTGGTAAATCTGAGTGGAAATGAAAAATTGATCGGTGAAAACCTCTCTCTTGGTCCCGCAGGCGCCCAATTCAGCCCTGACATACAGATACGGCTCAACTATACAGACGCGCAGCTCACAGCGGCAGGAATAACCGCATCTACTCTGAAGGTCAAGTTCTACAACACCTCCACAAATAACTGGATTGAACAGATACCGTACACCCTCAATACAACCGGTAAATACATCACTGCAAACGTGAGCCACTTCAGCACATTTGCATTAATAGGAACAGCAGCCGCACCGGTGTCACCGGCGACACTGATAGCAACCCCTGGAGGAGGTGGCGGCGCAGGCACAATTTCCCCGGAACCGGTAAATAACATAGATATGTTTGAGATTACGGAAGAATATTTAGGAGCAAATGTTCCGGCATCCTATATTTATACTACACCAGACCTTGTAATTTCAGAAGTATTAATAACCCCGTCAAAGAATTTTGGAGCTACAAGCATAAGGGTGGAAATGCTCAAAGACATCTCAAAGATAGAAGGAGTTACGCCGCCCGAGGGGATTGTTTATAAATATGCTAACATTTGGGTGGGTGCGAAGGAACTCGAAAGCGAACAAGGCATTATAGATGCGTTTATAGGATTCAAAGTCGACAGGAGCTGGCTTGCTGAGAATAACCTCGGGGAAGGTAGTATAAGCCTGCTTAGATGGGATGGAAGCAAATGGGTTTCCCTGGAAACCGAGCCACGAAGTCTTGATGAACAATTCGTTTATTATATGGCCAAAACCAGCGGATTCTCGCCTTTTGCAATAGTTGCCGGTTCCCCTTATCCATCCGCTACCATTGCTGCAGTTGAAACTCCGGTATTAATAAAGCCGACACTACAAAAGATAACAGAATCGGGTGTCCTTCTGTGGGGATATATTGTAATATCCGTCATATTCATCGGTTTTGTCCTTTTTATATTAATGAGATACAAGAAGCCTGTAAAGGTCTATGAAAAAGATATGGAGATAAAACCAGGGGATGCCGATGGCTGGTATAACAGGGGTTTTGACCTTTATGAACAGGGAAATTATGATGAGGCAATAAAGGCTTATGATAAAGCTATAGATATAATCCATAAATCCGGAAAGGAGAAAAAGGATTAGGATATTAAGGTAAACCCGCTCTCAAACGGTAAAAAAAATCAATAAATTTATATCTTAAGAAAATAATTCTATTCTATTTGAGATGGAGGTAGTGATTGATGGAAGATATTATTGAAAAAAATTTGACTCCGCTTATTTCCCAATGTATAAATTCGTCAGAAAATGAACTTGCACTCGACTCCCTGAAGGCGGCAAAAGCGCTTGTATATTATAGTCCCATGTCTGACCTGACCCAGGTTCTTAACAGCGCGTTACAGCACAAGAGTAAAGAGGTTGCATATCTCTCCCTGGATGTACTGAGGTTGATGCACGAGACGGAAGGCAAGGTAAAGCCCCTTACTCCTGGTGAATACAAAAAAATTCTTATAGATGCAGTAATCCCGTTCCTGGTAACCTGCTTCAGATCCGGTTCTGATGATTTAATAATTAATTCAATGAGTGCAGCGAATGTATTATCAGATGATGCTGAAATCAAGACGATTCTCTTTAATCCTATTGAAAAGATGATGTTACACAAGAATAAGCAGATTGCCTATCTCGCACTGGATATAATAAGAAGTATGAATATGGGAAAAGAGATACATGTTTTTGAGGGAACATGATATTCCTGGGAAAAACAATTCAATCTGTAGCCGATGAAACTATCTATCCGTTTCTTAATAACTTATTACAATCAGAGGACGAGGCAGTAGTTCGTGAAACATTAAACAATATTAAGCTTCTTGCAGATACGGGAATAGAAAGGAAAAACTTCCTTGGATTGCAGAAGGTGTTATATCATGGAAATATTAATGTCGCCCGCAACTCGTTAGATCTTCTCAGGGAAATGGGGGTAGTAAAAGGGGCTGAATTAAAGAATGATGTATTGATATCCATATATCCTTTTTTTTGCAATCAAGCATTATCTACACCGGGTGTTGCAATAGATTCGTTAAAAATTCTTGATACATTGACCGATTATGGCATTGTTGGCGACTATAAAAACCTGCAGAAGGCATTGCTGCATAAAAATGATACAGCAGCGCATTTAGCCCTGGACGTTCTCCGGAAAATTAAAGGACTGGCCAAAGAAACAAGAATGGAAGGAGTCAAACCGGTTGGTGCTGAGATAATCAGGGAGAGGGTGGAGAAAATGCCTCCGAAATATCAGCAGGTTAAGGAAAAACTCATAGAAGAGCCTATACAAAGGAAAGAGGAACTCCAGAGTCGGATTATTGATGTTCTTAAGAATAATCCCAAATATGTAGAACGTCTCAAAGAGGTAAAATCCAAGTATAAGAGATAAATCGGATATGGCTTTAAGAAACTGGATTACTCGTAATTTTTGGTGGAAAAAAAGACCTGTTACAGCATCGGTCTCCGAAAATCAACCTCTTGTTGATTTAAACAACATTATACAAAGTTTCTCTAATGAAACGATTACTTTTCGCGAAAAATTATTTGAAACGTATAAAAACATTGTAAATAAAACTAACAGGCAACTTGAAGAAAAGCAGGAGACTATTTCCAGATTGCAAAAGTTGATTGAGAAGCAGCAGGAGTTGATTAAAGAACTCAGGGAACAGCATGTAACATACGTTCCAAGTAAGCAACAGGAAGAAACGATAGAGAAATTGAAGAATGAGGTCAACAGGTACGAGGGAATAATAAAGTCGTACGAGGAATCTGTAAATAAACTGAATGCTGAGCTTGAGGAAATCAGGCTTATGTACCAGAAAGAAAGAATAAAGTACCAGGAAGTTGCCACTCAACTTGAGAAAGAGCGGGAAATAGTTTCAAGTTTGGAAATGGAAATCAAAGAAATCAGGAAAGGACAGGGGATTCCGAAAGAACTTAAGGAAGAAATTGAAAAT
Source organism: Candidatus Methanoperedens sp. (assembly GCA_027460585.1). Taxonomy (GTDB): domain Archaea; phylum Halobacteriota; class Methanosarcinia; order Methanosarcinales; family Methanoperedenaceae; genus Methanoperedens. Next base: position 21,522 of record JAPZAP010000046.1, on the reverse strand, counting down.
AAAACAGCCTTAATCAGCGAATATGAGAAGTCAGTAAAGACCCTGAAGAATAATCTTGAGCAAATCAATGATAGGTACCAGGAAGCTAGTGAAAAATACGAAAAAGAAAAGCAAGGTGCCATTCACCTTGAGATGCTGATTTTAGAACTTGATAAGGAATTAGGGTTAATGGATATTATCGAGAAAATCGATACAAAACAAGAAGAAAAGCCCAGGATAACTGTTAAAAACTCAAGATAATTGATTCTGCATTCCCCGAATTTATCATTTTTTTAATGCAATAGCGCGTTTATCCTTTCAGGGTAAAAAGAAAAAATATTTCCAACAGTGATCATTATCATTCCGGCCCAGAATATTAAAAGGTGAAATGAACTTCCCTGCAGGGCCATAAAATTAAAAATCAGTACCACAAGACCAAGATGCAAAAGCGACGAGCCCACTCTTCCTGCATATCCTTCTTTTTCAAACCTGAGCGCTTCACTTTTTTTAATTGCCTTGATGAGAACAAAACCCTGCATAACTATCATGACGGCGAGGAGAAAAACCAGTCCATTCCCGATACCAGATAAAAATGTAAGGATAAGAGTTGCTCCCAGTGTAATGGCGCCGAATTTTATCAAGAAATCCTGTTCCAGAAGCCTTTTTGGTATGCATAAACCGAGAGTTATTAGAAGCAGTACAAGGAACGGGTAAAGGTACGAATTCATGCCGTCTATGTATTGGGAATACTGGACTGTGCTTGTCCACTGCGGATTGACAGCAAGGTAATTGTATTCAGAAATCCCGTAAACGCAGACGAGCCCGATTGCAAAAAGAATGAGTGCGGTCAGGATTATAAGGTAATAATCGTAATTTTTAAGTTTCATGGTTGCACCACCGAATGTATCCCGGGAACGATGTAGGTCAACAGGTAAGTAAATACAAGCGACGCAAAGCAGATTATTCCAAGATATGCAGTCGCGCTCCACATCCTGCCTGAGTATATACGGGTATGCAGGTACGCGGAATAAAGCACCCACATCATAATCGAACCTGAGATTTTAGGGTCCCACCACCATGCGCTGTCTTTCCACGCTTCTATTGCCCACGGGTAGCCTATCAGCATTCCGGTTGTAAGCAGGATGTAGCCGATTTTCGCATACCTGTAAGCGATTTCATCATAAACCTTCTCGCGCTTCCTGAGCATGTAAACACATGCTGCCGCAGTTATAACAAGCGAGGCATAAGCTATGAAGAGCATGGGCGGGTGCGTCCACATGTATGTCGAATTATAATAATATGTTATCCGCCCGTAAAGTGTCCCTGCTACCTGGAAAATACTCGCATCGCCAGCGCCGAGCGTTGCAAACCACTGCGTAATCTCACTATGTAATATCGGGAGCGGCTCTTTAAACGGGTTTGAGAAGAAATATACTATCGCTGAAAAAACAGCCAATATTATTCCAAGCGATGCCGTGAGTTCTTTACTCTGCCTGACAGTCAATACAAAAATCATAGAAACCATCGCCCAGAAATAGAGTTTTTCCGATTCAATCCACAGGGGTATGACCATGCGGCTTTCCCGGACAGGTATCATCTGCGCCATAAAGGCCGGGTATTCAATCAAAACCGTATTATAAATCTGTATATGGAACCATATAAGAAAGATAAATCCCAGAACATAAAGACCTGTGACGATATACAAACATTTTATTAAAATATCATGATACTTATCTTGCTGCTTCCATAAATATAAAATCGATATAAAACCCATGAATAGCGACAATATGAGAATATACGTTATTACGGGATTTCCTATAATTCCCAGATATTCCCTTGCAGCCGCATATTCGGGAAAACCCATTACAGCTCAATCTCCCCCACCGGTTTGCCGTCAATGGTCTCTGGCACCAACCAGTCGATAATCCGAAGGAGTGAATCTTCATCCCCGGCTGAAATCTCAACAAATATTGACCCGAGGCTCTCCACACCTGCCGGAAAATTCAATTTACCTGCAAAGGCGACCTGTTTATTTAACCTGAATTGTGTGGTGTCCCCGGAAATTCCTTTTATCAGGATATTTCGCGCCGTGTCAAGAATCCGCTCTTCTCTTAACCGGCGGTGAAGCAGCCTCAAACTTTCCAGGTCGCCCTCGCCATAAAGCTGCGGGGTTCCGAAATCCCGGATCTGGAGCTCAACAGGGAATAAATTAGTTATGGCTTCCCTGACTTTTTCCTCGATTTCAGTGGGATACACAAGCGCTGAAACTCTTATTGTTATTTTCATATCTTTGCCAGCAATTCTTTAATTTGTTTCTGGAATTTTTCAATAGAACCGGTATTCATCATGACAATATCCGCCTTTTCTATTGCCTTATCCAATCCCCAGCCTTTTTCGCGTTCATCACGTCTTTTTAATTCGTCGATGTTCACTGTATCGTCCGAACGTGCGCGTTTTTTCACCCGTTCAAACCTGACTTCAAACGGTGAATGGATTGCTATGAGTTTAAAATCGCTCCCGAATTGCGATTTAAAATAATTTACCTCGTCTATGTTCCGGATGCCGTCAATCACTGCAACCGGGGAATCAAGCGCGCTTATGCGGGGAACACAGCGTTTTGCAATGGCATCCATGCCCTCTTCCTTCCTGAGCGCAGTTCCCGTGCCGCCGATATTCTCACCTGTGGGTGGCAAACCTCTTCTTGCCGTTTCCTCCCTCACGATGTCGCCCATATTGATGACAGGAATCCCCAATAACCTGGAAATCGCCGCAGCTTCGGATTTTCCTGATGCTGGCATTCCTACAAAAGCAATCATCTTCATGGGCGGATTAATTTAGCTAAAAGATAATAAATCTATGCACCTAAAATATATATGCTATTAGCCCACTGTATATCATTTATGGAAGATGCGATTGCAAAGACTCCAATAACCGGCGGCACAATAAAACAAGACGATGAGATTGAGATAAAAGAATTGAGGGAAACCATTGAGATGCTGAAAACCCAGATAAAAGATATGCATTCAAGGCTTCTTGAAGCCGCTGTCATGAACAACAAATATATACAGGCGGTCCAGGATTACCAGAAACAGATGGAACAAATGAAGAAGCCGCCATTGTTTATTTGCAGTGTGGTGGAATTGTTTGACGATATGGCGCTTTTGCGGCAGCACGGCAGCAACCAGGAAATCGTAACGAAGGTTCCGGATGAGATGATTAAGGAGATAGAAGCCGGCGCGCGTGTTGCCGTTACCGGAAACCTTGCAATCGTCAAGGTATTATCAAAATCATTTGATGTCAGGGCGCGTGTGATGGAATTGATTGAAAGCCCGGATATCGATTATAATATGATAGGCGGCCTGCATAAGCAAATCGAGGAAGTAATCGAAACACTCGAGCTTCCGCTTACGAACCCCCAGCTTTTTACTGATGTGGGCGTAGAACCACCCCACGGAATCCTGCTTTACGGCCCGCCAGGAACAGGGAAGACACTTATTGCGAAAGCCGTGGCGCACAGGGCAAAAGCGACTTTTATCAGGATGAGCGGGAGCGAGCTTGTACAGAAATACATAGGCGAAGGCGCAAGACTCGTCAGGGATGTTTTTGACCTGGCGCGGGAAAAAGCCCCGAGCATCGTTTTCATTGACGAGATAGACGCCGTGGGAAGCAGGCGAACCTATGACGGCACGACTGGTTCTTCTGAAGTGAACAGGACAATGGTCCAGCTTCTTGCAGAACTTGACGGTTTTGATGCGCGGGGAGATGTGAAAATCGTTGCAGCCACAAACCGCATCGACCTTCTTGACCCGGCGTTGCTGCGTCCCGGCAGGTTTGACAGGATAATCGAAATACCGATGCCTGATGCCGAGGGACGGAAAGAAATACTCAGGATACATACCCGGAACATGAAACTTGAAAATGTTGACCTTGATGTGTTTGTGGAAATGACCAAAGGGTTAAGCGGCGCAGACCTGAAAGCCATAGTCACCGAGGCTGGCATGTTCGTTATCAGGCGGAAAGGCAGGGCTGTTGCAACTCAGGATTTTAAGGACGCCTATAACAAGGTTATAATCAAGGAGACAAAAGAAGAAGTAGCCGGGATGTTCGTATAACCGATTTTTAGTTTATCTTTCCCGCTATTTTTTCCGCAATGCCTGTTATATGGTCTAAATTTTCGGCTTTTTCTTTCTTATATTTCGCGCTCACCGCAGCAAAGACATTGTTTTTCAAAAACAGCAGGTTATAGGTAATGCCGTCTATATCCTTTTTCTTGAGCATTAAAGAGGATTCACCGATAGTTTTTGTTTTTACAGGCCTTCCGTATTTGTTCTTCTTTAAATAATCCACATCCGCATCATAAGCCTTCTTCGCCCCATCATTATCCTGGTACGTGGTAATGACTTGTATGATAACATCCTTCTTATTATCCATTAAAAGGCAGCTAAAACATCCTTCCGAGAATCCCCAGTTTGCCAGATCTTCAGTTGTGGCATAATTGAAATTCAGGTCAGGCTCTGTTAAAAGAGTGCATACGTTTTCATGGACTATTTCAGTATTGTCCCCTGCTTCTACTCTTGTCAATGCGATATCAATCGAACGTCCTGTCATGAATGGCAATAAAAGCAGAAGTTGGATATGAAATTATCGCAGGATTATTACTTTCCTGACATATCAGGAATTATAAAAAGCAGGCAAATCCAGATTGGATCATTTTTTTAATGGCAGTAAAAAAGTAAAGGTGCTGCCCTCACCGTACCTGCTCTCAACAGTGATTTTGCCCCCGTGCAGCTCCACAAGCTGCTTTGTTATGGCTAGTCCTAACCCTGTGCCTCCGTATTTTCTTGAAATTCCCGAATCAAGCTGCTCGAACTTCTGGAAGAGCTTCGGGATATCTTCTTCTTTTATTCCGATGCCTGTGTCCGAAACTGAAATTATCGCCATGTCACCATCTTTTTTTGCCGACACTTTTATAATCCCGCCTTCTTCCTTGCAGAATTTAAAGGCATTGCTGAGAAGGTTGAAAAGTATCTGCTTGAGTTTCTGCCTGTCTGCTTCTATAACCCCAAGATGAGAATCGAGTTTTTTTTTCAGGAGCACATTACGCGTGGAAGCCTTTTCTTTCATAAGGCTTAAACTCTCGTTTATGACTTCCGGCACCGACACGCTCTCAATGACCAGTTCCAGCTTCCCCGCTTCTATCTTGGCAAGGTCAAGGGTGTTATTGATGAGGTCGAGCAGATGTTTACTGTTTGAAAGAATCCCCTCCACATAGAACTCCTGTTTTTCATTCAATATCCCCTGGTTCTTTTCCTTAAGCAGTATCGAATAGCCAATGACCGATGTTAGAGGGGTTCGCAGTTCATGGCTCATTATCGTCAGGAACTCTGACCTGGCTTTGTTTGCATACGTGAGGCGTTCATTTTCAATAATGATTTCTTCAAATTTTTTGCGCTCTGTAATATCCTCAATGGCGAGGAGTATCATTTCAGTGCCCTCATGGAAGAATGAGCGGGCATTGAGCAACAATGTCCTTCTCCCGATAATCGGAAACTCGTGCTCAACCTCGAAGTCAGTAATTTCTGTTTTACCTGGAATTATCTTTTTCAGCGGCTCTTGGAGCTTTGGGAGCTCGTAAAGCAGCAGATTCCCGGTATTTTCTATCGAAACTTTGAAAGTCCTGAAAAAGGCGTGATTTGCAGTTTTCACTTTCAGGTGATTGTCCAGAATTACCAGAGGTACGGGTGCTGTATCCAGGATATTCTCGGCATATGCACGGGCATTCTCAGCCGCTTTCTGAGCCCGGATGTGGTCGGTCATGTCCGTTAGCGAGAGTACGAGCCTGTCAACTTTGCCTGAAGCATCCTTAATTGGAACAAGCGTCCAGTCCCAGTAGGTGGCATCTCTCCATTGCTGAGCCTTGAACTTCACAGACTTTCCCGTATCCCTGACACTCTCAAATATTACCTGGTTTTCAGGGCTGGGGAAAAGCTCAAAATAGTTTTTGCCTGTAAGTTCTTCCTTCTTGTGCCCTGAGCCTTCTGCGAATGCTGAATTCATCCTGATGATATTAAAATTTGAGTCGAGGTAGGCAAGATGTGTCACGGTATTTTCCATGATTGTCTGGAGATTATCACGCTCCTCCTTAAGCTTCATCGCTAAATTTTGCGTTTGCTTCTGCCTTTTATTTATTTCATCGCTCAGGCGCTGGTGTTCTTTTTCAGCGTTTTTTTTCTCGGTGATATCCCTGAGTATTCCTGAATAGCCAACGAATTTCCGGTCCAGGTTTATTATCGGGGAGACGGTCAAACTCACATCAACTCTGGTGCCGTCCTTATGCTGACGAACGGTCTCAATCCCTGCAATGTTTTTGCCTGATAAGGAATCTCTTAATATCCCTTTCCTTTCAGCCTGCACTTTCCGGGGAACTATAAGCTCATCGAGTTTCTTTCCGGCCGCTTCTTTGGCTTTCCATCCAAACATCCTCTCAGCGCCTCGATTCCAGGAAGTAATCTGGTCTTCAGGATCAACAGTAATGATTGCATCAACCGCAGTGTCGAAAAAGTTGCGGTATTTTCCCTCACTCTCAAGCAGAGCCTCCTCTATCTGTTTACGGTCTGTGATATCCATGAATGAAATGGTTATTAGAATTTTCCCGGTTGAATTTTTATGGGTTATAGAGCTCAGAGAGCCCCAGAAAACGGTACCGTCCTTACGTTTAAACCGCGCTTCAAAATCTTTACACATATCTTTTTTGGCGAGTTCTGCAAATCGCTTCCAGTCCCCGGGTTCATAATAAAAAGCAGAAGCGGGTATTTTTAACAATGATTCTTTTGAGTCGTAGCCAAATATTTTCAACATCATAGAGTTTGCTTCTATTATTCTCCCGTCAAGTGTTGTGATTGAAATGCCAATCGGGACATTTTCCATCAGGTTTAATTCCCCGGATTCCTGAAGTTGGCTCTCAGGCTGTCCGCATTCTGCAATACTAAGTTCCAATTTCTTTTTCTTTTCGGTCATTTTATGGAAGTAATCCTTTTACTTCGTCTTTGAGTTTAAATTATGATAAGTCTTGCGGAGAAATTTATTAGCCGTTATTTAATTTTCATAGCTTGAGTTGTCTGAATTCTGAATAATCCGGTATTTTAGCACAGTTCCAGTGGAAACAGAGGGGTTTTACAGAGCGTTTAAAATTGAATAAACGGTTTAGAACAATATATATACTCTTAAAACAATCAATTGCCATGTCTGATTAAAGGACACGGGAGCGGGAATTTATCTGTGCCCGACACCTCGTCAGTAACGGGTGAAGGGCACAATTCCCTCTTATTGCATCGCAAAAGGAGGAAAATCGTGGAAGAAAATGGTGAAAACAAAATAAAAACTTATTGGATGACGTAAATAAAAAATTTTTGGGACTTAATCACCACCAGAGGGCAAAGTTTGCAATAGGGCAGATAAGCACATGGCAGCAGAAATTCAATGAGGCTAAAGGCAGAATCCAAAGAAAAAACATTGTAGAAATTAATTCTACAACCTCAACGCTAGGCCAGTACCCAGGCTGTCAGACATGAGTTGTCTGAATTTCGCATGATCTTGATATATTCTAACATACTTCCCGTAGAAACAGAGAGATTTTACAGAGCGTTTAAAAATGAATGAACGAATTAGAAAAATTTATATACCTTTAAAACATTCAATAGCCTTGTCCTGCGATTAAAGGATTTGGGAGCGGGAATTTATCTGTGCCCAACACCTCGTCAGTAACCAGGTGAAGGGCACAATTCCCTCTAATTTGGAATCGCAGCAGGAGGAAAAATTATGGAAAATGGTGAAGACAAAATAAAAGCTTTGTTGAATGATGTGAATAAAGAATTTTTGGGACTTAACCACTACCAGAGGGCAAAGTTTGCAATAGAGCAGATAAGCACCTGGCAGCAGAAATTCAATGAGGCAAAGGTGAGAATCCAAAGAGAAAACATCGTGGAAATTAATTCTGCAACCTTGCCGCTAAGCGAGGTCCCGGAAATAGAAGCATGAAAAATTTTTTATTTTATATTTATAAAAATATTTAAGGTTGTTTCAACCTCATTTTTATTCTTGCCTTTAATTCCCGTGGATCGAAAGGTTTTACAATATAATCATCTATTCCCAGGTCTATAGCCTTGAGCTTATCTTCTACACCAGTTTTCGCCGACAAAATTATAATAGGTATTTTCTTTGTGGAATCCTGTTCCTTCATTTTCTCGCATACAGTATAACCGTCCATATCCGGCATCATGATATCTAGGATAAGGATGTCTGGAGATTCGGCAAAGACCATTCCCAGCGCTTCTTTTCCATTTGCGGCCTCAAAAACCTCAAACTGGTCGGGCTCAACTGAATCCCGGATAATGTTTATTACATTCTCATCATCGTCGGCAACAAGCACTTTTATTTTTTTTTCAGTTTTTTTCTCCTGGGTTTTTAAATACCAGATTTTTGCAGTACCTATCTCTTCGCAATCAACTATACATTTTTCTTTGAGAGCTTCCAGGTACTTCAGGGCTGTTACCTTGCTCATATTTACACGGCCGACTATCTCGCTGGTTGTCAGTTTTCCCTCACTCACCACCCTTAGCAATTCTTTTTCTCGCCAGTGCATATTAATTTTCTAACTCACCCGTTGAAATTTGAATGATTGGTATATTAATTTAATGACTCTTTAATGTTTCTATTAGAACTGGAATATTGCACTAAAATTGAAAAATCTCATATGATGATGATGGAATATGCGGTCTCCAGAACAGAATACTTATTAATATCCTGCATTATAATGAAATGAGGAGACTTCATATGTTTAAGGCAGTAATCGGTGCGGAAAAATTAAAGGATTCAATCGAATCGATATCCACGCTCGTGGATGAGGCAAAATTTAAAATTACACCCGAGGGTATATCTGTCAGGGCCGTGGATCCGGCCAATGTCGCGATGGTGAGTTTTGACCTTGCAAAAGATGCTTTTGATTCTTTTGAAGCAACAGACGGTGAACTCGGCATAGACCTCACAAAATTGAACGGGGTAATGGAGACGGCAGATAAGAGCGAAAACATCGAACTTGAGCTTGACGAGACTGCCCACAAGCTGGTTGTCAGGATGCGCGGGCTTGCCTACACCATGTCCCTGCTTGACCCTTCTTCAATAAGAAAAGAACCGAAAGTCCCAACCCTTGACCTGCCGGCGCGCATCGTAATCCGCGGCGAGGATATTAAAAGGGCGATTAAAGCCGCTGAAAAAGTAAGCGATTATATGTCAATGGGCGTAAAAGGAGAAGTCTTTTTCATGGAAGCTGAAGGTGACACGGACAGGGTTCGCTTTGAACTGGCAAAAGACCAGCTTATTGATATGCAGGCAGCAGAGGCGAAATCATTATTCTCCCTTGACTATCTCTCGGATATGAGTAAAATCCTCGGGAAAGCCAATGAAGTTACAATCGACCTCGGAAAAGATTATCCCCTGAAAATAAAGGTCAAGATAGCTGAAGGTCACGGCGAGGTCAGTTATATGCTGGCTCCCAGGGTCGAATCCGAATAAGCATGGATGTTTTCAAATTTGCTTATTTTCCTTTTGTTAATGGCGCTGTAAAATATGTAGAAGCACTGGATTTCAAACTCGAAGAGCTTTTTTCGGAGAGGGTGTTTGAACAGGTAAGGGAGCGGGGAAAACAACGGGTACTTTCGGCTATAGGCGACGGTATCACCTCAAATGCTCATCCTGACCGCGTGAGCGCTGAAAAAGAACTGCTGTCCTATCCGGTTGCGCGGATACTTGTCTCATGTATCAATGACGGATTTCTCGTTAAGCGGTATGCACTTGCCGAAGCAAAATCAGCGTACGAGCGGCTAAAAGAACTTCCAGGCGAAGAGCTTAAGGAACTGGCTCTTGATTTTGACATCGACGCGGTATTGGTTGACCGCTCTGTCATAATTCATTTTACCGATTATATCCGTTATGCGCATGTCATCCATGAACCCAAATGGAAGCTTGTGAACAGGAATATGGAGAGGGGCAGCATATCACTCCCGAAAGAAGATTTCTCACGCATAATGCAGGAAGCTGTCAGGAAAAGAATTGAATCAAGCCTGCCGCTTGCTGTGCCGCCTGAGATATGCGGCTCCCTTGAAAGTTATCTTGAGGAAATACGCAATGCACTTACCGCGCGCAAATCCGAGTTCAGCATCGAAGAGTTCAAGGAAATAATGCCTGATTGTTTTCCCCCGTGCATGGTCCATGCCCTTTCCAATGCAAAGGGGGGCGTGAATCTCCCGCATTCGATGCGGTTTGCACTCGTTTCATTCCTGCTCAATATAGGGATGAACACGGATGGGATTATCGAGCTTTTCAAGGTCTCGCCTGATTTTGATGATGAGCGCACCAGGTACCAGGTGATGCACATCCATGGCGCAACCGGTACGGCTTATACGTCCCCTTCATGCGCCACCATGATAACCTACGGGAATTGTTTCGGGAAGGAGGCGCTGTGCGAGAGGATTTCGCATCCTTTGAATTATTACAGGAGGAAGGCATGGATACTGAAAAAGGGGAAGCCTGAGGGGAATTGAGAATAGGTGTGAATATTTAGAGACGGTTTCAATTGGTGTTGGTAACATATTTAAGAATAATTGTATAATAATAATCTTTTAATTCAAAACTTTCTTTTTGTTACTTGATTTCTAACATAAAAATGTATAACAATAAAAACGAAACCAACGAAAAAGACTGAATATTCGGCAGCCTTTAAGGCTGTAGCATATAGTTCCATATCAAAATAATCCATAAAAAATGGATATTGCAAAGTACGAAACGAAAAACAAGAGTACTAAATTTATATTATCATCTAATTCCTTTTTTACTAATTCACTCAATTTTCGCTTTTTGCTTCTAAACAATAAAAGAATAGTTTTGCCGTAAGAAAAAAATAAAACGCAAAAAAAAGCTATAACAACTAATAAGCCCATAATTATTATCTTCAGCCAATCAGGAAAGTTAGGTGTATCTGGTGTTAACCGTATTAGAACAATGGTAAAAAATACAAGAACCATCGCCAGAAAGATATTAACTATTGAGTATTTATCACTCGATTCATTAAATTTTTGGATAGAATTGTTTAAGTTACTTATTGCAGTTTCTATGTTTTTAGAAGATTCAATATTGGAAGTTTTAAAGTTTTGAACAGAATTATTTAATTCTTCTAATGTCTTTGTAATCAATATTTGATTAAGCAATTCAATTCCCTTGATGTTTATTGTAATTTTATCTTGATTATTGATACCAGATTTAGATTTAGGATATACTACTATCAAATCTTTTCTTCTCGCCTCATGAATTGTGCCATCTAATACGTTGATTGATTTGCGAAGTTCACCTAAAGTAACATAATCTGGAGATTTTGTATTTAATTCTTTTAATAATTCGCCGATATAATTTAGCACAGAATCTGTTTAATAATTCATACATAGATATAGTTTTTCTAAGGAAGGAAACCTAGAAGTTTTTGGATAATTATTTAAAATCTATCGTACTTGTATAAATTAATTCTCCCATCCTGACGGTCAATTATCTGCCCCGCCCTACTGCAAGCACGCGCCTTCAGGTGCGGTGATGCATAACGCCTTTTCCGTATTCACCGATTCATTTAATCTGCGTTCATCTGCGGTTCATTTTTTTTCAGAAACTGCTGCTGCATCGGGTTCATATCGACGCGCCGGACTGTTAAAATATGTGATATATGTTGGAGTAATTGTTATTGAAATGCATCAACACAATGGTCTCAACATTTAGAAATCTTTTTATCTCATCAATCTATCTGCACGCCCCATGAAAAAAGTTTTTATAATTTTACTATTACTGTTAACATCTAATACCGCCTCTGCGGTCTCTGAAATCACCTTAAACGATGTCAAAAAACCGCAAAGCGCTATCCTTTTTATCGTTGACGGCTTTGGCTCCTCGTATTATTATCCTGAACTCTTGCCTCTCGCCCTTGATGGCAGTGAAATACCGAAAGCAAGAACACAAAACCTTAGCTTCGGGGCAAGGGTAATAAACATTAAAACCCCAACCCCTGTCACCGGAATAGCGCATTCGGTGATAGTCACAGGTGATTCGAAAGCAAACGAGGAAATCGTCGGCTATCCCGATGCAACGATTTTTGACGTTACAAGAAATCACGGGTTTGTCAACATTGCAGTCATGGAAAAAGGCGATTTCAAAAATATGCGCGAGGAGCAGGACATCATTATTTTCGCTGCAAATAATTCTCTCGACAAACCTTTGATGTCCATCCAGTCAAAATCACCTCCAACCGGCATTTATGATTTGATGTACGAATGGAAGATGAAAGCTCCTTCATATATGAATAAATCAGGAGTGGACAAGTACTCTGCATACAATAAATGGGGCATTGACACGGCTAATGCCGTTGTCGAGTTCATGATAAAAAACCATCCGGACCAAAGATTCCTGCTGACAGTGAATATAGGCGCAATAGATGCCGGAGGCCACAATCTGGGCGCTGAGGATTATGTGCAGTTAATCGAAGACCTTGACCGGGATTTTTATCCCCTGTACACAACCGCTTCCGATAACGATATCGCATTGTTTTTCACTGCCGACCACGGTATGTCCTTTGCCACGAAAGATGCGCACAGGGGAGGACATTCGGGTGATAAATACGTTTCAAGGCAGGAAAGCCTGAGGATTCCTCTCGCCATGCTCTCCCCAAATGCGGCATCCGGGGTTATATCAGGAGAATACAGGCAGGAGGACCTTGCACCCACACTTCTCAGTGTGCTTGACCTGCCTGATAATCTCCAGTATGCCGACGGCAAAGCAATCAATGTCAAAAATTATGCCAGCATTTTCGTAAAAGCCGATTCTAAATACACTGTTTCATTATGGGATAATGGCAGGAAACTATCGGAAAACTCTGATTCCGAGCTTATTTTTGCAGGACTGCCACTGAATGCAAGTTATACTCTAAAAGCAAAGGGTTCAGGAAGTACTTTTGAAGCACAGTTTTCTCTGGATTCTGATAAGCAGTTCAATTTCAAAAATGCGAATTCTGGACTCAATACGAGAAGTATTGCCGCGATAATTATGATATTGGTTGTTATTATCGGAGGAATATTTGTCATAAGGAGGATAAGAGATTGATTATACCTGCATTGGCGGGCATTTTTTATCTGCATAAGAGCAGAATACGCAGCAATCGCCTTCTTTAGGCTTCATTACATGCCCGCATTTCTTGCATTTATAAAAGACAAGACAGCTATTGGAAGGCATTGTTTCCAGATGCGAATAACCGCACTCCGGGCAGGTTATGGTGGCTTCGTATGAGATTCCCATAAATAGATGTTTATTGTCTTGCTATATATATTCCGTCCACCACTCTTTCCATCCTCACATACACCTCTGAGCCAACGGGAACCTTATCAGCGTCAACAATCGTTAGTACCCTGTCCCGCGCAACAGCAAGCTTCTCCCCCTTCATCCAGCCTGCTCCCACGACCTTCACCTTTACTCTTTCATGCCTCTTGAACACGCGCTGCAGGGGCTTGCACTCATGACTTTTGAAATCCTGCGGTGTGAGAACGAGCTTTGTATTATAAATTTTCTCCCACTCCCTGAGCCTGGAATAGAAGTTCTCCCAGTTCATTGCCCTGATATCCGGCTTCCTCCCGTACTTATGAGGCAGGAACTTCTGTATTCCGAGCGCTGGCCATTTTTTCCCTGCGCCTATCGAAAGCGCAAACTCGATTAATTTTGGGATCTCGGCATCATTAATACCCGGAAGCCACACCGGCGCAATAAGAAGGTCGATATTGGTATTCCTGGCAATATATTCTGCGCTCATCAGGACTTTTTCAAGATCGTATGAATCAGTCCCTGCAATCCTTTTCGCAAGGCCGGGATCGAGGGATTCGATGGACATGTTGATGCGTGAAAGCCCGGCTTCATCAAGCGAATCGATGAGTCCGGTAGTAAGCAAAGTGCCGTTAGTCTGCATGGAGATGATTTTTACGCGGCTGTTTGCAGACAAACCCCTAACGAGTTCGACGAGCTCGGGGTACATCGCCGGTTCCCCGACCGTATCGATATGCGCCTCGATATCGGCTATTTCCTTGTATGATGCCGCCCATTCGAACGCTGAAAGCAATTGCGTAAGGTCAACCATATACTCGGAAATCCGCCTGCCTGAGCGGGGACCGGCATCGGTTGAGCAGAAGACGCAGGATAAAGGGCACTCGCTATAAGGACGAAGCTGCAATACATTCGTTCCGCGGTCGATGATACCGAAGGCGATGCACCCGAAAAGAGGGATGTCGCGGATGAGGATGTGATTACATTTTGCCATTTTCTACCGGTTTGATGAACCCGATAACATATCAATCCTTTTTATTTCGTAATAGCAAAACCGCCTTTTAAGGCGGGGGATGAGTTTATTTGGGCTCTGTAAAAAAGTTTGGTTTTTGATATAAAATATTAGCCACGGAGGCACAGAGACACCGAGAAATAATAACTCAGTGACCTCCGTGTCTCTGTGGCTATTTTGCTTTTTGATTTTAACAACACCAAAGGATTTTACACTACTTTATATGCAAAAGCTAATCAATCACAAGACAAGTTTATACCCAACAGAGGTATGAACCATCTATGTTTAACTCCGGCAAAAAAAGCGAAAACATGTTTTGGGATAAAGAATATGAGAACAACATGCGCATTTGGGGAGACAGGCCGAGTGAGTTAGCTATCATTGCGGTCAAATATCTACAAGAACATCGGTTAAACGACAAATTCTTGAGCATATTGGATATTGGTTGTGGTTACGGCAGGGATTGTTTATATCTGGCAAAAAACCTCAATTGCTGCGTTTTAGGGATTGACACTTCCCAGAAGGCATTAGAAATCCTGGCAAAATCCTTAGTTGACACGAAGGCGATTAAATTCAGATGCTGTAATTTTATGGATATCAACCAGTGTAAATATGACATAGTGTTTGCCTCTAACCTGTACCAGGTATTAAAAAGAAAGCAAAGAGAAGAGCTTAGAAAAAAAATTACAAATCTACTCAAGCCCCAGGGTTTGCTATTTCTAAATAATCTCTCCACAAATGACCCGGAAGAATACGGCAAAGGCAAACCCTGTCCAGATGAACCCAATTCGTTTAAAGGTGAGAAGTATCTCCATTTCTGTACCAGAGAAGAGTTAGAGGAGGATTTCCATTTTCTCACAATTCAGGAACTGTACGAGCATAAGTACGATGAACCCAGAGCCCAGGGGGACACACACCATCACATTTCATGGATACTGATAGGGAGCGGGTAAAGATGGAGGCAGCTATGAATACAAAAGAACACTATGAAAATCATCTGGCAAATTATTACTCCTGGATGTTTGGTGATTTTGATGCAAAAATAAACGAAAACCGGCGATTTTTTCAGAGTTATAATATCAAACCGGTTTCAACGGAAATTGCTATTGATATGGGGGCAGGTTGCGGCTTTCAATCAATTCCTCTGGCAAAAATCGGATTCAATGTCAAAGCGATTGATTTTAGCAAAAAATTATTGGGTGAGTTAAAAAATAAAAGTAATGGTTTGAATATTGAAGTAATAGAAAGCGATATTTTAAAATTTAATGTTTACTCCAATTATAACCCGGAATTAATAGTTTGCATGGGAGATACAATTACTCATCTTGACAGTCTGGAATCTGTCCGGGAATTAATCAAAAATAGTCATGAAATACTTTTAAAAAATGGGAAACTGGTTTTGACATTCAGGGATTTGACCTTTGAACTGAAAGGAGAAGACAGATTCATTCCTGTTAATAGCGATGATGGCAGAATCTTTACCTGCTTTTTAGAATACCAACCTGATTTTGTAAAAGTTTTTGATATGGTTTATGAAAAGAAAAAAGGAAAATGGATTCAAAAAATAAGCTCCTATAAAAAATTAATAATCCCGCAGACTGTAATAAAAGAATATTTTGAAGACGCAGGATTTAAAATAGAATTTATGGGAATTGAAAATGGATTAGTTACAGTAATTGGGATAAAATAACCCTACCCTTCTCAAAAGGTCGTGTGACAACGTTCATAAAATTATACACTCGCTGCATCGTTTTTTCCCGCAGAACTGCTTCCCGTATTCCACTATGAGGGCGTGGAATTCCTTATACAGGGGAACGTCCCTGGGTATTGATTGCTCAAAAATCGACTGCAGTTTCCCGTAATCGCCTTCAATCCCAAGACATTTGCATATCTTCTTCGTATATGCGTCAATGACGAAACTGGGTTTGTCAGCCGCGTATAGAACAATGCTGTCAGCAGTCTCCTGCCCTATGCCATTGAGTGAAAGAAGAATATTCCGGAGTTCATTACCCTGTTTTTCAAGTAAATCCGGATTTTCGGAAAAAAATGCAGAAATATTCTTAAGCCTGTTTGCCTTTTGCCTGAAAAAACCTGTGCATCTTACCAGCGTTTCAAGCTCCGGAATTCCGGCCTTTGAGAGCGGCTCAGGTTCCATCAATCCCCTCTCTTTCAGGTTCTCTATCGCCCGTTCCACATTTTCCCATTTGGTCTGCTGGGTCAGGACTGCTCCCACCACCACCTCAAAAGGAGTATCCGCAGGCCACCATTGCCGGGGCCCGAACCGGTTCAGGAGCTTATTGTAAATACGCATCATACAAACTATTCTTCATACAAACTTTACGCCAAGGTCAGAAAGCCCGTTGCGGATTGCAAGATTGATCAAAAACGGGGTCAGGGATTCTATCATATAAGAGGAGGCAAGACCGCCTCCATCAAGGGGCCGCAAGTTCTTGATTTCCCTTGTCAGTCCCATCACAGTTCTTTTTGCTCCCTCATCATCGCCGCAAACCACAACATCATAATCAAGACTTAATTCAGGATTCGCCAGTTTCTTTGCGGAAACATTATGGTATGCTGAAACCACCTTCACGGTATCCGGGAGAATCTCCTTGATCTCAAGCGCTGCACTTCCCTGTTTTGGCGGAGTGTATTCAAACCATTTGTTCTTTTTCATGGGAACTACAAGCGAAATTACAATCTGGTCAGTGAAACAGGGCCTGAGTTCTTTCAATAGATTGATTACACCCTGATAGGGCACTGAAAGCACAACAACATCCGCATCGCCGACTGCGGTTTCATTCCTGCATCCTGTTATGCCGCAGCAAAAAAACCCTTTATCCACAAGCGTTTCCGTATATTTGCCTGCAGAGCTGACCGCTTTATCAATCTCGCGCGAGCATAACAGAATTTCGTGTTTTTCAGCCCACCTGAGCGCAAAACCTTCTCCGATGCTGCCCGTGCCTCCGAGTATCGCTATTTTCATAACTTTTCCTTCATGAGTTTACGCATCGTATGCATATTTTCCCTGTGCATGGACACTATGAGGTCACTGAGTATTGCAAAAATGAACATCTGGATTCCGGTAACTATGAGGAGCGTTGCAAGAATAGTAAGAGGGATATGGTTGATATCTTTAAGCCATTCATCTACTACATAGATGCCAACAGCCATGCCGCTAATTGTGAGAAGCCCGCCGATTATGTTGAAATAAAAAAGAGGATTGTGCGTCCGGGCAAGCAGAAAAATGGTCGAGGCAATGCGAAACCCGTCCCTGACTGGCTGCAATTTGGTGGCTGCGCCGCTTACCCTCGCAAGATAAGTTATCGGGACCTCCACGATTTTGAAATCTTTCTTCACGCATTCAACCGTGATTTCGGTTTCCACCTCAAACCCTGTTGTATTCAATTCGATTTGTTTGATAGCATTATTGTTAAAAGCCCTGTAGCCTGAAAGTATGTCTTCAAGCCATATTCCGTATGCAAAGCCGAATATCTTGTTTAATATCCTGTTCCCGAAAAGATTCAAACCTGTAAATGCGCCTTTCTGGTAATGTGCGAACCTGTTACCGATAACGTGATCTGCTTGCCCGGATACAACGGGTTCAAGTATTTTATCAACCTCTTCAGGAAGATAAGTTCCATCCCCGTCTATTATTACCACATATTTGCTCGTTATTAATTGGAACGCCTGGCTCACAGCCTGCCCTTTCCCGGTCCCGCTCTGAATAACGACCCTTGCCCCGGCATTTTTCGCCTTCTCTACCGTACCATCCGTGCTATGACCATCGATTACAAGAATTTCTGAAAACCCCATTGACTTGAATTCTTTTATAATTCCTTCTATTGTTTTTCCCTCATTGAGAGTCGGAATCAATATACAGACTTCTTCTTTATTCATTTCCCTTCCTTATTCTTTTGTTTATATTTAATATTTGGTGGTTTAATTAACTACAATCTGGTTCCTGCATAAACAGTTACAATTCCAAATGTGAGGTCAAAAAATCCGATTTCCGACAAACCGACGCCTTTCATAAGCCTGACAAATTCATCCCTTTCCGGAAATGCCATCACAGATGAAGGTAGATAACTATATGCGCCATCTTTTTTGGAAATAACAGCGCCTGCAAGCGGCAATATCCTATGGAAATAAAGATAATAAATCGATCTGAAAACCTTATTTTCAGGCCGGGAAAACTCAAGAATTACCACTTTGCCTCCTCTTTTAACTACGCGGTTCATTTCTTGAAGCGATTTTTTGATATCTGCGACATTCCTTATCCCGAAAGCTACAATTGCGCCATCAAAAGTCCCATCTTTAAACGAGAGGTTTTCGGCATCGTTCCGGATGCACCGGATATTTCCTATATTTTGCTTTTTTATTTTCTTTTCGCATAATTGCAGCATTTCATCACAGAAATCCGATGCAACGACTTGATTTTTAGTTTTATTTGAAACCTCTATTGCGACATCTCCTGTTCCGGAGCAGACATCAAGTATATATCCTGACGGCAGTTTTGATACTGCAAACCGACGCCAGTATCTATCCCGTCCCAGGCTCAACAGGTGATTGAGAAGGTCATACCTGGGGGAAATTCCTGCAAACATTTTCCGGATGTATTCTTTTTTATTCAATTGGTTCCTCTTTTCCGATTTTCTTCTTTAAAAAAACTGAATGAAAATCGATTTACCAAAACTTATAACTTATCTCGATTATAAGAAGATTGTATGAACCAGACTAATAGCAAGGATATTAAATCAGAAGTAATGCGTGTTATTCTTAATATATCCAAGAGGCTTGCCAAAGAGAACCAGGGGGCTCTATTTATTATAGCGGACAGGGATAAAATCGAGGGCAGCTACCATCTCCATTATCCCCAGATCCGGTTTGCAGGGAATCTACTTAGTGAGGGAATGGATGCGGTGGTAGAAAAACTTGCCACGCTTGACGGTGCCATAATATTTTCACCAGCAGGTGATTTGATAGCTTACGGTTCAAGGATATTAAAAACAGAAACATTGATCGGCTTCGGCACCCGGCATTCGGCAGCAAGAGGAATAACCTTATACGACGATTCATTTACTGCCGTCCTCGTCTCGGAAGAGAGCGGGTGGATAAAAGTTTTCCAGAAAGGAGAGATTGTTCTTGAGACAGATTCGGTGGATATCGAACCTTCCACTCTTGACAAGGTTTCCCGCTTTCTCATGAACCGGGACATGGCTCTTCTTGCAGGCGCAGGAATCACAATAGCCGCTGGAATCGTTTCCGCCCCGGCTGTATTGATAGTGGGCGGGGCGTATATGATGGTAAAAACAGCGGGCTCGGTAATATCTTCAGCCTTAAAGAAAGAAAAGAAATAATATGATCCAATTCACAAAACTTCACGGCAACGGGAACGATTTCATCCTCATCGACGAATACAGCGGTGAGGTCATCACTGATAAACCAGGATTTGCAGCCAGATACTGCAATCGGCGTTTCGGGATAGGGGCGGACGGAGTCCTGTACCTTGGGCGCTCAGATAAAGCCGATATCAGGATGAGGATTTTTAATTCAGACGGCTCCGAGGCTGAGATGTGCGGAAACGGTATCAGGTGCCTCGCAAAGTACGCGCTGGATGAAGGATACATAATGGAGAATGCAAGCGTTGAAACACCTGCCGACATTCTTTCAGTAGCCTTGCGGGTCGGGGATAAGACGTGGATAACAGTAAATATGGGAATACCCGTTTTTGAACGTGAAAAAATCCCGGCAATTGGTGTCGGAGAATTTCTCAATGTTCCTTTATACGGGTATAATGTCTCGGCTGTAAATACAGGGGTTCCTCATGCTGTAATCTTCGTGGATTCTTTTGAATCCGGGCTTATGGCCATTGCCCCGAAAATCCGCTATGACCCGGTTTTCCCGAAAGGAATCAACGTGAATTTTGTGATTCTAAACTCAAGAGATGAGATAACAGTCCACACCTATGAGCGCGGGGTGGAAGCCGAAACATTAAGCTGCGGCACAGGCTCTGTTGCCTGCGTAGCCGTCGCCCATAAGCTTGGCAAAACAGACAGGAAAGTGAAAGTGAATACCGAAGGGGGAGAATTGAGAATCACACTTAGCGGTGACGGCGCCTATATGGAAGGGCCTGCCGAGCGGGTATTTGAGGGTACGGTTTAAGTTTCCATGCATAAGAATGGTCACTCCTGCATTCAACCGTTATCAATAAATTTAAATTTAAGTGCATCCTTATAGGTATGATGTTGCGTCATATCATCTCAATGAGGGATTTTTCAAGGGATGAAATAGATACTATTCTGGCAAAAGCAAAGGAATTCGAGCCAATAGCAAGGGGTAAAGAATCCAATTTGCTTACCGGTAAAATCCTTGCCACACTTTTTTATGAACCGAGCACCCGCACGCGCCTGTCCTTCGAGACTGCCATGAAACGGCTTGGCGGTAAAGTTATTGACCTGGGTTCGATAGAATCAAGCTCCGTGGCCAAGGGCGAGAGCCTTGCAGATACCATACGGGTAATAGGAAACTACGCAGATGCAATCGTTTTGCGACACCCGCGGGAGGGAGCTGCAAGGATGGCTGCAGACTATTCAAATGTCCCGGTAATCAATGCCGGGGACGGTGCAGGGCATCATCCAACACAAACGCTTCTTGACCTTTATACAATCATGCGCGAGAGCAGCTTTTCAGGTCTTAAGATCGCCCTTGTGGGAGACCTCAAGTACGGAAGGACTGTCCACTCGCTCGCTTATGCTTTATCGTTATATCATGCCGACATGACCCTTGTATCGCCCAAACAACTCCAGATGCCCGAAGTAATCAAGAAAGACCTGAAAAAACAGGGGGCAAGCATCCGTGAGACCTCGAATATCGAGGAGGTTGTGAGCGAGGTTGACGTGCTGTATGTAACAAGAATCCAGAAAGAACGTTTCCCTGACCCGGCTGAGTACCAGAAAATGGCAGGAATTTACAGGGTAACCGAGGAACTCCTGGAAAATGCCCGTGATAACCTTATTATAATGCATCCGCTGCCGCGGGTGGATGAGATTGACCCTGCGGTTGACAGGACAAAGTATGCGCGATATTTCCAGCAATCTTTTTATGGTGTTCCGGTCAGGATGGCGCTCCTTGCG
>JAPZAP010000045.1 GCA_027460585.1 Candidatus Methanoperedens sp. | reverse complement strand
GCCTGGAATATCTGGACGTTAGAAATGTTAAAATATCAAAATATAAAAGTTCAGGAACAATAACCAGTAATTTTGCAGTCCCTGTGCCTAATATTTCAGCGTATGACGAAATACTTTTTGCGGTAACAACACCTGCAGGTACAGGCGTTAAATTTCAGTTGGCTTTTAGTGATAATGGCTATTCCTGGTCAAATTATTCTGGCCCGGATGGAACAAGCGACACGTATTATACGTTGATTGGAGAACCGATTGTAGTACCCACAGGATTAACTGGATATTATTATAAATGGAAGGCTATTCTAACAGCAGATGGCAGGGAAACTCCGATCTTCGATGACATCACTTTATGGCTATATGTTAAGTTATTTAAGATAATCTGGAATCTGCAAAAGGAGCCTTCTATTTATATGGCGACACCCAATCCCCAGATGATGGCGCCTTCAATAAACCTGTTTCGAGCGTGCGCTCGCGCAACTGCAGGTTATCCAGACCCAGGCTCATGTACAGGCGGGAGTTACTTAACAGAAGTCCTTTCAGGCCATGAATTTGATAGCAAAATATGGATACTGATCAGAGGCAGTGATATATCGTTCCTTGTAGAGACGTTAAGCGGGCGTGATTGGGTGGCGAAACATTGGGTAGTCTTCAAGTCGTGGATGGAGAGCGTTGTCGGGCAAGTGGTATCTGGATACGTCAGAGATCAGAATGAGACGATAATTCTTGAAGGAATAAAAATGGTAATAACCTCAAGTATAACAACAGGCGTAGACCAGATGAACCCGGTCAATCCGATAACAGGATTCTACCAGATATTTGTTAAAAATACAAAATACGATAATCGTTATCTTCTTGTAAACAAGGAAGGCAAAACCTTTGACCTGGCATATTCAAAATATGGTCTGCCTGAATTAATAGACGGCACAACGAGAGTACCATCTCCGCAGGATATGCATTTCTGGAAGCCAGATACGATTTGCGGTAAGAGTGTAGCGTTTGTTGGGTCATTGGTAACTTATTGATCATCGGTATGTGGGGATGGTTGGGCTCTGTGTCGCAAAGCATCCACCATAGCAAAGGCAAAGTCTCGAATGTACTATTGGTTTTTGTTGTTGTTTTACCATAGGCACCTTACCCTTTGTTAATAGATAACGGCAATAAATACGTATCCTCGTGATATATATGAGCAAAATAGGATAATTTATGCGGAGGATGGGATTTGAACCCACGAATTCCTTCGAAATTAGCCCCTCAAGCTAACGCCTTTGACCTGTCTGGGCAACCTCCGCAAATGTTTGCGCTATATTTTACGCAAGTTTTATATCTTTTTAATTACAATTTTATTTCGCTCTTTTCGTGATACACAGACTTAAATCTTCCGCCATGCTTCGAGTATAACCCTCAAGCTGGCGCCTTTGACCTGTCTGGGCAACCTCCGCATAATGCAGGCTTTTAGATTTAAGCCTTTTAAGTGATAAAAGAGTATTCTCTTTTATCAGAGGGCATTAACTATTTCACTTAATTGTTCCGCTCTCTTTTTAATACTTCCTGCCGCTTCAAGAGCGATATCTTTTGCGGACAGTGCGCCCGTTGTTTCAAATGTCATTACGAAGGATACTGGATCGCTGGTTACTTTAATTGCGTCCATATCACATTCACCTTCGCATAACCGGCACATGGAACATTCGATCACGTTAACGACTTTGACCTTGTTCCCTTCAATTTTAAGGATATTCCGTGGGCAGACTTCCACGCAATTCCCGCAGTAGTCACATTCACCAATAGTTATAACAGGCATGTTCTTAAATCCGCCTGCAACACCTGCCTGCCATTTGCTGTGTTTTCTTCCTGTCCCAAGCCTTGCTATTGCTTCCACTACGACTTTATGCTTATCCTTGAGTTCAATTATCGGTATTGTAGTGTCCGCGGGGGTCACCATCGGATCTGCGGAAACGAGATCACCTGAATGTACTATTTTTGGTCCTTCTGCGCTCAGGGTCAGTGACAGCTTGCACAGTGGACATCCCGCGCCTTTACAATTGCAATCTTCAGGGAATACATAGGACTTATTGTCGGTCTTTAATGGGATCAATCCTAATCTTAAAGAAAGTTGTTCATCGAACAATACAGAAGTATTCTCATAAATATTGACATCATCAATGGCCATAACCGGAACCTCTGCCAATATGCTTCTTCGAATAGCATTTGCAAATGAGGCTGAAACACCGGATAGGACGAACCGTGCTTTGCGTTCGGATAATTCGATTATGTCAATATCCATTTACACACGCCTGCCCTTCTTCGGTTTTGTGCCATCATGGGGTATGGGAGTTACATCCTCGATACGCCCGATCTTAATTCCAGCACGTGCAAACGCTCTTATGGCAGCCTGCGCTCCAGGTCCGGGACTTCTTTGCAGGTTACCGCCGGGAGCTCTTACTTTTATATGAATACCTGTAACTCCTTTATCTCTGATCTTATCAGCAATCTGGTTAGCCATCTGCATAGCAGTATAGGGGGAACTCTCCTCCCTGTCAGCTTTTGTAACCATCCCGCCGCTTATCTTTGCTATCGTTTCAGCCCCTGTAAGGTCTGTCACGGTTATCAGGGTATTGTTGAACGAGGAATATATATGTGCTACGCCCCATTTTTCAGTTGCCATAATTAAGCCTCCTTTGAGGGTTCAATTTTTGTTTCAGCCGGTACGGCTGTTTCCTGTACTACGTTCTTCACTACCTGTCCCGGTCTTGAAGGATGTGATTCTTTTGATAATTCAGAATTAACATAGTAACCAAGGGACAACTCTTCATTACTTTGTACATGATAGCCAGGGATGGTTATCTTTCGTCCAGCCACTGCAATATGTCCATGTACTATGAATTGTCTTGCCTGTTTAGGGGTATTTGCAAGTCCCTGCTTGTGCACTTGCGTCTGGAGTCTTCTTTCAAGGAAATTATTTACATCCAGTGAAAGGATGTCATCAAGCACGGCATCGGTCTTCAAAAGGCCATATCTTTTTAACCGATTAATTATATTTTCTATGTCAGTCTTCACATGCCCTTCGACTTTCCCTTTTGTACTCTCAGCCAATAATTTCCTGGCAAGTTCCCTGTATTTTTTAAGTTCGCTGTGGGCTTTCCAGACTTCTCTCTTATTCCTGAGACCGTATCTTTTCACAAGTTCGACCTCAGGCTCTATTCTGGCTGCCTGCCACGGATGCTTTGGCGTGTTGTACGACTTCTTATTTTTTCCAGGGTAGCCCATTATTTACCAGCTCCTTTGGTTTCTTCCTTCTTTTCCGCTTCTTTGGGTTTTGCCATCAGGGCTGTTCGTGAAACACCAACAGTTCGTCCTCTTCTTCCTGAAGACCTGGTGCGCTGGCCACGTACTCTCAGACCACGTTCATGTCTTAAACCTTTATATGAGCGCATCTTTTTCATCAAGTTCAAATCTTCATTAAGACCCAATAATACGTCTGTCCCGATAAGATGCCTGTCCTCACCTGACATGATTTCATTTTGTTTATTGACCATCCATGATGGCATAATAGTCGAGATATTGTCAACGGATAATTGTAATTTTTCGATTTCGGCATCGGAGAGATATCCCAATGTAGCTTTCGGGTTTACGCCGGCATTTACTGTAACGATCTTCGCTGCACGCCTGCCTATACCCTTAACTCCTATTAGCCCATACTGGACACTTTTCCTGCCTTCAAGATCAGAATTTGCTATGCGCACGATATGTCTTATTTCCGGCCCTGTTTCCTTGGCTTTAGGAGCCTCTTTTTTTCCTTCTTTGGGCGCACCTTTTCGATCTTTCTTATCGTGCTCTTTTGTTTCCCCTTTTCCCTCGTGTTTCTTATCCTGCTTTTTCTCTTTCTTTACTTCCTGGGGAGCTTCCTGCTTGGGAGCCTCTTTCTTGGGGGCTTCCTTCTTCGTTTCTTTTACTTCTTTTCCTTCTTTTGTTTCTTCTTTTTTAGCCATATTTCCTCCTGTGGCTTTAGCCCCGGATCTATCCGGCGCAGCCCTCACATTG
>JAPZAP010000044.1 GCA_027460585.1 Candidatus Methanoperedens sp. | reverse complement strand
TGAACCGGGATTTGTCCAGGCTGTGCTTGATCAGAGCACTGAAGTGTTGCTTGAATTTCCATTTCTTCTTGTCCGGATACGCAATGGCAGCATCTGCGTAAATGCAGGCATTGATCATTCCAATGTTGAAGGCTCAAATAATATAGTACTTCTTCCGCAAGACCCGGATAAAAGTGCCCTGGAATTAAAGAAGAAAATACTTCAATATTCTGGGAAAACAGTCAGCGTCATCATCACAGATACAAATGGCAGAGCTTTTCGTATCGGGCAAACAGGCGCAGCCCTGGGATGCGCGGGAATAAAACCACTGAGGGACTGGCGGGGTACAAAAGACCTTTTCGGGCGAGTACTTGAAGTCAAGAACGAAGCTGTCATTGATGAAATAGCAGGATTTGCAAATGTACTCATGGGAGAAGGGGATGGCGGCACTCCGATCGTAATTTTACGCGGCCTGGGAATGTATGATGAATCTTATGGGATAGAGGATTTATTCAGGCCAGAAAAAGAAGACGTCATACGCAGTGCAATTCTTAAATCTCGGTCAATTTGAATTGTCTTGTATCTTTTTTCACTTCAAAAAATTCCCTTGCGACAATCCCAACTTTTTCCCTGGATTCTGCGGGTGTGAAAACTCCCAATCTCCAGTTGTCAAGCTGTGCTTTTTCAAGTGATGCTACCAGATTTGATGCTTTATCGAGGGATATCATTTTGCCATTTACCATGACCTGGGCTTTCATCTCCACAATATCGGGTTTTTCAGGAATGTCCACAAGCACAAATCCGGGATCGATCCCCGCCCTTTCTGCGATTTCATTTTCAACTCTCTTCTTATTTTTTCTAAGTTGTATGACATCAATATTCACCGAGTCAAAACCAGTATATAACGCCCGCTTGAAAAGCCGCCTGTTATCAAGTCTTTCAGCTATTTCTGATGCATAGCCACCTGTCTTTTTCATTTCCATCATAAAAGTGCAATCATCCATCCGGCGTAATAATTTGGGGTCAAGGCCGCCATCGATCATATATTGCGCTGCATTTTCACACATTGATTCCGCGATCCTGCTGACATGATGGAAATATACAGTGGGGTGCATAAGGAATCTTGAAACAAGCAGTGACTCGGCGGCTTGCAGCCCCCCGATATTAAGCACGAGCCTGTTTTCATTGAACTTCAGTTCATGGATCAACCTGACATGGTCAATCAGGCCAAAAGCCACACCTGTATAATGGGCATCCCGCATAAGGTAATCCATCCTGTCCACATCTATCTCACTGTGAATGATCTGCCCATGATCGGTCTCTCCCCTGATATGCGCTGCGATGGTTGAAGGTGATAAAGAATAATCCTTGAGTATATCGGATATTTCACCCTTTCGTAAGAATTCTTCAATATCTTCATGGCTTTTCCTTGTGTAACGCATGATCAGATCTTCAGTAGCATGTGAAAACGGGCCGTGGCCGATATCGTGAAGGAGCGCCGCAGCAAGCAGTTCATTTCGCTGTTGTTCATCCACCTGTTTAACAAGATGTTTTGCAAGATGATATACGCCAAGTGAATGTTCAAAACGCGTATGGTTCGCGCCCGGATAAACAAGATTCGAGAATCCAAGCTGCCTTATCCTTCGAAGTCTCTGCACCTGCGGGGTTTCTATAAGCGCAAGCGCCAGTTCGTCAAGTTCAATATAATCATGTATTGGATCACGGATAACTTTCATAAGTTCTTATTTGATATACTCATAAACAAATATATACTATAAGGAACTATCTTCAAGTCTATGGAATTGGATGTTGGTTGGTTAATGATAATTGTCGGCATAGGGCTTCTTATCTTAGAAGCTGCGCAGCCTGGTTTTTTTGTTGCGGTTCCCGGAACTACATTGATAGTCTTAGGAGTTGTCACACTTTTGATCCCGGATGTCGCACAGAATTATGCACCGGTAATAATTGTTGTGACAGCGCTTGTTTCCAGTATCCTGACAATAACATTTTACAGGAAAATGGCGCCGGGACAGAAACCTCTTTCGACAAGTATGGACAACCTTGCAGGCAAGGAAGGAGTGGTTGTCAGGAAAGTCACCCCGGATTCAATATCAGGAAAAGTGAACATCGATAACAAGATATGGAGTGCGACTGCGGATAGCATTATTGACGAGGGGAAAAAAGTAATAATAATCAATTCCGAAGGTGTTCATATAAAAGTAAAGGAGATTTAAAATGGCATATGAATTGTTCATCGCGATATTTATCGCAGTAGCGATTTTGGTATTGTTCATCTCAGGGGTTGCGATCATCCAGCCTTATGAACAGGCTTTATGGATAGTACTTGGGCAATATCGGAAACGATTAAATCCGGGTTTTAACTGGGTTTATCCGCTCATAAGCGAAGTTATCAGGCTTGATCTCAGGACGCAGGTCCTTGACGTACCGCGCCAGGAAGTAATTACTAAAGATAACTCTCCCACCAATGTTGACGCCATTGTTTATATCAGGGTCATAGATCCCGGAAAAGCATATTTTGAAGTCGTGAATTATCATGTTGCTGTATTATCCCTTGCCCAGACTACGCTTCGAAGCGTTGTTGGTGATATGGAACTTGATGAGATCCTGTATAATCGTGATTTTATTAACACAAAACTGCGTGATATTCTTGACCATTCAACCGATGCATGGGGTGTCAAAGTCGAGGCTGTTGAGATAAGGGAGGTTGACCCTGTTGGCACTGTAAAAGGCGCAATGGAAGAACAGACTTCGGCAGAAAGGAAGCGAAGAGCTGCCATTTTACTTGCGGACGGCCAGAAGAAAGCTGCGATCCTATCGGCGGAAGGTTCCAAGCAGGCATTGATATTGAATGCAGAAGGTGCAAGACAGTCAAAAATCCTGGAGGCAGAAGGAGACAGGGTTTCACAGATATTGAGGGCACAGGGAGAAGCCCAGGGATTAAGGATCCTTTCGGTTGGCTCGGTCCCTCTTGATAAAAAAGCCCTGACCGTTCTGACTTTGGACATGATGAAAAATGTGGCGAATGGCCAGGCAACCAAGATCATCTTCCCGATGGAGTTCTCAAAGATGATCGAGCAGGCTGCGAAATATCTTGGAGCATCCGAGAAGATACCGGAAATAGGTTCTCCCATGGACACAGAAAAGATCGTCGGTACAGCAGATGAAGTGCTTGGAAGGATCCCAAGGCCGGAGGAGTTAAGGCAGGAGCTTCAAAGTATCGAGAAGGAGATGGCTCGTGAAACCGAAGAGAGCCTGAAACAGGCCGAGAAGATCAAGAGTTCTGAAGTGCCTGAACTTCCGAAAAAGAAAAAGTAAGAAACTGAATGGATATAAAGATAAGAAAGGCAACAGAAGCGGATATAAAAGATATAAAAACGATCCTTTCTTTTTTTTTCCTTGATACCGATAATGTTGAGAAGAACCTGCCGGAATTCATTGTTGCGCAAAATAATAATAAAACCCTGGGCTGTGCCTGTCTCGATATCGGGACTATTGTAGAATTACGTTCCATAGCAGTGCTTCCGGCTTATCGCAATAAGGGCATAGGTTCAAAGCTTGTGGAGGCTATTCTGGAACGTTCAAAAGAGTTGACGGATGTTATTTATCTTCGCACCACTTCACCTGTTTTCTTTGAGAAGAAAGGATTTGTGAGACTTCCGGATAAAGAGAAAAAAGTCATCTGGAAAGATTGCGAATTATGCGATAAATTTGATATATGCAGGCAAACGATGATGAAACTTGAAATAGTGCCAAGGCAAAAAGCAAAGATATAAGTAATGATTAAACGTCGGTAATATGCTGCTAACAATAGAAAAATGTAGTTAATTATTTAAGATATTAAAAACAAATAATGTCTTATGAAGTCCTTAAGCGAATTTTTAGAACTGTACCCCAAAAGGAACAGCAAACTTGTTTATAGAGCCGGAATTCATGCATTCCTGGAGTTTATTTATGGAAGCCATAGAGATGGTGTAAAGGCCACAAAAAGCGAAATGGCAGGATTTGAGACGCTTGCTAAACAATATTTCAGTGAGAAAAGGGATTATGCAGATGATTTGATACGGTTCGCTGCATCTCTTCATACTAAACCTCCGATGAGTGCAAAATCATATATGGCAGGGGTTAAGGAATATTTAGGGTATAACGGGGTTGAGTTGACAGTGAGGCAGCTTAAAACGATCCGATTGAAGCTGCCTAAAGGAAGTGCCAGAACGATTGAGAAAGACCTTGATATCGAAGCAATAAATAAAGTCCTTCAGCATACCGATATCAAAGGAAGGTCACTTATCCTTACATTGGCTTCCAGTGGTATGAGAATAGGTGAGGCTTTGCAGATCACACTTGATAATGTAGATTTGAAAGCAAAACCCGCGGCTATTACAGTAAGGGGAGAATACACCAAGACAGGGGAGCAAAGACTGGTATATGTCAGCGGTGAAGCTGTAGAAGCCTTAACCGAATGGTTAAAAGTCAGAGAAAATTATCTAAGGCAGCTGCTAATAAAAATAGGGGGTTAGTGGATAATGGTATTGCTAAAACCAAAATGGTGAAAGATGATAGGGTTTTTCCGTTCACGCAAGGCACAGCAGAACAGATGTGGAATAATGCCCTGGTCAATTCCGGGTTGCTTTCAGTTGACAAGGGAACGAACCGAAAGCAATTAAGGATGCATCAGTTGAGGAAGTTCTTTAGATCGCAGTTGGCCCTGGGTTGTCCTGTGGATATCGTAGAGGCTTTGATGGGGCATGAAGGATATCTAACAGAAGCCTACAGGCGATATACAAAGGCTCAAATGGCTGAGTATTACCAGAAGAATGAACACCACATAACTTTAGCTCAGAATCAATCCGTAGAGGCAATAAAGAAAGAAATTACCAATGAAATGAACGAGTCTATTAAAGGCCTGGTAGTTGAGAACCAGGCATTAGGCGCGAAGAATAAAGAGCTTGAGGACAAACTGACCAGGCTTGAAAAAGTTGTTAAGGTTATTGGGAAGGTTGCTATGGAGGATCCGAGTTTATTGCCTGCTATGAAGGATTTTATGAAGGATTGAATTTCGCATGTAGGTTGTATACGATCTAGATATCGGGATGGTATACAGTCAGATCAGACCGAACCAAAGGAAGCCTGCATGCAACATAAAATAAATCTTTTTTATGTTGCATTTTTCCTTCCATTTCAACAATTATTGCATTTTTCCTTCCATTAGCATTAACTCTTTGAAATATAGGATTAATGCTATAAAATACAGCGTTAACGCTATTTTTAGCGTTAATGACGTACTATGTTTATATGGTTCCGCGTTATTTTGTATATTCATATGGAACGCAAACTCCAACATATAAAGGGCAGCCATTTTGCCTATATCCCCAAAGGGATAATTGAACATTTTGGCTTAAAAGTCGGCGATAGACTCGACTTTCGAATAGAAGGAGATCATATAAAAGCAGTACCTGTAGCCCAGTCCGCCAAGAATGTTCTACAGGCAGCGCAACACCCAGCAGATAGCATAGGTGGTGGCAATGAGTTATTTAACTCAAACCTTTAAATCTTTTTCTGAGATGCGGACCGCAGCCATAACAAAAGAGGCAATGGCATGAATGAAAACAATCCTTCATCCAATAGCCATTCTTTTTTAGATCGGCTTGAAGAATGGGCAGCGTGGGCAGAGACTCAATTAGCTGAAAGAAAGGCATCTGGGGCATTAAAAAATTAAAAGATGAAAGCGGCTTGCACCCCGCTTTCAAACCACATCATGCTACTTTCTTTATTGTCACTGTCTGTATTAAACCTTTCGTACCCACACGAACGAAAAGGCCGAATGATTCCATGTGATCAATGTGGGGTATGGTTCTTCACCCAGGAAGGCCGGGAAGATCACGATAAATTTTGTATCGGTTATAATCCAGGCACAAAGGGGCATAGCAGATGAAACAAGGTCGTAGGTCCCATCTTCTACCATCCAATGAGTGGGCTAACTCCCG
This sequence comes from Candidatus Methanoperedens sp., assembly GCA_027460585.1. Taxonomy (GTDB): domain Archaea; phylum Halobacteriota; class Methanosarcinia; order Methanosarcinales; family Methanoperedenaceae; genus Methanoperedens. The sequence continues at coordinate 30,767 of JAPZAP010000044.1, read as the reverse complement.
GCTGTGTTTCGGTATCAAGCTTTTACAGGGTAAAGCAGGTTTTTCAGATTTTGATAATGCCGTATCTGAAGCCGTTTCTATCCGGTGGGCGCTGGCTAATGCTGGTATGTGGTGGCAGGCAAAGAAGCTTGATGAATGGATAAACGTGACCAAGAAAAAGGGAGATTTTTTAATATGAGTTCTAATTCTCCGGATCTTGATTTAAGCAAAGTCCGATCTTTCGAGAAAAGACAAGAGCTTTTTAACATTCTTCATTCGGAAGATGCATGCCATTACGAAAGGCTGTATCTGGTAGGGTTCTTAAAATTTGTTGGTTACTCCCTGGAAGAAATTTGCGCCCTGATTGATAAGGAAGCCTCCTGGTGTGATTATGACGCGACTATGACTTATTGCCAGGTTCAAAGCGTGTTTAAATCTGATGGGAAGGACGACGAAGCGATTTCTTCACAGTTTAGGAAAGAAGCCGAAGCGGCTGAAAACCCTTTACAAAGGGTTTTCATTGAGCGTTCTACTGACAAATACACTCCAAAAATCTGTATTATCGGGAATTCGCGCATAACTTGCCATTACAAGAAATGTGACTCATGTAAATTGAAGGTGGCTTCATGAGCCGTGAATATGAGGCCATGCTGCGGGGCGAAAGGCCTGTCATTTTAGAGCCCATGCAATCGTCTGTATCCTGCCTTACGCCTAAGTACCAAATACCAATAGGCCGAAGGACGCCAAAGCGACTAACAGGGAATGCAACAGCCGATAAGAATCATGACAGTGTGTTCATGGAAATTATCAATAATCGGTCTATTTTTACTCTCCCTGGTCAGGGGGAACAAACAAACGATAAATGCGGGGAATGGACGCATCCTTTAAGCTGTCCTAATCATGGGCAAATGACATTAGACGGTTTAATTCATGATCGTTATGTGGCTACTCATTCGTGTCATAATCCAAATTGTCCTGTCTGTTATGAATCCTGGGCGTCACGACAGGCCGTTAATAGTTCTGATAGATTAATCCAGGCTATCGGATTATACAAACATGAAGGCCATCAGATAGGCCGTGTTAATCATATTGTGTTTTCACCTCCGCAGGATATCGCCAAAGAATTGATCCGGACGCCTGGAGGATCTCGAAGATTGCGAACTATGGCCGGGGAACATGCAAAAAAGGCCGGTGTGCGTGGTGGCGCTATGATATTTCACCCATTTAGACAGAATGATCCCAGGGAAGATAATTTTAGACCGGATTTAAAGCCTTATGTCTGGTATGCATCACCACATTTTCACGTTATCGGGTTTGGGTGGCTTAAAAAGTCAAATGATTTTTACGATCAAACCGGATGGATCTATCATAATGTTGGAAGGCGTGAAACCATAAAAGGGACAATAAAATACACGCTTACGCACTGCGGTATTGCTAAAGGATTTCAGGCCGTTACATATTTTGGTATGATCTCAAACAATAAAATCGTTATTGATAGCATCCAAAGGGTGACTGAGGCCATAAAATGCCAGGCATGTGGGGAAGAATTGCATTTATACGGTATGACTGAGGCCGATGAGGGTTATGATATTGATTGGAAGAATGACCGGGGCGTTTATCTGCATGTTGTGGTAAAAAAGGCTTACAAGTTACGGAATGTTTTAAAGCGGGGTCGTGTTCCGTGTATAGAAGTGGGTCCCGAAAAGAGGTTGGAGTATGAACAAAGCCGGCTGATCATTGGAGGGTGAAATAGTGTCTAATGTCAGTTTGCCTAAAAAAGTGATATCCCGGCTTGAAGAGATAAGGGCTGAGTTAAGTGAACGAACTGGTGTTGATTTGTCTTATGGTGATGCGCTCATTAGAGTTTTTGAGTCTTATTCTAAATCGAAGTAATACCTAATTCGGTATTACTAATACCGTTTTCGGCCTTTTTCGGCCTTTCTGCGCGTGGTGTGTATTTATTGTTTTGATATTATTTATAATATTGAAAGTGATATCGCTTTCAGGATAACGAAATATGAATACGAAACGATGTGAAATATGTGGCCTCGATGTAGATACTAGAGGCTATGGTAATCATCTTGTGTCTTGCCGTGAGCGATCCGGAAGCGAACGCGAAGCGAAATCAAGTGAAATTATCGCTTCAGGTATTAACGCGGCTGCAAGCGATTTAAGCGAACCTGTCATTAACTCAGGTGAACTTGAAGCGAACCTGAAGCAAAATCAAGTGAAATCAAGTGAAATTATCGCTTCTGACATTAACGCAACTGCAAGCGATTTAAGCGAATCGAAAGACGATGATGACGGTGTTTCTTGGTTGGTTGAAACTTTAGCGATTGTATTGCTTGGCTTCGTGCTGATCGCGGGCCTTATCTATCTCGCTTATAAATGGGCTTCTCAGAAAGTCGGGAATACTAAGACCAGCGCCGGCCTTACATCTCCCACGCCTCCGGTTGCTTCACTGTTGGGGCACACATGAGCGAAGTCGTGGCCGATTCAAAGACGGCTGTTAATGCTCAAAAAGATGCAATTGTGATCTATATCAAAGAACCTGCCAGTGATTCAAAGGCAGAGGGTGACGGTGCGGCCTTCTGGGTTCCTATGGTTATAGGTGTTGTCTTGCTCGTTGCATCGCTTGGCTATCTGGTTTATACCTGGTATACTCAGAAAGCTGGAAATAATAATACCAGCGGTCAGTATGTGGATACTGGCGCTGCCACGACCACAGACCGGGCGCAGTATGTGTCTGTCCTTTCATCTGGGGTAGGTGTAAGATGAGCGAAACAAAGAGCGAATCACAGGCAGTGACTACAACTCACGTTTGCCATTGGAATATTAACGTAACAGCTATCGTTATTGTGGTCTTTGTTGTCGGGCTGGTTGTTGTATTCTGGAAATACATTCCCGGATTAATGGCGCGGATCTCAAAAAATCAAAGTTAAAAAAAAAAGCTTTTTGATGGTATACGATATGATCCTATTGTATACCATCTGCATGATCTGGTTATCTCATTTTCAAGACCCATTCGAAGGTTTCAGCTTTTATGATCATGGGCTTTCTTGTCTCTTCCAGGCATTCCCGGCCCTCGTTGGATAACCATGCTCTGGTTTCATTTCGCTTTTCCAGTATTTCATCGTATGATCTAAGTTCTTTCATTTCTTCCTTTGTTGTGCCGGTGCCTGGAAGCCTTCAGCCAGGCGGGTATCTAACATTTCGTAAGATGTGAACGGTAGCTCATTTACTTTGCTTCTTATTTCTTCAAGGTGTTGCTCGATCACTTTCTGTAAAAACCCATCCATTCCGATCCCTAGCAGCTCTCCATAGAAAGTAGCGAAACCTAACAATTCATAGCTTACTTCCAGTTCAACCTTTCCGGTTTTCTTTTCATTGTCCATCGGGCTCACTCTCTGGTATTTCATCTATGGGCGCGTCGGGGTAATTTGCCGGCACTCCATAACGCGCTATGATCTCGTCTCTTGATGTGTGGTGCAGGTTGTTTAAAGAGCCGCGAAGTGTTTTCAGCGCATCGTTTAACACTTTCTCGAACAGTCTATCCGGTTCCATCCCAATCATGTTTGCATACGCTACGGTGGAATCCAATAAGTCTTGTCTCGTTCGGATTGATACGAATGGGTGCATAGACGATCCCGATTGTATTTTTAATACTACGTTCTGTGTCGTTTTCAGTTCAATGCTTGATGTTTGATTGTTTGAATCTTCCATATTATTCACCTTTATTAATACCTATAATGGGTATTATTGAATACTATTGGGTAATAACTGATATATACTTACCGGTATGTTTAGGTATTTGAGAATATGACTAAACTTAAAACAAGTATTGCACTTGACGAAGATTTGTTAACGTGGGTTGATAAAGAGATCGATAAAAAGCGGTTTGCGAGTAGAACTCATGCGATAGAATATGCACTTCAACAATTAAAAGAACCTTCAAAAAGAAAACCGGAGTAAATCAGAGAAGGCGAACATGAACAATAAGAAGCCTCGCCCCGCCTGCAAATACGCAAATGCATGTTTTGCCGACTGTGCGGATTGTGACGGTGAAAAAGACACCATAAACACTTTGAGGCACATCTCAACCCCGGAAAAGAACCAGTTAACAGCAAAAGACACAGCGGTCCGTTTTGGAAAAAACATGGCTGAAATAATTGAAATTGACAATGAAGCCTATCAAATTTTAATGAGGTATGTCCTGAAAAGAAGCCAAATCGGTGAAGATAGTTTTAGCGGGGCGATAAGGCATATGGAAAATGTTATTTCAAGCCAAAAGGCAGTAATGGACGAAATAGAAGGAAAAGGGTAACGATGCAGCTTAAAGAATTTTTGATAAAGAAAATTAAAATGTTGGCTCTCATCTCCTTTGTGATGATAGGAGATGTTTTCCCGATTATTTGTGTTATGCTTGGATTGTGGATCGTAAAGAGTGCTGCAAGATTTTTTGGTTTTGAAGAGCTTTACCCCATCATGATCGTGACTACCCTATCAGAAATATTTATGATAATTCTTTATATTGCTACTGTTGTCATCGGCATGAAAGAAGTCTATAAGCTATTTAAAGAAGAAAAATGATATAGGATACTATGGTTTCTGAACAACCTATTAAGAAAATGAGTGATTTGATCAGGACGCTTACATTAGAAGAGGCGTTTAAAATGCTTTTTTTCAATATAGTTTACCTCTTTATGCTTACTTTAGTTGGTGTTTTAGTTATAACCATATACAATTATTTTTATCCTGTTGATATGACTTCTGACACATCAGTACTAACTGCGGCCTTTATTTTTATGGTTTTGGTGATACTTGATTTTGGGCTTTTGAATTATGATAAAGTTTCACCTACCCTCATTGCAATGGTATTTGTCATTTCACCGATCATTTTAATTTATAAACTTTTCAATGACACTGACTTTATCCAGGTGAATAGAAACACACCGAACAGGCTTAAACGCTATATTCCTTTTAGAGTACTGAATATTGGCTAAATGCCTTTTTAAAAAAAAAGTTAAAATGTTATGGGGGAGGATTGAAAAGCTTTTTAAACAATAAGGTGATGTTAATTCCAGCATGTTGATACAATTAAACATAAAATATGTTGTTAACAAAGCATTAAACGTCGTTAATAATCCTGATAAATATGACTAATTACTCTAAAAATAATTTCATGAAATTCATTAATCATAAACCCAAAGATATCGAAATATGCGATGTCACTCTGCGGGATGGTGAACAGACACCTGGTGTAGCTTTCACAACACAGGAAAAGATCGCGATGGCGGAAAAACTTGACACCATTGGCGTTGAAGTTATCGAAGCCGGGTTCCCTGTGGTTTCTAAAGCAGAAGAAGCTACTGTCCGGGAAATCGCTCATCTTGGACTTAATGCAAAAATATGCTGTCTTGCTCGTTCAGTGGCGAAAGATGTTGATACTGCATTAAGATGTGATGTGGATTTCGTGAGTATCTTTATCGCAACATCCGATCTGCACCTTAAACATAAATACCACAAGACATTTGATGAAGCTACATCCTGCGCGCTTGATGTGCTTGATTATGCCAAAAGCCATGGTCTTACGGTAAGGTTTGCGGTAGAGGACGCCACACGAACAGATATCAATGTCCTTAAATCCATATATAAATCCGCAGAAGAGCATGGCGCGGATTATGTCAGTATAGCCGATACAGTAGGGATCTTGAATCCAAGTACAACGTTCTACCTTGTCAGCGAGATCAAGAAAATCACAAAAGCCAAGTTGTGCATCCACTGCCATAACGACCTTGGAATGGCTGTCGCAAACACGTTAAGCGCAGCCGAGGCAGGGGCTTTCCAGCTTCACACAACTGTTAACGGTATCGGTGAACGCTGCGGAAATGCTTCGCTTGAGGAACTGCTTGTGAGCCTGCGTGTTCAATACGGCATCGAGAGATATGATGTAAGCAAGTTGATGGAGCTTTCAAAGCTTGTGGAACAGTATGCTGAAATACCGATCCCCAGGACAAAAGCCATCGTGGGCTCAAATGCATTTGCCCATGAATCCGGGATACATGTGGCTGCCGTTCTTGAGGAACCAATGACTTACGAATTGTTCGCGCCTGAAATGGTGGGAGCGAAAAGAGAAATAATCATAGGGAAACACACAGGGACAAAGGCTCTGAAGGGCGTTGTGCAGAAGATGGGGTATGATCTGACGCATGAGCAGATGTGCACGCTGCTTGACAGGGTCAAGAGATGCAGCGAGGCAAAGAAAAAGGTAACATGCGGAAGGCTGAGTGAGTTTATAAAGGAACTTGAGTGAAATACATCTTACGAGTATATCGTGGCTACCTTCTGATACTAAAAAAACCACAGAGCGCACAGAGAATTAGTACTACAATCCATATGTAGCATAGTATTAAATAATGCGTCCGATGATAACGATTATACAATAATGCTCTTTTTATTGTAAAAAGTGTTTGTTTATTATTAAGATAAGAACAATTCAACAACTTTTTTTTTCGGGTTGTTCATCTTCGTGACACTCTTAAACATCTTTCCGTCGGCTTGGCTCATATATAATAATTGACCGTCGAGTTTGGGAGATGGACTTTGTGAGTGTAGGGAAAAATAAGTTAATAATGACTAATCACTAACATTATTTCTCATGAGAGATAATGTATGATTGAATATGTTTTTGTACTATACCAATTGTATTTGTATAGTATTAGAAATGTTTATATATGAATAAATCAATTGATAATTCTATGCCTGAAAGGCGTTTAACAGAAAAGGAAATAGCAGAAATCATAAAAATGAGAGGACTTGGTTATAGCCAAGAAGATATTGCACAACGGTTAGGTGTAAGCCAAAGTGCAATACAATATCAACTGGCAAGAATTAATAAACGAGCCAAAAAAGAGGGCGATGATGATACATTTAATGCAATACTGGTAGGAGCCGGCTTAATTGGTGCCGGGATTCTTCTCGCAAAATTATTAGAAAGTGAGAGGAGGTGAAAAGCGATGAGCGGCAATAACAATAATGGCGGGCTAATTATAGCTCTTGGTTTTGCAGTAGCATTGGTTATAGTAGGTGTCGCAGTTGCAGACCACATCAAACGCGCAGCCACTGTAGAATTTCGAACTCCATATTATGCAGTGACTTCGAGTCAGCGCCCATTACTTAAATAAATGAAGATGGCAGCCCAAAAACGGTGGATTGGAAATTTATCTTGTTTGGGCTGACCTCTTGTATTAAGAATTTATTTTTATAGGTATATCTCTTATATAAGTTTTGTGTTTATGAATGTTAAAATCTTTATCATTAGCTTCGAAATATAACTTGTTTTAGGTCAATCAATTAAGATGTGTTGCACATTGACCTAAATACCAACACAAATTTAAACTGTCACTCTATAGGGTCTTATAACGTGTGATTATCTGCGCTGTTGCAACGAATCCGGCGTGTAGAGTCCGGCGCAAGAAAAAATGTTATTACAACTCTGTTATCTCTGCGTCCTCTGTGGTTGATTATCTTACCCGGATCATTTATCCGTGAAATTAAAAAAGATAATTATACAATAATACATACCCTGCAAGCAGCAAAATCGTAAGCAACAGGCTTTCTCTCCACTTATTATTCCACCGCGCGCCAAAAAAAAGCCCGATAACGAATCCGAAAACATGCGACATATATGCCACATTTCCTCCAGCCCCGTTCTCGACCGCCATGATATTGAAAATGAAATAAAGAAGCGCAAGAGGTCCAATTGGCGAGAGGAAACGGAAGGAATAACCGGGGCGGCGCACAAGAAGCAGCGCAGCCATAACAGAAAATATGGCGGCTGAAGCGCCAAGCATGTTCGCCCCGGGATAGAATGGGATGCTCAGGATGAATGAAAGGACGCCGCCTGTGAAAAAAACAAGGGCGGTATTGAAGGCGCCCACTTCGTCCTCAAGACTGTTGCCGAAAATATACAGGAAAACCATATTTCCGATAAGATGGACCCAACTCGCATGAACAAATATCCCCGTGATAAGTGTGTAGTACCCGCCATTAAAAAGGGCATATTGACTGAATGCAAGATTTTCGTTCGCGCCCCAGGCGTATAGCGTGATGGACACACATAAAAATATCAGGAAGTTTGTGAATTTCATTGATTTTTTATAAGTTCTATCGTATGTCTTGCCACATCATCGGGATCAACCTGAAGCCTCGCAACACCGCTATCCATTGCAGCCCTCGCCACGGCTGAAGCGACAGACGGTGCAACCCTGGGATCAAAAATACTTGGAATGATACAATCCTGCGATGGTTCAGGCACGAATAAAGCAAGCGCATTTGCCGCTGCCATCGTCATTTCCTCATTGATATCACTGGCCCTGACATCAAGAGCGCCCCTGAATACTCCGGGAAAGCCAAGCGCATTATTTATCTGGTTGGGGCAATCTGAACGTCCCGACCCCACAATCCGAGCACCTGCCTTCCTTGCTTTTTCCGGCATTATCTCTGGTGTGGGATTCGCAAGTGGAAGAACAATCGCATCATCTGCCATGGAACGCACCATTTCTTCAGTTACAAGCCCGCCAACGGATAAACCTATGAAAACATCCGCGCCTTTCATCGCATCACTGAGGGTTCCTGAAATACGATTTTTGTTGGTGACCCTGGAAAGCTCTTCTTTGTATAGGTTCATCCCGGATCTTCCCTGGTAAATTATGCCAGTTGAATCGCACATTATGATATCTCTCACACCTTCATTCAGGAGAAGTTTTGCGCTTGCTATGGCTGCTGCTCCCGCTCCGCTTATTACGACTTTTATATCGTGGAATTTCTTTCCCACCACTTTCAGGGCATTTATGAGTGCAGCAAGCATGACAAGCGCCGCACCGTGCTGATCGTCGTGGAACACCGGGATATCAAGTAATTCCTTTAGGCGTGTTTCTATCTCAAAACAACGGGGGGCTGCGATATCCTCAAGATTGATGCCCCCGAAAACAGGCGCTAGGAACTTTACGGATTTGATAATTTCTTCAGTATCTTTCGTGTCAAGGCATATCGGGAAGGCGTCCACACCTGCAAAAACCTTAAAAAGCATCGCCTTTCCTTCCATCACAGGCAAGGCAGCATGAGCGCCCAGATCGCCCAGGCCCAGAACGGATGTTCCATCGCTGACGACTGCTACAAAGTTTCCTTTTGATGTGTAGCGGTAAATATCATCTTTATTCTTATGGATACGCAGACAAGCTTCTGCCACTCCGGGTGTATAGGCAAGGCTCAGGTCATCTTTTGTTTTCATTTTGACCTTGCTTCTTAATTCTATTTTTCCCTGGTGCTTCTCATGGAATTTGAGTGAGCGTTCATATATTGATTCTGTCATCTAAACACTCTCTTTTAATGCTCTTTCTACTGATTCCTTATGAAGCTTTGCAGCTTTATGTATTCCGCCTTTGTTGCCTCGCACAGCCCTGCACGGATATTGCTGGATAAGAAGACCAGCCCTGGCAGGTGCTTCATCAATTTTTGTTCCCACAAGTCCTTTTGCCATGTGCCACGTACTTCCGCATGGTGCACCGCGAATGATCTTTACATTTGTTACCAGGCCATTATTTGTTTTAATTCTCACTTCGGGTCTCCCGAAACATGATGCGAATTCATCGACAATCCTGTCCCCACTGCATTCGATATCGCAGCATATCTCATGTACCTGAACATTAATGTTGTATTTTTTTGAGAGGCTTGTTATTTCAGACTGTCCGCCAACCATCGCTGCGCCTCCTGCTATGATCACGGCGCTTGCTCCATTTTCACCTGCCAGGCGAATGATCTGGGGCGCCAGGTCAGGATGAAGAGTATATGCGATTATCAGGTCGTTTGAAAAAATACTTTTATCAGGGATCAATTCGTTTATGAAATCCGCCGGTGTTTCTATAAAATCCGGAAGCTGTTCGGGGAGTTCTATTGATGATATCTTGAAATTGGAATTAGTTCTTACATTTTCAATTAAGCGCAGACCATATTTTCCGCGGGTTATTACTCCGACAGATATCATTGGAATATAATTGTCGCATTGGTATTTTTGTGTTTTGCTCAAATCTTTTGGATAAAAGTATTGTTTGATAGAAGATGGATGTGACAGTGGGATAAGGAAGAGGCTGAGTTTTATGGGCATGGTTGTTTGGGCTGATGAGTTAGTATTCATCAAACGGAAGGGAACACGGATGACACGGATGACACGGATTGCGCGGATACGCACGGATTTGGGGGTTATGAACCGAATCTTCCTTTCCTGTCATAGTTATCTTTTCCCATACAGTGCTAAAAACTTTCTTATTTTCCATCGGGGCTTCGATAACTTTATTATCAATTAAAATAATGGTTTTAATTGTGCCTACTACTATTACAATCAATGAGAGAACAAAAGAAAGGTTATCAGATTATAAATTTGGTGATTGGACATTTGACAATGTTCTAAATATGCTTATGGACAAGGTATCAATTGAGGATATAAGCGAGGAACATATCAAAGAACATTACCGCCGCCTTGCAGATTTTAAAGGGATTACAAAAGAGGAATTTAAATCCCGAATGAAGGGAAAAGGTTACACTCCCGCTTAACCTTCCATCGGGACAAATTTTGTCCCGTAATATATCATTCCCTTTTCGCTCTCTTCGCCAAGCTTCCTGAATGCTGCTTTTACCTTCATTCCAATGCGGATCTGTGAATGGTCGCATATTACCTGGGAGGTAAGCTGCGGCCCCTCATCGAGTTTTATTATAGCGAGAATATATGGCGTGAGTTTAGTGTAATCCTTTGCGCCGGTATGGACGATCGTATATGTTAATACTTCACCAGTACCCTTGAATTTGAAAGGTATGGTCATGCCATTCCTTCTGCATTTGGGGCACATGTTCCTGGGCGGATACAGGAAACTTCCGCATTTTTCACAGTGCGTTCCGATGAGATTATAAATATTCTTGAGTCTTCTCCAGAATCGTGGGACTGACATTACTTATCCCTCCCGAAAATATGGACAACAGCAGTGCCGCCTGACCCGCCTACATTGTGGGTAAGACCGATATTTGCGCCATCAATTTGTCTTTTTCCTGCCTCGCCGCGCAGCTGTAAGACCATTTCAACAGCCTGTTTTACACCTGTTGCACCCACAGGATGACCGCATGCTTTCAATCCGCCTGACGGGTTTACGGGGATCTTTCCACCGATCGCGGTCAAACCGGATTCTGCCGCTTTTCCGCCTTCGCCTTTCTTCACAAACCCAAGGTCTTCTATCGCGCATATCTCAGCTATCGTAAAACAATCATGGACTTCTGCAAAATTAATATCCTTCGGAGTAAGCTTTGCCATCTTATAAGCCCAATTCGCTGCCGCAACCGTTGCATCGATCGTGGTAATATCGGGCCTGTCATGAAGCGAAATGGTGCCGCTTGCCTGCGCAGACGCTTTTACATAAATGGGGGTATCCGTATATTTCCTGGCGACATCCGCCGAAGCAATAACAACGGCTGACGCACCATCGGATATAGGAGAGCAGTCAAAAACACGCAGTGGGTCGGCGACCATCACTGAATTAATTACGGTGTCGATCGTGATCTCATTCTGGAACTGGGCTTTTGGATTCATAGTGCCATTGTGATGGTTCTTGACCGCAACAGCTGCCAGTTGTTCCTGTGTTGTCCCGTATTTATGCATATGAAGTCTTGCGATCATGGCATACAGTCCCGGGAACGTGGCGCCCATTATGCCTTCCCATTCCCTGTCGGATGCTGCTGCAAGGGCATCAGTTGTGGTTTCAACGCCAACATCAGTCATTTTTTCAGCCCCTCCTGCAATCACTATATCATGATAACCGGAAGCTACTGCAATAATTCCCTGCCTCAGCGCAAGCCCGCCTGAGGCACATGCTGCTTCCACGCGCGTTGAAGGGATGTGAAGGCTTGCAAGCCCCGAATAATCCGCAATGAGCGCGCCAAGATGTTCCTGCTCGATGAACCGTCCGCCGCTCATATTCCCGACATACAGCGCATCTATTTTCCCGCCCGCCACATTGGCATCCTCTATTGCGCTCACCCCTGCTTCAACGAAAAGCTCCCTGAATGATTTATCCCATAATTCGCCGAATTCCGTACATCCGACTCCAATAATAGCAACGTCTCTCATTTTTTCACCTCATAATTTGATCTTATTCTTGTGTCTTGCATATGTCGCATAATTGATATAGATCGGATCAGCCAGCAATTTTTCAACACTGGGTGCGCCATTGCGTATTTCTTCGATCCTGTCTGTCACGGTGTAACTGAAAGAATCGCTTCCCGCACCGGAACCAAATGATGTCATGAATATCCTGTCGCCTGCTTTTGCAATATCAAGGGTTGCAGCAAGTCCCATCATGCATGAACCGGAATACGTATTCCCAAGCCGTGTTACAACAAGACCTGGTTTTATCTGTTCGCTGCTGAATCCCAGCATTTTAGCTACACGCGTGGGGAATTTGCCATTTGGCTGGTGGAATATTGCATAATCGTAATCTGAAGGTTTTGTGCCCATTTTTTTCATAAGACCCTGGGCTGCCGATGAAACATGTTTGAAATATCCTGGTTCTCCGGTAAACCTTCCTCCATGTTCGGGATAAGGCATTCCTTCCCTTCTCCAGAAGTCTGGTGTATCTGTAGTGAATGAATATGTGGATTCGATATTCGCCACAAGATCCTTCTTTCCTATGACGTAAGCAACTCCGCCTGCTGCAGCTGTATATTCCAGCGCATCTCCAGGTGCGCCCTGTGAAACATCAGCGCCTATTGCCATCCCAAGTTTTATCATTCCGGAATCCACCATGCCCATGCATGTCTGGATTGCGGCTGTCCCTGCTTTACAGGCAAACTCAAAATCTGCTACAGTGAGGTTGGGTGTAGCCCCGATAGCTTCAGCAACTACTGTGCTTGAAGGTTTGACCGCATAGGGGTGACTTTCCGAACCAGTATATAAAGCTCCAATTTCCTGGGGATCTATGCCAGCTCGATTAATTGCATGGCGTGCAGCTTCCACTGCGATCGTTATTGTATCTTCGTCAAGATCGGGGACTGATTTTTCATAAACCATTAGTCCGTCGATTATGCTATTCGGGTTTGCACCCCAAACTTTTGCTATTTCTTCAACCCGTATCCTGTATCTGGGTATGTAAGCGCCATATGAAACAATTCCAACACTCATCTAAAGTACCTCTTTTTTTGTTTGATATTAAAATAAAATATTAATGTTTAAGATCGTGCGACTGGAGAGCCCGGATCAGATCCGTTATGGGCATGACCGTTGCAACAAGGGGAACATGTTCTATCTCTGCTATCTTTATTGCTATTTTATCGACCTGCTGTGCGGTAAGTCCATGAATGACTATGAGAGCGGGTTTTAAATTCGTTACTCTCAAGGCAACCATGGGCGATCTTCCCGTTGAAACCTGGGTATATATCATAGCTCTTTCAGAACTCCACCCATATAATTTCTGGAATTCATTGTATGATAGCTGGAGGATCGCCCTCAGGCTGTCCACAACCGTATAACCGTATAACGGTTTTATGAATTCCGCTGGCGGGCTGTAAACTACTTCTCCATTTATGAGTTTGATCAGCTCTTCAATAGACAATGGGGATAAGTATTCATGAATATCATATATGGCATCAGCGCTGAACCCTCCCCGGAGCATTCCTTCATAAGAGCGAATTTTCGCACCGCCGCGAGCTACATCCATTTCAAGGATCGCTTCTACGATCTTGCTGACAATGAATATGCCGGGGGATTTTCGCCTTCCGCTTTCATAATCGCTGATCACGGAAGGTGAGACTTTAAGGAACAAGGCCAGGTCAGTTTGCGATATTTCAAAACTTGCACGCCATTTCTTTAGTGTTTCTCCGGGATTATCCGAAAGTGTAATCTCACCAGCCATTTTTTCAGCTAATTTATTTCTTAAGTCCTGGTAAGCACCATTCGTGACCGGAGGATTAATACCAGGAGCAAGAGGGACATTAGTCGAAGCAATTTCTGCTTTTTCATTCATGTTAGGCCGAGTTATTGATTTGAAGGGATATAAAATTAACGAAGCGTGCATCGTCAAACAACGATAAAATATTCAATAGAGTTCTCTTGGATCTGCTATCTCTCCTTTAAGTGCACTTGCCGCAGCCGTTTCCGGGGAAGACAGGTAAATCAATCCGCCGGCTCCCATCCTGCCCTTGAAATTACGGTTGGATGTTGAAAGACATGTCTCCCCTTCGCAAATTACACCCATATGGGCGCCGAGGCACGGACCGCAGCCGGGTGGAGCAATTATGACGCCTGATCTTAAAAGAGTTGCAATAATTCCTGATTCAGTTGCCTCAATAAGCACAGAACGCGAGGCTGGTAGCACAATAGTTCTTACTTTGACCTTTTTGCCATCCAGGATGTTCGCTACGATCTTGAGGTCTTCCAATCTTCCATTTGTGCATGAGCCTATGAAAACCTGGTCAATGGGTGTTCCAGCGACAGTTCCCACACCTGTTACATTATCGACTTCGTGCGGAATTGCGATCTGGGGTTCAAGATCCTGCACATCAAAGTTGAACTCTTCACAATATTTCGCATCCTCATCTGCATATACAGGTGTATATTTGTCACGGGCGATCCCCTCCAGATATTTGAAGGTTTTCTCATCCGGGGGCACGATACCTGTTTTTGCCCCCATTTCAATGGACATGTTGCAAAGTGTCATACGCTGCGGTATTGATAGATCACTTATGGTTTCTCCGTAGTATTCTATTGCCTTATAATTTGCACCATCTGCGCCCACATTCTTAATTATGAAAAGCGTCATGTCTTTTGCTGACACCCCTTTTGCAAGTTTCCCATCAACTTTTATCCTGATAGTTTGCGGAACCCGAAGCCACAGTTTCCCGGTCGCGAATATCTCAGCCATGTCAGTAGCTCCCACACCAGTGGCAAATGCGCCGAAAGCGCCGTAAGTGCAGGAGTGTGAATCAGCACCCACTATGATTTTTCCCGGCATGGCAAATCCCTGTTCGGGCAAAACCTGGTGGCAGATACCTTCCCCGACATCAAAGAAATTCGTGATACCCTGCTCCTTTATCCACTGTCTTATGTTTTTCTGGAGCTTTGCGGCGGTTTCGTTATTGGCCGGAGCTATATGGTCAAAAGGAATAATTATCCGTTCCGGATCCCATACTTTCTTTGCCCCCATCTCCCTGAATGCTTTCGTGGCAAGCACACTTGTTCCGTCATGCGCCATCGCATAATCTATATTCGCTATTACAAAATCGTCAGAAAGTGCAGGTTTCCCGGATGCGCGGGAGAGTATCTTTTCACTTATGGTAGGCATTTGCCGGTAATACGGGTTTTAGAAATAAATAGGTTTAGTCAGTTTAAATTCCGTATTACTCATTAGTAAAAATAATGAGTGAAAATGTAAAAAAATACCCTTGTTTTTTGAAAAGGTTTTAGATAATTATGCGCAAGGGAAGATAATTTTTTTGATTCAGGGAAAAACTTAAAGCTATGAATAATTATTAGGCTATTTACAGAATGAATAAAAAATTCAACAATAAGATCCTTATTATCGGTTATGGCGCAGTTTCACAATGCACCCTGCCCATTTTAATAGACAAAATTGATGTTGCGCTAAAAAACATTACCATTATTGATTTTGAAGACAAATCAAAAGACCTGAAAAAATATACTGATCAGGGATTAAAATATGTTTGTGAAAAAATTACCCCGGAAAATTTAGATCATGTTTTATCAAAATATCTGGATAATGGGGGATTGCTCATTGATCTGGCGTGGAATATAGGCGCCAACGATATTATTAAATGGTGCCATGACCACAATATATTGTACGTTAATACTTCGGTTGAACTCTGGGATCCTGAAGAGGGAATTTATACAAAGAGCCCTTTTGAAAAATCGCTTTATTGGCGGCAAATGCAATTGCTTAAACTTTCCCGTGATTGGAAAGATGCGCCAACCGCTGTTGTTGACCATGGCGCAAATCCCGGCCTCATTTCTCACTTTGTAAAGCAAGCCTTGCTTGATATTGCTGCGCGCATCAGTTTAGATAAGAAAGTTTCTGCGCAGGATGAAGAAGAAATTGCCCATCTTGCAAAAAACAGGGATTTTGCCCGGCTGGCACAGAAATTAGATGTCAAGGTAATCCATTGCAGCGAGCGGGATACTCAAATTGCCAACAGGCCAAAGCAGGTTAACGAATTTGTAGGGACATGGAGCATTGAAGGATTGCGGGAAGAAGGAACGGCCCCGGCTGAAATAGGTTGGGGGACGCATGAGAGCAAGTTGCCGCCCCTGGCAAATATACCTCCGAGCGGGCCGAAAAACCAGATTTTCCTGCCCCAGATGGGCATTAATACATGGGTCAGATCGTGGATACCGGATGAAGAAATTATCGGTATGATGATCCGCCATGGTGAAGCATTTGGCCTTTCAGACCGGTTAACTGTTTGGGAAGATGGTAAGGCGATTTACCGGCCAACTGTAAATTATGCCTATATGCCATGTCACGATACGCTTTCCTCGCTTTGGGAATTGCGTGGCCGGAATTACGAACTCCAACCCAGGATCAGGATCATGAGAGATGAAATTATATCTGGCGAGGATACTCTGGGAGCGCTCCTGATGGGGCATCATTATAATTCCTGGTGGACGGGCAGCTGTTTAAGCATTGAGGAAGCCAGATCTCTCGCTCCCGGCCAGAACGCCACTACTCTTCAAGTAGCGGCAGGTATTATTGCTGCCGTACTCTGGATGCTTGAAAACCCGCGGGAAGGTATTAAATTGCCAGACGACCTGCCTCATGATTTTGTCCTGGATATTGCTAAACCGTATCTCGGAAAATTTATTTCCACGCCCTCGGACTGGACGCCTCTTAAAAATCGCAAAATATTTTTCAAAGAAAACCCGGCAGCAAAATACAATCCCGATCCATGGCAAATTGAAAATTTTATTTTTATAGGTTAATAATAACTAAAAGCAATAATAAATTATTGTTAATAATATTGGGTACAACAATGATCGAAAAGCAAAAGAAAATGTTAGAAAAGATTGCGCAAGAACATGGAACACCGGTCTTTATCATAGATCATGAAAAGATCAGGGAGAATTATCGTGAATTCAGGGAAAAATTGCCTGATGTGCAGGCATATTTTGCTGTCAAGGCCAATTCCAATCCTGAAATTATCAAAACTATGTATGATATGGGTGCAAGTTTTGACGTGGCTTCTTTACCAGAATTTATGCTGGTTCATGAAAATTTCCAGCATTTGTCCGAAAAAGAACAGGAAGATTTTATCTGGAATAAAATTATCTATGCCAATACCATCAAACCTGCTGATGTCCTGGCAAGGTTAAATGACTATAAGATCCTGGTAACTTTTGATAATATTGAAGAATTAAAAAAAATAAAAAAACATTCCCCTGATGTTGGCCTGATCTTGCGGATACGCGTGCCCAATACAGGTTCTATGGTTGAGCTTTCTTCAAAATTCGGGGCCCATCCCGGAGAAGCAGTCGATCTTATCGCTGAAGCCCTGAATCTGGGGCTTGGGGTTGAAGGCATTAGTTTCCACGTCGGCAGCCAGTGCAATAATTTTGATAACTATTCGCAGGCTTTGAATTTCGCCTCCTCGATTTTCAAGGAAGCAGAATTAAGAAATTATCATATCGGGTTTACTGGCAAGGAAAACAAGAAGAGGAAAATTTTAGATATTGGCGGCGGGTTTCCGGTAAAATATACGCCTGACGTAAAATCTTTTGCCCTTCTGGCTGAAAAATTGAATTCGGAAATAAAGCGAATGTTTCCCAAAGATGATATTCAGGTCATTGCCGAGCCAGGGAGATTTATTGTGGCGACAGCCTGTACTCTGGTCACGAAAATCGTTGGTAAAGCTGTTCGTGACGGAAAAACGTGCTATTATCTGAACGACGGTGTTTATCATACTTTTTCCGGACAGGTTTTTGATCATCAGCATTATCCACTGCATTCCTTTAAGGATGGAGAGAAAAAAGTTTGCGCTACATTTGGCCCCACCTGTGATGCTTTTGACACTATTTCACTGGCCGATGAGCTACCGGAAGATTTGCAAATTGATGATTTGCTTTATGCTGAAAATATTGGTGCTTATACGATCGCTTCAACCACCTATTTTAACGGTTTTCCGCCTCCAACAGTGGTGCATTTGAATAAATAACGCTCATCAATTGAAGGTTGTTCCTTTTTTCAACTTTCTTTTCGCATTATCCAGTTCTTTAATTCCGAGCGTATAGTCGTTCATTGCCGTCTTAAGAATTCTCAGATATTCTCAGCATATCATCGATCTTAGTGCGCTCGGTAATGTCATCGAAGATAAAAACAAAGCCAATTATGTTATTTCCATCAATTTTAATGGTTGAACCGATAATGTCAACATTTCTATTCATACCTTCTTTTGTTACCAATACTGTATTGTCTGCAAGACCGTAGAACATGTCATCCCGAATTGCCTTTGTTATCGGGTCTTCTATTTTTTCATCGATGTTTTTGCTAATAATATTGAAAATATTTGCCAGAGGCTTTCCCAAAGCTTCATTCTGCTTCCAGCCAGTCAGCGCCTCTGCGATCGGGTTCATAAGTTTAATTGTCCCTTTCGAATCCGTTGCTATTACTGCATCGCCAAGGCTTTCAATTACCGCAGCAAGCCACTGATTTTTCTCCCTTATTATCTCATAGCTCTCTTTTAACTTTTTCTCCATTGTATATTTATAGAAAGCAATTTCGAGATTAATATGTAATTCCCTGTCTTTAAATGGTTTTTCTATGTATCCATAAGGCTCTGTGATTTTTGCCCGTGTAAGAGTTTTTTCATCAGAATATGCGGTTAGGTATATTATTGGAATATCTGAAAAAGAATTGATTTTTAATGCTGCCTCGATCCCATCCATTTCACTATTGAGGTTAATATCCATTAATACAAGATCGGGTTTATTTTCCTTCACTTTTATTATTGCTTCCTCGCCTTTGCAAACTATTGCAGGTACGTTATATCCAAGGTTTATCAACCTGTTTTGGATATCCATTGCTGTAATAATTTCATCTTCGACAACCAGGATCTGTTTTTTTGTTTTCATTTTGCACCAAAACTAATTTGAAATTCTGTCCCTGTTTCTCTATTTAGAATTATCTCGCCATGAAGTTGACCTTCTGCAAGGGCGGTGACAAGATGTAAACCCAATGATTTTGTTTTTCGAATATCCATATCTTTCGGAATACCTATGCCATTATCACTTATTGAAAGCCGGATCATATTATTTTCATTAGATTTTAATGAGATTTGAATTTTTCCCTGTCTTCCGTCAGGAAATGCATATTTTAAGGAATTTGTGACTAGTTCATTAATTATTAATCCGCATGGAACTGCATAATCGATCTTTATCGGAAAATTTTCTACATTAATATCAATTTTGATATTGCTTTTTATGCAATAAGATTCAAATATATTTGAGATTATATCGTTAATATACTCTTTGAAATTAATTTGTGCAATGCTCTCGGATTTATAAAGTTTTTCGTGGATAAGGGCCATTGAATTTATCCGGTTTTGGCTATCAATAAACATATCTTTATATTTACTATCTTCGATATTCCGGGATTGAAGCCTGAGCAAACTGGAAACTATCTGCATATTATTTTTGACACGATGATGGATTTCCCGAAGAAGCACTTCTTTTTCTTCCAGTGATTTTCTGATTTTTTCTTCATCCCGCTTAAGCTTGGTGATGTCACGGAAGGACCACACGCGGCCTACTATATCATCGCCGATTCTTTGAGGTTGGGAGTACCTTTCAAAAATGCGTCCGCCTGTAAGAGTGAGCTGGTCAACACTTGATGCATCCGGTTGCCTGTATAGTTCTCTGACTTTGGCTAAAAACGCATCCGGTTGAACCATCTGATGGAGAACATGGTTGAGCGCCTGATCGTCATTGAGGTTGGATAGAACCTCTTCCGGGATTTGCCACATGTCGGCGAATTTCTGATTCCATCGAGTAATGCGTCCGTTTCGGTCCACAACAAGGATTCCATCAGCTGTCGATTCCAGAGTGGCATTTAGCAAAGACAGGGACGATGTCAGTGCCTCTTCGGCCCGTTTGCGCTCAGTGATATCATAGAAAGTGGTCAGAAGACAGTCTTTTCCTGCCACATCGATCAACTCCGCTGAAACCAACATCGACGCTGTGCCACCCTTTTTGGTTCTCAGATTCAACTCCTCGTTGTGCACAAATCCATTTTTTTGGAGAGCGGAAATGAACCCGATTCTATCCTCCTTTGTGATCCAGATACCCAGTTCCAACGTGGTATGCCCAAGTGCTTCCTCACGACTGTAACCAAGGGTTTTCGTAAAACTGTCGTTAACTTCTATGAAGAGACCGTCATTTAGGCCTGTAATCGTTAAAGCCTGCGGGCTCGCAAGGAATGCCTTTTCAAACTTTTCTTCAGAGGCATGCAGTGCATTCTCCATCTGCTTGCGCTCGGTGATGTCCCTGGTCACATGAATTATCTGAACAACCTTTCCAGTATTATCTTTTATCGGCGACGTCGAGACTTCAGCAAACATCTTCTCGCCATTTTTCCCGAAATGTACGTGCTCAACTGTTGAGTATTTCCCGGTTTCTACAGATTCAATGAGGGGACAGATTTCGTTTCTATGGTAGCATGGCTCAGTGAGCTTATGAGACACTTCAAAACATTTCTTTCCAATAACCTCTTCTTCCTTTAGCCCATATTTTTTCAGTAAAACACTATTGACGCTAACTATGCTAAAATCATCAGCATCGATCACCATGAGGCCATCATTCATGCTGTTGAGAACTGTCCTTAAGAATTCCTCGCTTTTTCGCAGCGCTTCTTTGGATTTCTTTTTTTCGGTTATATCTCTTATAATTAAGGATCTTTCCGCAACATTGCGGTTTACATCTATCAGCGGCGAAATGGTAATGCTTACGTCTATCTTTGTCCCGTCTCTGTGAAAGTATGTCGTTTCCTGTCCTGTTATGGTGTCCGAAAATAAATCATATATCATATTTTCTTTCGAATCCACTATTTTAGGGGTAGCAACCACTTCAACGAGCTTTTTTCCAGTGATTTCCTCCGCAGTCCAGCCAAAGAGTTTTTCAGCACTTTTGTTCCAGGAGGTAACGAATCCGCGAGTATCGATGGTAACAACAGCATCATTGGCGTTGTCAAAAAGACTGCGATATTTTTCCTCGACTGAACGCCGCAGCTTTTCCTCGGAAATTGCGAGCCTCTCGTATGGCAGATCAACGGATGATTTATACAGACCAAGATAAAAATAGAAAAAACCAGTGATTATAAGAAAATGTCCTGAGAATTCATAAGAGAAATAGACCAGATTACTGATGAGCACTATGATCGAGCCATTTGCCAAATAATTAAGATTGATCTGGAATGTTTCTTTGGCCCTTTTATTATAAAGATAGCCCGCAACAAGAATAAAAACTGTAATTAAAAATAATAAAATTACAGTTTCTGTGGAATACATATTAAGATCAAATCCCGAAAAAAGAGTATCATGATAAATCAAAACGAAGACCAGTGAGACTGACAATATTGCTGCTGAAAGCAATAACATGACATATTTGTTAATCAATTTAGGAAATGAATCCTTATCGACATATGCACTTATAAGCAGAAAAAGGGCCAGGATGAATCGGGATTCTAGAAAGAAAATGGCTGCTTTATGAGTTGAGTTGGGGGTGAGGAAATAAGGCATAAAGGGATACGAGAATAAATGAAATAAGGTTAAAAGCCCGATAATAAGAAATGTAGTGCCCAAAAAAAGAGAATGGTTGTCCCTGCTTTTGTTATATGCATGCCACGTTATGGCAAAAATTGAAAGAGCAACGAAAACAGAGAATAATTCAGATGTTATCTCTACCGTTTCTCCCAGGGATTTATAGTTACTTAATTTTGATGAATCTATCGTTTCCTCAAGAAAAAATCCTATAAGAAAAACCAACAATACTATTGCTAACAATTTAAATGATTTGTTCATCATATCTTTATTTAGTTAGTCTGATTTGCCAAATATAATTCATTCTTTTGTCGATAATTTTTTCATGTTTGGCCAATAATTCGCCTATTATCATGATTCATATCAATCTTCACGAAGATATATAAGGGTGCGTGATGGCCTGAAAATTTTGTTTTCTCTCAACCTGATGTATGCCGTATCTCAATCCGGTTACTTCACTTCCAGATCTTTCCATTATAACTATTTGTCACCGGACACCCAAGACACCTGTTTGAAATATGATGAGAACAGTAATTGCAGTTGCACCCATTGCCGCACGGCGGCGTGCTGCTAAAGTCAAAGTTCATTTTTATGGGCATGACAAAGTCTTTCATTGTGGTGATCACAATACTTAGCTCGGCACTCTTGACAAGGGGATTGCCCCGGAGGTGTCCGTCAACTATCGCTTCAAGGGTGGATATGTCCTCACCTACAAAGAAAAGGCACAGATTGTTTCTTCCCGAAACAATAAGGCCATTTAAGAAATACGGGCAATCTTTGAAAATATCAAGAACAGAAGAAGTATTATTAGCTACGACGTCAACTTTTGCCATATAGAGTTCTACTTTTTTCAGGTTCATGCCAACGACATGGGACAGAGCGCCTTTTTTTTTCAATTTATATATTCTTGCACTTATGGATGGCTGTGAAATCTTGAGTTTTTCAGCCATATCGCTCTGGGACATCTCAGGATATTGTTCAAGAAGGGATAATATTTCCCGATCTCTTTTGTCAAGGTCAAGGAATTCTTTCATAAATTCTCATTTAGCAGGAATTATTAAATATCTTTCTATCATTGACTATAATATACAATAATATTCCTATATTTAATAACCAAAATCCTTATAAGTTATAAAATCGTTTATTAATTGATAATTATGAATCGAGATATTGTTTTCATAGACGAAGATAAATGTAACGGGTGCGGCCAGTGTATCCCCAATTGTGCAGAAGGTGCAATAAAATTGATCAACGGGAAAGCAAAGCTGGTCGATGACAGGTTTTGCGATGGTCTTGGCGCCTGCCTGGGACACTGCCCGCAGGATGCTATCACTATAATAAAGAGGAATGCACCTGAATTTAATGAGGAAGCTGTAAAAAAGCATCTTGAACACCAAAAACCAGAGAAAAAAGCGCAGAAAGAGATTCCCTGCGGATGTCCGGGCAGTATGGCAATGGACCTGAGAAGCGAGAAAAAGGAACAAACCGAAGTTCGCCATCGCCAGAGCCCCGAATTGAGGCAGTGGCCTGTGCAGCTCATGCTGGTCTCCCCCGAAGCGTCATATTTTAAGGATGCTGATCTTCTGGTGGCAGCAGATTGTGTTCCATTTGCCTATCCCAACTTCCATCAAGACTTCCTCAAGGGAAAATCCCTTATCATCGGATGCCCCAAGCTTGATGATGCGGATTTTTACGTGGAAAAACTGACAGAACTTATCAAGAAAAACACGATAAAAAGTATCACTCTTGTTAATATGGAAGTTCCCTGCTGTTTCGGGCTGCAAAGGATCGTAGAGGAGGCCGTAAAGAATTCGGGAAAGGTACTGCCCATAAGGCAGACAGTGATAACGATAAGGGGAGAAAAACAGTAACAATATCTCTTCTTTTTTTTTCAAACCGTTCCCTGCAAATGGTTTAAATAGAAAAAAGGCAATCTTATTATTGTTTCTGGAATTACAAATCCAGAGGCAGAAGGGTACATTAAAATGGCATATAGCGAAGATGCATTATTTAAAGCATTATTAAAGAATAAACCGCCCCAGCCGACGAAACCTATGGCTGTACCGGTAAAAAAAGAGCTCCCAAGGCCTGTTCCTCAAGAAGTTGAGGCAAGACCGGAACCTGTCATTGAGAGGGTCACTCCTCCTCCAAAGATCGACCTTGAACCAGTTATAGACTCAATAAACCGGTTGAATGCAACATTGAATCAAATTCATGGGACAATAAAGAATATAATAGTCCCTATACTAGTGCTGATCCTTGTTGTTGCTATAGGAATCCTGATACGATCCAAAGCGGTTTAAAATTGGGAAGCCATTGCAAGTGAGAGCTTGATTTGTTCATTGGCATTGTTAGATACGACATCGCCATGACCAGGATACATTATCCTGACATCAAGAAGCGTAAGCTTCCTTATGGATTCGATCAATTTTCCCTGGTTTCCACCGTAGAGGTCAGTTCTCCCGAAACTTCCATCTTCGAACACTGTGTCTCCTGAGAAGAGGGTTTTTGTGGCCGCATCATAAAGGCAAATGCCGCCGGGCGTATGACCTGGGGTATGGATCACAACAAGTGACCCAAATGTTTCGCCTCCTTTTAATAGAATATCAGGTTTGACCTCTGGCGCTTTTTTCCCGAATAACTTTGATGCGGTGGCAGTTGAGTCTTTCAACAGTGTCCCATCGTCTTTATGGATAGCGATCTTAGCTCCTGTGGCCAACGCTACGTCTCCCGCTCCTCCTGAATGGTCATAATGACAATGGGTAAGGATAATTGTTTTAAGTTCAGATAGCTGGATATATTTTTTAAGTTCAGATATCATTGAATTCCCGTCCATGCCAACATCTATCAATATCGTTCCATCAACCAGGTACGCATTACAATCATTCGGGGAAGTGTTCAATTTTACGATCTTCATGCAAACTTATATATTGCAAAATAATTTAAAACTATGCAGGATAAAATTATGGGATGAAACCATCGATATTCAGAATAATAAAAAAAAACCAGAAAAAGCATATATAGTTAAATAACTATTTAAATGTCAAGCCATTCATTCGAAGGAGGCTTTTAAAATATGGTTACTGATTTAAAAGAGTTTGCAAAAACAGCGAAACCATCTGTTGCCGTCGTTGGCTTAGGTGGAGCTGGTTGTAATATTACAACTTGGATAGCAGAGAAAGGTATCACAGGCGGCAGGATTATTGCTGCTAATACGGATGTAAATCATCTTTATGTACAAAAAGCAGATAAAGTGATCCTGCTCGGAGAAAAACTGTGCAAAGGGCACGGATGCGGCGGCTACCCGGAAATGGGCGCGCAGGCAACAAGAGAAAATACTGCCGAGTTAAGAGCTGAACTTGAAGGTTCGAATCTTGTATTCCTTGTGGCAGGATTGGGCGGTGGAACAGGTACAGGAGCGATCCCTGTGGTCGCAGAAATCACACGTTCGCTTAATGCTCTTACCATTGGCTGCGTAACAATTCCATTCACTATCGAGATGTCAAGAAGGGAGAAAGCAAGAGAAGCAATAAAACTGCTTGCAGAATCCTGTGATTCCGTAGTTATCATAGACAACTCAAAATTAAGAGAAGTCGCGGGCAACCTTCCATTAAAGGAAGCGCTCAATGTCGCCAATGCCCTTGTCGGGGCATTCGTGAAGAATCTCACAGATACGATCACTCAGCCAAGCCTTGTTAACCTTGACTATGCAGATCTTCGCGCAGTCATGGAACGCGGCGGTATCTCATCAATAGGTATCGGTGAAGGAGATGGCGTTGAGAGGGTAATCAAAGCGGTTTCCCAGGCCATTGCTACGCCGTTGCTTGATGTTACTAGCTTCGATGATTGCTATGGTGTGCTGATCCACATCGTTGGAGGCGAAGACCTCACACTCGAAGAGGTAGCTGTCACCGGTGAATTGATTATGGATAAAGTCCCCAACACCAAGAGGATCATCTGGGGCGCAAAAGTTGACAATAATCTCACTGGTAAAGTCCGTGTGATGGCAGTCATGACCGGTGTTCAAAGTCCATTCATAACCGGCGCTGTCAAGGAAAAGGTCAAAGAGGTTGTACCTGAGCCAATACCGGAACCTGAACCAAAGCCTGAGCCACCAAAACCAAAGCCTGCTCCAAAGATCGAGGCTCCAAAACCTGTGCCCAAAGTAGAAGAAGAAAAGGGCAACAATAATTATATCTGGTATGGAATAATACTTCTTATTATACTGGTTTTGCTCTGGTATTTGACAAGATAGAACAATATTCCGGTATTAACCGGAATCCTTTTTTTTTTCAATGAGCTGATTTTGGTTTATTCTAATCCTGAGATTACGGGATCGCAATCCGTGAAATCTGTGTAATCCGTTTCTTGGGGACGTTTTTAGACACAGATTTACACCGATTAACACAGATTTTTGTTGAAAGCTGCACAGAGACGTTATCACGATAAAAAATAATCCTTCTTTCAAAGAAAAAAATAAACGGACTCGCCGCGATTCGAACGCGGGTCTGCGGGTTCGAAGCCCGCCAGGATATCCAGGCTACCCCACGAGTCCATTGGTATTGACAACAGTAATTTTTTTGTTTTTAACTATTTAGCGGTGAAACGGGCATAATACTATAAAAAGGTTATATTACATGATTGTTTGAATTCGTGTCGGTATTTATGCCAGAATACAATCTATCTATTCTATTAATCCTTGTTTTAAATATATTTCAATTAGCTTTTCTTCTTTTAATGGACATGATATTAGATTATCAAATTCTTCGCGAGAGAGATGAAGTTGTTTTTTCATTGCACTAATTAAGGTATCTCCATATTCTTTTTCCCCATGACTGATGAAGGTTTTTATATTAGTTTTCTTTCCATTGAAATAAAATACATAAAAAGTATGATGTGATTGGTGGAATTTAAAACCCTTCTTTTTTAAAGCAGACCCCATATCTTTTGTTTTATAAGCACTCATTTTATTTTTCCAAAAGACTGATCAATTTATTTCTAAATTTCTTCGCTCCTTCAGTCAAATCATCTTCTGGAGCATCTACATACTCTTCAACTAAAATCGCAAACTCTTCTTGTGCTTCTTTATAAGCTAATTCCATGTTCTGGTGGACCACTAATAATCCAAATTCATCATTAGAAAGAATATATTGTTCGTTTTCAAAAGCAATATCAATAGATATAGCTTCCTTTAATTGTTTCTCTACTGAATCTTTTTTGAAACTTTTGATAGTAAGATTATCCAATTTTTCTAAGGAAGTTTCATCTTGAATATTTAAGATATACTTTCCTCCTGTCGGTTTCATTATTCCTCGTATTCTCACTAATTCCCCCAATGCACTGATGATATTACCTTCGATTTCAGGTGAATATTGACATGTTATCAATCCCTCAGGTGAATCAACCCGGAACTCTCTTTTTTTATCTACGCGCAATTCTATTAGTCGTCCAACAACTTCTTTTTCATATTCTTTTGGTGGTTTTTGAATTATAGAACGGATTAAATCTTTTCGTAATGGATTAAGGTGTATCGGCAATGATTTGCCAAATCGTAGATTTACGTTAAATTTAGATTTACTATCCGGCCATATAGCTTCGTAATCTCTAAGAATTCTATTAAGGCGATGGGGATTATTTATGATGTTGTAGAGTTGTGGATTTAACAAATCGGTCTCGATTATATCCTTATTAGAAAGGAGATTTAATAAATTATTGGCAATATCAATAGTTCTTTCACCATAAGTCTGTGCTTCAAATAATCCCTCTTGAATATCTCCAATCTGCATTTGTGCATGAACGCTCCCTGATTTCAATCCTGTGACTACTAAAGAACAATTTTCTTTAACAGACTGTGGAAAATCTCCTTTAGGACGTGGGGCATTCCCTTCCAAATGGTCTCCTATACTATAGAGGATATTTTGAATGTGTTGGAACATTTCAGCAACATAAATAGCAGGTATTTTATTCATACCTTGAATAGAAAAGGATACTGCCTTCTTCTCAAGAACCATTATTATCTAGTACCATCTTATTAAATGATAAATGCTTCGATGCGTAATAAAAAGAAATCCGTCGCCTGCTGCCCGCCCTTTATCAAATGCGGTGCGCCCAACTTGAAGGTTTGCCCTGCGGGAATGCCTGCGGGCGGGAATGGTATATTTCTGCGAGGGCGTAGCAAACCATCAAGAGGCGCCCCTCGGATCATGCTTTGAATATTGGGTATGACCCCTGCAAGAATAATTCAGATCCCTCTGGTTTATAGGTATTCGGCATGTCTCTAAACCAGGGCGAAATCTATACTTTCCACGCTTTTTAATTCCAATATCGTCATTTATAAGTTAATAACACCCTTTTTTATTGTTGTTTTCATTAAATTCCTGTTTTCTCGCCAGGTCTCAAAAATATCAACATCTACTATAGTCCCGATCATAGACAACGAAAAAAAAATATAGTTAAACATATATTGAATGTTTCTTGTATGGTAATAACGTTGCTTTCAGATTTCGGGGATGTATATCCGGCATCCATGAAGGGTGTAATACTTGGTATTAACCCGGATGCAAACATTGTTGACATCTCTCATTCAATACCTCGTCATGATATTCACACAGGTGCATTTGTTTTAATGACAAGCGCGAAATATTTTCCCACCGACACAGTCCATATTGCAGTGGTTGATCCCGGTGTCGGAACGAACCGGCGCCCGGTCGCGGCGAGGGCGCAATCGCCTGACGGCGATATCCATTATTTTATAGGTCCTGATAATGGTCTTCTGATCCCGGCCGCAAGAAGCATAGGGAAATTTGAGGTTTATGAGATAATAAACAGGAAACTTTTCAGGAGCAATGTTTCAAGCGTTTTTCATGGTAAGGATATTTTCGCTCCCATTGGGGCACATATTTCGAAGGGATTGGGGATTGAAGAAGTCGGTACGGAGATTTTTGATTTCATTGACCTGGATTTCGGGACCGGGATTAAAACTGCGGATTCATTCCTTGGAAAAGTCATATTCCTGGATCCATTCGGGAATATTGTTACAAACATTTCTTCGCGGGGCGTTGAATTGAATTTTGGTGATATTCTTGAAATCGAGGGTATCAAAGTTCCATTCCTTAACTCGTATGGATTTTGCAGGGAAGGAGAACCTCTTACGTTAATAGGAAGCCACGGATTTCTTGAAATTGCTGTAAATCAAGGAAATGCCGCACGATTCTTTGATAAAAAAATCGATGATGAGATAATTGCATATCTCTCTTTTTCTAAAGCTTGCACCTAAATTAGTTTTATAAATAGTTCCATTTAACCCACACGGGATTTACATGATATTTTTTTGATCGAATCCTGTCGATCCTGTAAATTCTATCAAAAAAACGCAAAAAATTTCAATAAAAGAGAAATTATGATAGAACACGGATTGTGCGGATGACTCGAATCTATTAAATCCGTCAATCCTTTGTTATCCGTATTCCATTTAAATTATTTTTTTCGTCTATTCCTTCCCGAAGAAGCTTCTCATCATCGGGTGCATTTCCATCATCTGCTGGCTGGCGATATCCTCATACAGCCTGTACATGATGCTTACGGTCAGCAATAATCCTGTTCCGCCCGCGCCTCCTAGTGTACCCAGAAGGCTTGCGATGAGGGTTAGAACGCCTATGAAAGCTCCTCCGATAACAGTGACTTTGGGTATGTAGCGCTGCATTACACGCTCAAGCGTCCCGCTGCTACGGCGATATCCAGGGATCTGCATTCCAGACTTCTGGATCTTTTCTGCTACGTTCTTTGCACCCATTCCTGTAGTTTCGATCCAGAACAGGGCAAAGATTATACCTCCAAATATTAGCATGAACGCATCAGTACAGACATGGAGAATTATCTGCCACATTGCAGGCTCTGCAACTCCCAGACTTGTGAACCGCGGTCCTATAAGAGAAGGTATCCAGTCGCTTGGTCCGTTAATCGGAGAGAGATAGTACATAAGGCCGCCAACAGGCGTTCCTTGTTTGAAGGTTCCCAGGTATGAAAAACCCCTGCTTGAAAGAATCAGGCCTACCATCTGGATATTTGCCTGCAATGCCCTTACAAGGATCATTGGCAGAACGCTTGCATAGATGAGTTTTACCAGGAATCGACCACGTGCGCCTCTGACTGCTGCATGGGCAAGTGGAATCTCGATGCGCGTGCTTTCAACGTATACGACCATAAGGTAGATGAGCACAGTACTTATCAGCGCTAGAATTCCTGCACTATAGAGGAAGACTATCGGGTTGCCAAGAATATAATTCATATCGATACCCGAGGAAGGGCCTGCCATCCAGACCCATTTCGGGATGATACCAATAGGGGCTCCAGTATTATCGGTTTTCCAGTTGAAAATACCCTGGACAATCTGCTGGGATACGCCGGCAATAATGAACATTCCTACGCCCGAACCTATGCCCCACTTTGAGACTATTTCATCCATGTAGAGGATCAATACGCCACCGATACATACCTGAATAAATAAAAGTAACGTGATGAAGCTTACACTCACGCCAAGGGTCCCTGCAAGCGCAGCGTCCGCCTTCATGAACCCGCCAAGTATCTGCGGCAGGGCTTCAAGAATGATCATCACAAAAACCATAAGTTTCTGCAAGCCCTGGAAAATAGCCTGCTGGTGAGGATCAGTAAGATCCATTTTTATGACATTTGCGCCTACAAGCAACTGAAGTACTATTGAAGCCGTGACTATGGGGCCTATTCCCAAGACCATCAGTGAACCTGATGCACCGGCAAAGAATGCCCTGTAAAGTTCAAAAAGGTCTATCGAGCTTTTATCCAGCCCGAATAAAGGAATATTTGCCAGCACGAAATACAGGACAAGTATTCCTAATGTCCATCCAAGTTTTTTCTTAAAATGTACATGACCTTCCGGGCGTTTCACCGCAGGA
>JAPZAP010000043.1 GCA_027460585.1 Candidatus Methanoperedens sp. | reverse complement strand
CTTACTTTGCACAGTTATTATAATAGTTGCTAATTTTCCTGCTTTGAGATTAGTTTCAATCGAACACGGATGACGCGGATTGCGCGGATTTTCACGGATCTGCGCGCATCCGCGTCATCCGCGCAATCCGCGTTCTATACCCTGATTTTTCTATTAACCGATTACATATGAAGCAGTTATGTCAACCGCAAATTTTCGAACAGAGGGGGCGCAGAACCATCGCCAAATGCGCATGAGGGAAACATTGGAAGATCGGAAGCAGAAGATTGGAGATTATGAAATTAATAAGTGCAAAATATATAGAAAGCTTAGATTTATCTTAAATAAAATTAAATGAGTAGATAAACTATGACAAAATTAAAACCAAGCGTGATAGATGGTTTGTCGCTTATGATTTGCGGAGATCATCCGTCTGGGAATTTTCCCTACCGTTCAACATCTTTATTGACCTCGTTTTTTAGAGGAATCGACTTAGATTATCGCCATGATGCTCCTTGGAGGAGTAAGTGGGTTGCTAACGTTTTAGAAGAGTTGAATAATAAACCGAGTTTAGAGCCTGATTATCCTTCACCGGAATTAAAAAGTGTTATAGAACACATTTTAGATCCAACCCATTTTATAAATTTAAATCACGAACGAGCAATAGAACAAGTAAATCAACTTCTCAAATCACAAAACTTAATTGTTGAAAAAGATAAAAATACAGGTAATGTAACTCTTTGTAAAGTTATAGATGGTTTTGTTTCCACATCTACTGACATAAAAGAAGTAAAAAAAGTAATAACTTTTTCACCCTCAGTATTTACTATACCAAAAAAGCCTGTCGTAAATAATTTGGTATCTGTTATGATGCCATTTGCAATGGAATTTGATAACGTCCTTGAGACTACAAAGGCGGCTTGTTCTAATACTAATATGCGATGCAATAGAGTGGATGATCTTTGGAATAATAGCACTATTATTCAAGATATTTTTGAGTTAATTTATTGCTCATCAATTGTTATTGTAGATTTTACAGATAAAAATCCAAATG
The DNA here is from genome assembly GCA_027460585.1 of Candidatus Methanoperedens sp. Lineage (GTDB taxonomy): Archaea > Halobacteriota > Methanosarcinia > Methanosarcinales > Methanoperedenaceae > Methanoperedens. Next base: position 7,141 of record JAPZAP010000043.1, on the reverse strand, counting down.
TATTTTATGAAGCCGGAATTGCTCATACCTTGGGGAAAAATGTAATTCCAATAACTCAAAATATTGAGGATATTCCTTTTGACCTTAGACATCATAGAGTTTTAAAATATTTAAAAAATAAAGAAGGGCTACAAGAATTAAAGAATAGTCTAGAAAATAGATTGAATACTCTGAAACAGTCAGGCAAACAATAAAAAATGGTTATGTATGATCAAAAAGAAAATTCAAGAATTAAAAACAGCAGTAAAAGATAATCGTTTCATGAATGACCTGAAAGAAGTATCTGAAGATTTCAATATAGTTGATTTAGAAGGATGGACAAATGAGGATGTATAAATAGCCTATATTCTCGGCAAAATCGAAGATTTCAATATACAGGAAGAAATATTAAGTGCCTTGTGTTTCCAGCTTGGAATTATCAGATAAACTGCCTACTCCCAGAATCTCTTCGTCTTCGCATAATTCCTCTCCGCAATCAAAATATCCCTGTAAAACTCCTCCTCATCCACTCTCAACTTCGCAATAACCCTCGAAGCAGTCTCAGGCCCAATCCCCCTCGAAGCAAGCGCTATCGCCGCAGTCTTCCCATGCGAGAGAACAAGGCTGGCATTCTTATAGACACGCGCAGTCCTTTTCTTCTCCTCTTCTGATCTATCCTTTTCAGGTTTCTTTGCGATCTTTATCTCCTCTTCTTCCCAGGGCTTAAGAGCCGCTATCTTCCTGCTGTTACACAAAGGGCATTCGGGATGCTCAGGTACTCTGTTTACAACCGTCCTTGAAACCCATTTCTTGCAGTTCACGCAGAAAAGAATGACCTTGTCTTCCATTATCCTGCTCTTTAGCGCCATTATGATCGAGCTGTCAGCCCTCTCAGGCGCCATCAATTCCCGCCCTCCCATGAATCCGGCTTCACCTACCGGGCTTGAGGGCTGGACGACAAGTGCTATGCTTTTATCCTGTATCCTTTTTACAATATCCGTGGCGCGGTCAATATCAAGCTTGTCATGGAATATCTCACGCACAGCCTCATCATACATCGGCGTGCGCTCAAAAACATCAAGAAGCTTTTTCATACTTATTCGTTCATAATCCACATCCCGGCTCAACGCCCCGAATTTTCTGGCTACGTGGACCATCTTCCATTTTAAGAGCATGGAATTCTTAAGCGTCATTTCAATAATTGGTTCAATATGGTCAGGGCTTATGGTAAGCAGCATTTCCTTTATCTTCTCGGCATTCATCATTTTTGGAAGTTCAAGTTTTATCCTGTAGGGGTCTATCTCCATCGCAACACTTGCGCCAAATCTCGCAGTCAGAAGGGATGATATGACCCTGCCCAGAGTCTCGTTCACCTTATGCCCGCCGCATAAGTTTATGACGATCGCAGTTCCATCCTGTTCGATGACCACAGTATCATCAGTAGGCGCTGCCAGACCTGACCTTGCCTGCTTCTTCATCAATTCAAGGATCTCGTTTGCTGCATCATGATCTGCCAGATAATCCGACATATAATCCTCAATGATCCTGTCATCAGTTTCCCGGCCACGGATCTTTTCCATGATATGTTTCCTGATCTTGCCCACTTCCTGCGAAACCGCATATGGCACGGGTATCTCTTCACCCACCCAGTTAGGCACATCGGCGCCCGGATCGCTTATGGGTTCCACTTTTATCATGCTCTTTTCACCGATCACTTCAATAATGCGCCACATCTCGCCTTTTGCTATGAACACGGCGCCAGCTTCTGCAAAATCAACAACGAAAGCCTCATCAAGCGCGCCTACTGTCCTTCCTGTCACAATATCGAAAATCTCAAACCGCCTCTCATCCGGGATCATGGAGAGATTTTCATAATAGTACTGCCAGCTCCTTGTTTTTCGCCCGACTTTATCATTCTCAAACCTGATCAGGCGCGTATCGTCCAGTTGCTTTATGACTGCTCTCAATAGTTCGATCTTAAGATCACGGAAAGGATAGGCTCTTGTCACTATCGAAAAAATGCTGTCAACGGAGATTTCCCCAAAATCAAGCACCAGCCCGCATATCTGGTTCGCAAGCGTATCGGTTGTGTTCTCATGGATTTCGATGATCTCGATCTCACCCGATTTTGCCCTTCGGGTTATCGCGCAGGATTCGGCGGCATCGTCCGCGCCTGTTGTTATTATTGTCCCGCTTGAGCGCTCCCCGATCCAGTGACCTGCTCTTCCCACTCTCTGTATCAGCCGCGTTACCTCACGCGGCGACATGTACTGGATAACATGATCCACGTCACCGATATCGATTCCAAGTTCCATGGAGGATGTGCAGATAAGCCCCTTGAGAATGCCGCCTTTGAAATTATTCTCAGCCTCGATGCGCGTTTCCTTTGAAAGCGAGCCGTGATGCACGCCGATTGGAATACCAAGCATTTTGAACCTTGAACCCAGCATCTCAGCCGATTCCCTTGTATTGACAAATATCAGGGTGGATTTGTGACTGCTAACGATATCATGAATTATACGCAGATGTGAAGCCATTTCAGGCGTGCACATGAGTTTTTTTGAAGAATCATTATCCACTTTTCCGGGCTTCGGGCAAACAACTTTGAAATCAAGCCTGTTCAGGAGCGAGACTTCGACTACACGGGCAGCCCGTTTCGTTCCTGACAGGAACTGTGCGATCTGGCCAGGTTTTCCCACAGTTGCGGAAAGGCCAAGCCTCTGGAATTCACCGGCGACTTCCACAAGCCGCTCAAGAGCGATCGATAATTGTGCGCCCCTTTTTGAAGATGCCAGCTCGTGCACTTCGTCAATGATGACATGAGAAACAATCCGCAGATTGTTTCGAAGCCTTTTGCCAGTAAGCATAACCTGCAGGGTTTCAGGTGTGGTGACAAGAAAATCCGGAGGTTTTAAGGATTGTTTCTGCCTCTCGTATGTTGTCGTATCGCCATGCCTTACCGCGACTTTCAGGCCAAGTTCCTTACACCACCATTCAAGGCGCAAGAGCATATCACGGTTAAGAGCGCGAAGGGGCGTGATATACAACACGGATACTCCCCTTTTTTCTTCGATTCCGGCGTTTGCTTTTTTTTTCAATATGCTGTGGAACACCGGAAGAACCACTGATTCTGTTTTCCCGGAACCCGTGGGAGCTATAAGGAGAACATGTTCTCCTGCTAAAACCACTGGAATCGTTTTTACCTGCGGTTCAGTGGGGGTCGTAAATCCTATTTTTGCCAGAGCCTCCTGTATTTTCGGATCCAGTGAACTGAACACGCTCATGCTATTCTGAAAAAGAGGGGGCGGTATATATACTTAATACATTACTGAAGAGGAACAAATGGTACTTCTTTCTTCTCAAGGATCATTTCCAGATATGATTTGCGGATACTTGATTCCCTTTTTATTCCAAGTTTTCCCATGAATTTAAAAATACTCTCAACCTTTTCCTGGAAATTCCTGGAGTCTTTTACACCGATCTCAACTTCTATGAAATTACCAAGATCCCGCACTTCATCCAGGGAGATAAAAAAATCCCCTACCCTGAAATTTTTCCTTTTCTTTGAGACGGTCGCAACAGGAAAAAAGCCAAGTGATGAAAGTATATTTCCCATCCCATCGATATCTTTTATTTCTGTTTCCACCTCTTTTCGGGTCTTTGAAACTTTATCCATTTTAGGACCCTTATAGGTTAGAACAGATTTCCCATCCTCAACCCTGATCCTCAGGGCTTCATCCGTCTTCCCGAAATCACGGTATGGCGCATTATAATAAGTATCTGCCTGCGTTTCTATCCCGATGGGTGTCGCGCCGAATTCAATTAATGACCGTTCCAGTTGTTTTGGATCATCCACTGATGCTTTTACTTCTATCTCTATCATGAGTTTTATCTACCTGAAGATCTTTTTTCCCCGGTATCGTTCATCTGTCTCATGATCTCTTCATACTCAAGAGGATGTTCATGTTTCATCTGTTCCTCGGACAGGTTACCTGTAAGCCATGCTTTTGACATCGGGAATACCTCAGGGGAGTAATGAACATTCCACCAGTGAACGATAAAGATGAATAGTGTTGCAAGCAATGCTTCATCAGTATGAATGATCAATGAAAGTTGGACGTAAGCATACGGTATTACTTCCATCGCCTTGAACGGGAATAGCATTACCAGTCCGGTAACACAAAGCATAACCATACCCCAGAAAGCACCCCAGTAATCAAATTTTTCCTTCCAGCTATATCTTCCATATTTTGGTTCCTCTGCTTTTCCAAAGTAGAACATTATAGTCTGCCAGAAGTCCTTGGCATCCTTAATGGTAGGCCACACTTTCCTGTCAAGCATTGATTCCTTATCAACAAAGACATGAAAAACAATATGATAAACGCCCAGGGCGACCATCGTTAATCCCGCAGCATGATGTATATATGTCCTCATTGCAAATCCCCCAAGAAGATTGATAATTACCGGGGACCACCATGCATCCGGGAATTTTAAAGGCATTCCGCTAATAACCAGGAGCATGAATGTCCCTATCATCACCCAGTGCTGAAAAAGTTGATTGAATGTAAATCTTTTAAAGAAAGTTTCACCCATATTCCTATCTCCTGTTATTTTTGGCTCAAGAATTTCAATTGATCTTTGACTGGACATGTTAAAATCTCCTTTTTATTTTGATCCTTGAAAAGAAATCCAGGACAACCATTCCTGCAAAGAAACCTATTACAGCGGTGGTCAGGATCTTGAAAAATATGGCTATCCAGTATGCAAGGTCAAAAGGACCGAGGAAATAGTAGTTCATCTGCGGCCCCATGGCCGTTTTATTGAATACAAATTGATCTGTATGCAATGACTCTTTATCATGTACAAGCCCTTGAGCCACCTTTGCATCAATATTCACTCCTGCATGGCAATTCTCTTTTCCGCAAGTTTTGGGAAGATTGTCCGGATAGGTACTTGATGTAGGATCTGTTGTCGATTTTGTTTTATGGTTCTCATGGCAGTCAGCGCATGTTGCTACAAGGGTATAACCTTCATCAAGTGCCCGCCAGTGGAAAGATTCTTTGTAAGTATCAAAAGTGTCTGACTTTATGCCGTAATACCATGCGCTCATCATTTCCTTGTTCGAATGACATTTGGCACAAGTTGCAGGGGAATTCTTATGGTTTGTAGATGAGTTTGGGTCACTTATTGCCCGAATATCATGGATGCCGTGGCAATCCGTACAGGTTGCAGCATCAGTATGTCCTTTTTGGATCATATCCCAGTGGATACTTGTCTTATAATCCTTTGTTTCCTGCCCATGGCATTTGGAACAAACATCAGTGATATTTTCCCTGGTGGGTCTGCCAATAAAATTGCCGGACATTACCGAGCTTGAAATTAAACCTGACTCGGTTGTATTTGATCCGCCGTGGCAATCGACGCAACTAAGTCCATTGTTGTAGTGAATGTTGTTCCTGAATTGAGTTACAACATTGGGATGACAATGATAGCATGAAACATCTTCCTGGGCCGCGATAACACCGGTGAATACTGATAATATTAACATCAGAATCCATATATATTTATTTCTGATTAATGAATAACATTTCTTGCATATAGACATTTGCCAATACCTCTCTAACCTATCTATCCTTCGCTTTACCCGTTTTTCCTTTATTGTTATTTTAACTTCAACTTGATGCTTTATATAATTTATCATTTTTTATATCATTATTTTATATGTTCAATGCCTTGACAGGCAAAACCATAAGTTAAATAATGATAATTACATTTCAAAAAGAGTTGACTCACTTAACAATGGAAACTTTTAATATAGAAAAGGAAATTCGGGATTTAGAATCATTTCCTGATGAAAAATATCTTAAAATAATCCGTGAAGTAGGATTCGTTTGTGACCGATGCGGTAAATGCTGCACGAGCGAGTTCAATGATCACATATTTTTACTCGATGATGATGCGCAAAGGATCATTGATAATCAAGGGCGGGAATATTTAAGACCTGCACCTCATTTTGATCTTTGTGATAATCTTGGTAGATTCTATGTAATGGGTTATGCCTTAAAAACAAAACCAAACGGAGATTGCATATTCTATACCGGCAGCAGTTGCGAGCATTATGAAAATCGTCCCAGGATATGCAAGATATATCCTTATATGCTTCACAGGGAGCCGGATGAAGATGGAAATATTGATTTCAGGCAAATAGGGGGTCTGGATGAGCATGGATTATACCACAATGAGATTGGGGAAGAGGCATGTAAAGAAATCCTGAAAACTGTGAAAGAATATGAATCCGGTTTTCTCAGGCAACAACTGGGATTTATTGAAGAAATTGAAAAATATTTTAAAGACAATAATTTGAGGATCAATAAGCAGATGTATGACCGGATGATGAGACTGTACCAGAAAGGCAAAGCAATCGAAGTATATGTATTCTATAAGGGAGGGTTTGAAAAAGAAGTAATTACTCCAGTTCAAATTTCATAACACATTCGCCTACAATTCCCGGTTTATCAACACCTTTTGTTATCACATTCCTGCCGATCTTCTTTACAGCCGCATACTTTGCAGCCTGGACTATGGGACATGCGGTTGCCATGCCTCCTTTTCTCAGGATCTCGTTGCCATGGCAGATGGCGCATCCCTTGATTTCAAGGGTATAATTTTTTTCATCGCAATTGACCTTCACATGCTTTGCAAATTCAAGCTGGTTCTTGAGATAATCCTCAAAACTCCTGGCGAATTCGCTATTATCTTTAAAATTTCCAGCATTATCAGCCCAGTTATCAGCAAATATTGAACCCACTTTTGCATTTACCTTTTTGGCATCCTCTCCCAGCGCTTTTATCACAGTGCTGTGATATTGTTTGAAGAAATTCAGGCTTGTTGTCATATTAACTCCAATTATATCTATGTTTTGACACAACTATACATAACCGCGATACAATATAAAGATAACGTTTTAGAGTGCCCGTTTCAATTTGTGTTGTTGAATAAAAGTGAACTTGAGTGTTAGTGCCCAACAAATCGTGACCTTTGACAGGATTTACAGGATCGACAGGATACGATTTTTGTGGCAAATCCTGTAAATCCTGTCGATCCTGTCTAAAAAAATCATGATATAGCCACTGAGGCGCAGATGCGGGATTTTCAAGACATG
>JAPZAP010000042.1 GCA_027460585.1 Candidatus Methanoperedens sp. | reverse complement strand
TGAACTGCGGCGGGTCGATGCATCCCGTAGTCACTCGCGAGATGCTTGAAGTGATGTATAAGATCAAGCCTGAAGATGTCCATGGCGAAGAGATCGAGAAAGGAAAACTTATCTTTGAGACAAAAGATGGAAAAAAGCATGCCATAACCATTGATGAACTTGAAGAGAAGGGATACGGCAGGCGCGAGAGCTGCCGATACTGTACGATAAAAGTGCCAAATAACTCTGATATCGCATGCGGCAACTGGGGAGTAACAGGAGACCTTGTGGGAAAAGCTACATTTGTTGAGATCAACTCCGAAAAAGGCGCAAAACTTCTCCAGAATGCCATTGATGCAGGATATGTGCAGGTGCAAAAACCAGATGAGAAAGGGGTTGCAATGCGTGCCAAGATAAAAGGCGTGATGGAAGACCTTGGAAAGAAATGGAAAGGCAAGGTCTTTGTTCCGATCGAGAACGGCAGACTTGAATATTTCAGGAAAGAGCTTGAACACTGCATCGACTGCGGCGCATGCAAAGCAGTTTGTCCGACATGCTCGTGTGGCGATGTTTCAAAGTGCACAGAGTACCATTCCAGAGGAGATGCTTATAAGATGTCGATGTATCATCTCGTTCGCTTCTTGCATCTTGCAGATGCCTGTATCGGGTGCGGACAGTGCAGCGATGTGTGCCCTGTGGATATTCCACTTACCAGGTTGTATAGAAGGTTTGCAAACCCGGTTCAGGAGCAGTTGAAATATGAACCCGGCATGGACATGCGAAAACCGCCGTATTTTGAGGTGAAGTTAAATGAGTGAAGATTCTAATTTTAACAGGGGTCAGAAAAAAGAAGAAGAGAGCGGCAAGGTTCCGGATTTCTCTGGTTCATTGGGAAATGGGATGTTGGCAAAAGAGAAGATTGAGACATTGGGAAATTCTTCCGGTTTAACTCCCCTGGGTTTTGGTGTTAATGTTCATAACAAGAATATGGATAGAGAAAACAACGAACTGAAACGAACTGATACGAACTCCAGTAGAGTGAGTTCGTTTGGTGTTCGTACGAGTTCGTTGTTAAATTGTTCAGACCAGTACACAGAGAACTCAGAGATGGGCAATTCACAGGGTCTGTCAACATTGCATCCATTTGATGAAATCCATAGTATAAAAAAGAAAAGTGTTTCTTTGATTCAGGGTTTTTCAAACACTGAGGATTTAGAAACCTTAAAAAATTCTTCAGGTTTAACTCCATTAAATTATGATAGTGAACCACCAATGGACGCAGATAAACGCAGAAATTCACCGCAAAAAATGCTAAGGACGCAAAGCCCAGGTTTAACAAATTTTGCTAATAATGGAGAGTGAATTGATGACTGATAATGTTTATTCAACTATTTGCCCGGGCTGCAATTTCGGCTGTGGATTATACATCCGCGAAAATGGCGCACTGGAAATTGATTTCAGGAAGTCATCGCCTGCCAATGCCGGAAAGTTGTGCCGGTTCGGGATGAACTTGCCAAAACTCTTTGCACCTGCAAGATCGATGGTCGATGGAAAAGAGACTACTATTGAAGAAGCAGCAAAAGAAGCTGCAAAAAGAATTTCAGCAAGCAAGGGTTCAGTTGCATTCTTATCATTGGGAAATACTACCTCTGAAGAGCTTCTTGCATTCCAGAAGATCGCAGAATCATCCTTATACACTGGCGCAGTAGCCGCACTTCCTGAGGACACGTATCAAACCTTGAATATCGGGATACCGTATAGCGAGATAGAAGCAGCAAAACATATCGTTCTTTTTTTAGACCCTTATGAGCAGTATCCATTGATAGTGCGCCGTTTGCTTTCTGCTAAAAAGAAAGGAGCGAAGATCAGCGCTGTATGGTGGAAGGACTTGCCCCTGGCTGATGAGAATATCAGGCCTGCGGATGTTTCAAAGCTTGCACTTTCGAAGGATTCACTCATTATTGCAGACTACAATCCCCTTTCTGATACTGAACAAGTGAAGAATGTCCTGGCACTGGCTAAGAACGCTGGCGCAAGGATAACGTTCCTGAAGCCTTTTGCAAATTCAACAGGCGCATATCTTATGGCAAAGGGGATAAAACAAAAATCCATATCGCAGCTTGTTGATGACATCAATAAAGGCACAGTGAAGACATTATTTTCACTTGAATCTGACCCGCTTTCGGTCATATCGCAGGAGACGCTTGGAAAGCTCACAAATCTTATAATCCAGGCAGGGCAGGAAAGTGCTGTCACGAAGAAAGCCAGTGTTGTTATAGCCCACGAACCCCTGTATAAAAAGAAGGGCACTCTTATCAACAACGAGGGCAGGGCACAGGCGCTGGGCGGAGCTGGAACGAGCGGGCTTGAGGCTCTGGGAATAATTGCAGGCGCCAAATTTGATTTCCTTGCTCTTCATGAATCCATGAAAAAAGCAATAGGGATAACGGCAGTGGATGAATTCACGATACCGAAATATGAGAGACCTGCTTACGGAGCGATACAGGCGTCTGTGAAACCCATTGATGCAACGACAGCGCTTGTGAGCGTTTACAATCCCTTCATGTGGTCAGGGCTTCCTGATGATAATGATTTTGTGGAACTTAGCCTGAAATCGGTACAGGCGCTTAAACTCCTTAAAGGCGCAACGGTAAAAATAAGATCAAACGGCAGCGCCGTAGAAAAGAAGTTCAGGGTGGCGCCTGTGCAGGATAATATCCTGCTTACAGGGAACAGGTTCGGCATAGAGAAAGGAATTATTACGCCAGTTGAATTATCGAGGTGATGGGAATGGCAGAAAATGTAAAGAAAGAAGTAAAGCCTGGAATGCCTGATGAAAAAGCAGCAAAAGATGCTGTAAAAGCCACCTTGCTGGCCATGACAAAGACAGATGCCCAGAAGGCAGCGGCGGTCAAAGCGACAGGTTCAGTGGCGGTTAAGGCGCCATCCGGGGCTGCGGTCAGGGTTGAAGAAAAACCTGTTAAGGTCGCACCAAAAGTTGATGCGGCAAAAGCACCAACAGCCGAACCCCAAAAACCTGAAGTTGCAAAAGCTGAAACGGTAAAAGCATCAGCACCCAAAACCGATGAGCTAAAAGCTGAAGCTGCAAAGGCAGAGCCGGGTAAAGCAGCAGCTACTGAAGAAGCCCCCAAAGCTGAATCAAAGAAGGAAGCGGATCCCAGCAAGGAATTCGTTGACGGTATCATGACAGAAATGAGCTTGAAGGGTGGATCTAAAAAGAGGCTCATCAAGATGCTTGGCGAGCAGTTCAATTTTGATAAGCAGAAAGTTATGTTCAGGCTCAAGCGCGCGCTGATCTCGGAGAGGTATGCGCAGGTGCATGCAGAGGCGGGGCATTGAAAGCTGATAACAAAAACCTGTCCGATTTTTGGCTCAGCATTTTTTTAATTCATGAGATTTAATATAAAAGTTCCTTTTTTCAGGCAGGAAGTTTGGTATACATGTGGGCCTGCATGCATGCGAATGATACTAGCTTTCCTTGGAATCATAAAAACTGAAGAAGAAATAACGGAAGTTTGTGATACTACAGAACTTGGCACCACACCAACTCAAATATCGCAAGCTTTTGAGATATTGGGGATTAAGGCATCATCTGTCAAGAATACAAACATTGAAGAGCTTAAGAATGAAATAAAAGAGGGAAGACCTGTAATAGCTTTGATCGATCCGAGCAGTATAAATGGAGGCATAAGCGGCTTTGGTCATTTCATAGTAATAGTTGGAATAAAAGATGAAGAGATTGAATATCATGATCCTGATGAACCTGAAGGAAAAAATCTCAAATGCGACTTTGAAGCATTTATTCGTGCATGGAATGCTTCAAGGTGCTGGATGATTAAAATAGAAAAGGAGTAGTATGCATAAAGAAATACATGATGCAGCAAAAGAATATCTCATTGAGAATATCGGCGAATTAGTTTCCGCAGGTGATATTTATTATGATGCGCAGCAGAATACATGGAATGTAAAGATACTGGCAAAAACTCCTCATGGCATTTTTATTTTGGGGGAGATGCGTCTTGATAAGAATAAGAAAATAGTTGATGTGCCATCTAAGAAAATCCTTCTAAATGTTTTAAAGGCAAAGTTGCAGGATGATCGCGTTCTGATTGATGTACCTCGCACTGAACTCTCCCGAATCAAGGATATGATTCCAAAAGTAAGGGTTTACGGGTGAGCTAACGGCAAACGTGCTCTGATCGTGGAGATAGCCTGTTCTTTTCCACAAACGACGACTGAATTATTACTCATTGATCGCCATCATTAGCTTCTCCACAAGCTCTTTCCTTATGGTCGAATTTCTGTCCCCGCCGCACACACAACCCCTGACGCCTATGATATCCGGGGAAATTCGTTTCAATGCCGGTATATCTTCAAATTTAATAGTTCCTGCAAGAGCTGTCTGAAGCCCGTGGTCTCTTGAAATCGATACAAATTCCTTAAGTTCATCATTATTCAGGAATTCGAATGTTGAGCGTCCGTCCTTGATACCTGTATCCATCATAACAACATCAACACCTGCTTCCCTGCCTATCGCCGGGAGTTCAAACGGCGAGATGGAATTAATTCGCTTATAATCTGAATAACCGGAAGCCACTACTTTCTTATTATTATCAAAATCCTTTACTGCGCGAACGATTTTCGTCAGCATATCCAGGGCCTGGTCATTCGTATGTATATCGTATAATCCAACTTTGATATAATCTGCGCCCGAAGCAGCCGCCCCAAGCGCTGCAAGTGAAGCTGTGCCCGGCTTATAATTGAAATCACCGATGGTCGCGCTCACCGGGATATGACCGGCTGCTTGTTTTACGGCTTTGATCATCCACGGGAAATTTGCGCCAAGTGAGCCTTCTTTCGGGTTCTTTACGTCAATAATATCGGCGCCCCCAAGTTTGCATATTCTTGCTTCTTCCACATTAACAGGACTTACGAGCAATTTCATAACAATTAAACCAGATTACCGCTCTTATACATTTATGTTTCGAATTTGTTGTGAGCGAAAGCTTTTATCCAGATAATGTATAACATTAACGTGTGAGTGTTAATAAAATCACTCATGTTAAAAGATGGAGGTTAAAATATGCCAAAAGTTGTAGTTGTATATCTCAGCACATCAGGTAATACAAAAGCGATGGCAGATGCCATTGTAGAAGGGGTTCAATCAAGAAATGTTGAAGCAATATCTATGAATTTCCATGAAGCAAGGATAGAAGAATTGAAAGATGCTGATGCAATTGCGATCGGTTCATCCACATTTTATTATAAAATGTTGCCTCCTATGGAGAAATTTATTGAAAGCCTGGAAAAAGCAAAAATAAAAGCTAAAATAGGAGCAGCTTTCGGCTCTTATGGCTGGAGCGGTGAGGCTCCGGCAATGATCGCAGAAAAAATGCGTGCGCTTGGCATGAAGGTAATAGACCCGGTGTTACGTATTCAATATCAACCTGTTGGAAAAGATCTTGAGGAATGCAAAAGGCTTGGAAAAGATATTGCGGTTCAAGTAAAAAATAAATATGCCAAGGCAGGAACTGAATCGAAGCATGGAGATACACCATTAATGCATGAAGTCAAAATGGGTGAGGGAGGACATTGAAAGAGGCATCCGTTAGGATGTTCTCTTTCTCTTAACCCATATGTCTTTTCGCTCAGCCGTCAGTGTAAAATCCTTTGGTGTTACATATTATAAATCGTAAATATGCTATCATAAATCTGCGTGCATCTGCGTCTATCTGCGGTTTTTTATTTTCAATTATTTTATGATAGCCTCCAACACCAAACTTTTTGACAGCCCCCTCACGCCAATAAATTCAAAAAGGATTCTATATCCAGCCAATCCTTTCAATCGCCAGCGCTCCCAGCCGCGCAATAGTATCAATTACAATCTTATTTTCAGGTGTAAGGCTCTGTCCGGGATTATCGAAATGAAATCCTACAACCCCTTTCAAGGTATCTGTAGTCTTCATGGGAAGATAGTACGCCCATGCTTCGGGGAGTGTATCCGTACCTATACCGGCAGGTTCGCCATTGTGCCAGACCCATGTTGCTATACCTAGTTCTTTCGGGTTTATCTGGAACCCGTCCGTAGAAGCCCTGACCGAAACTTGTCCATTATCGGGAAGAAAAATAGCCATTTCGCAGGGGAAAATTTGTCTTGTATGATGGATCATCATATGAAAAACCTGATCCATGTTCTGGGAAGTGACCAGGTCCCGGCTTAATTCATATAACGTTGTATTTCTGGACTCGCTTTGTTGAAGCTGCTGCACCTTGTACTGAAGATTTGATGCAAGATTGCTTATTACAAATGCAAATGCAATGAACAACAGATATGATAAAAAATATCTTAAATCAGAAACCGCAAAGCTAAAATACGGTGGAATAAACAAAAAATCAAAAATGAGAACGCTTAAGACTGCTGCAAAGATTGACGCCCCTCTCCCCAGGAAAATAGCGATCAATACAACAGGCAGGAGCATTAAGAATAGTAAATTAATCTGACCAAGAATGTCTCTCAAAAGAAAACCGAATAAAGAACCAAGAATAACAGCGGCTGCGCTTATGACATAATTTAGCGGACTGACCAGTTCTATTTTCTTCCTTGGGATATGTTTTTCACTTTTGCCCGCAAAAAGGAAAACATCAATATCTTGTGTTCGTACCATGATCTGGCGGGCAAGAGATGGGAACAATCCAAAATGCCTGGGTTTGCCCATTACGATCTTTGTAACATTATGGCTCTGTGCACAACGGGCTATTTCTTCGGCAATATCATCCCCTTTGACCCATACGACACTTGCACCCAGCTTTTCAGCAAGGTCCATAGCATTTTTAAGCCATTCAAGTTCTTTATCCGATAACTGCGCATGTTTGGCTGTTTCCACATAAATCGCTATCCATTCTATATTCAGTTCAGACGCGATACGAAAAGCTGAGCGAACCAGTTGCTCTGCATAAGGACTGGCCAAAATTCCTAACAGGATACGCTCCGTCACAGACCAGGGCCCGGCAATTGCATGCACCCTCATGTATTGAAGCATTTTATCGTCTACGCTGCCTGCCACAAGCCTCAATGACATTTCACGTAATGCAAGTAAATTCCCAGGCTTAAAAAAACGCCTGACAGCATTTTCTGCCATATCCTTTGCATAAACCTTTCCTTCTTTCAATCTCTTAAGCAGCTCCTCAAAAGTAAGATCTACGAGTTTGATCTCATCGGCTAACTGGAAAAAAGTGTCCGGGATTGTTTCACTTACACGAATTCCTGTTATCCGGAAGATGGTGTCATTCAAACTTTCAAGGTGCTGCACATTCAGGGTTGAATACACATCAATTCCCGTGTTCAAAATCTCCTCTACGTCCTGATATCGCTTGGCATGGCGGGAATTCGGGGCATTTGTATGGGCTAACTCATCAACAAGCACAATCCTGGGGCGCCGCTTAAGAACACTTTCTAAATCCATCTCAGACAGCTTTACGCTTTTATAATCAGTAACAATGAGGGGAATGATTTCCAGGCCTTCAACGAGTGTTTCGGTCTCTGCCCTGCCGTGTGTTTCAACGTAACCAACAACAATATCAATTCCTTCATTTTTACGCATTCTCGCATCAGAGAGCATGGAATAGGTTTTTCCGACTCCAGGTGCAGCGCCAAAATAGATGGTCAATTTTCCACGTTTTTTGGCTGTTTCTTCCTGTTGGGCAATTTCCAGGAGAGATTCCGGTTCCGGTCTTTTATCGTCTGAATTCATCATTGAAATTCTACTTCATTTTATCCAGAGCAAGATTTAATTCTAATACATTAATACGTTGCTCACCTATAAACCCGAACTGCCTGTTCTCAACATGTTCAACCACCAGTTTATTTAACGTTTCTTCGCTGAGATTACGAGCCCTGGCAACACGTGGTATCTGTATCTGGGCAGATTGCATACTGATGTGCGGGTCTAAACCACTCGCTGAAGCCTCCACAAGATCTGAAGGTACCGGGGCCTGGATACCGGATGACTTCAGTAGCTCTGTTCTATTGGAAATTTGGTCCAATAAATCCTTATTTGTTGGTCCGAGATTTGAGCCTCCGGAAGCCATTGGATTATATGGATAACCTGAAGTGGCTGAAGGACGGGACCAGAAATATTTTTGGTCTGAAAAAGGCTGACCGATAAGAGATGAACCTGTGAGATTTCCACCAGGATCATGTAGAAGGCTTCCACCTGCTTCTTTTGGGAAAAATAACTGCGCCAGTGCGGTTGTTGCGAAGGGGTAGATGATGCCAACAAGTACCATCAGGATTGCAAAGAGTTTTATTGTTGTCGTTATGGTTTTCATTGTTTTCATTACTTTTCCTCCTTCTTCACATAAACATGCTTATTACAATATCAATAATTTTTATCCCTATAAACGGCGCTATCATCCCGCCGAGTCCATATACGAGAAGATTGTACATCAACAATTTTTCAGCAGGCATCGGGCGGTATTTGACACCTTTCAGCGCAAGCGGTATCAGCATCGGGATAATGATCGCATTAAATATGACTGCGGACAGGATCGCACTGTACGGGTTTGCAAGATGCATGATATTGAGAATCTCCAGCTGAGGGTAGATCGTGACCATTGCTGCCGGTATAATTGCAAAATATTTTGCAATATCATTGGCAATGCTGAAAGTCGTCAGGGTCCCCCGCGTTATAAGTATTTGTTTTCCGATCTCAACAATATCCATTAATTTAGTCGGATTACTATCCAGGTCTATTATATTTGCAGCTTCCCTGGCCGGCTGCGTTCCTGTGTTCATTGCGACAGCCACATCTGCCTGGGCAAGCGCAGGCGCATCGTTCGTGCCGTCTCCTGTCATTGCCACCATATGACCCTGTTGCTGGTTTTCGCGAATTAAACGAAGCTTGTCCTCAGGTTTTGCTTCTGAAAGAAAATCATCTACACCTGCTTCTGCGGCAATAGCTGCGGCTGTAAGATGGTTATCACCTGTTATCATAACAGTCTTGATTCCCATCTTTCTCAACTGAGCAAATCGTTCACGGATGCCGCCTTTTAAGATATCCTTGAGATGTATGACACCCAGGATTTGTGCATTATGACATACAACAAGAGGTGTTCCACCTGATTTTGCTATGCTTTCCACTGTCTTGTCAAGCCCGGATGGTGCGATTTCTCCTTTGCTTTTGACATACTCAATGATCGCAGAGGATGCGCCTTTTCGATATGATTGGCCGTCAATATCAACTCCACTCATGCGTGTCTGGGCGGTAAATGGAATTGATTTTGCACTGTGGGGAAGAGCTGTCAAACGCATCTGGTATTTATTTTTTGCAAGCACTACAACACTTCTTCCTTCAGGCGTCTCATCCGTCAGGGATGCAAATAGAGCTGCATTGGCAACATCCTCCTCGGTGTGTCCCGTTAAAGGAATAAATTCCACAGCCTGCCTGTCGCCCAGGGTAATTGTTCCCGTTTTATCAAGAAGAAGGATATCTACATCTCCGGACGCTTCAATGGCTCTCCCTGAAAGGGCTATCACGTTTTTCGCAAAGAGCCTGTCCATACCCGCAATTCCAATCGCAGGCAAGAGCGCTGCAATTGTTGTCGGTGCCAGACAAACAAAAAGTGCTATAAGCACTGTAATCGAGACTGGAGCACCCTGTCCTGCTGACTGGACGCTGTATATAGATAAGGAACTGAAATTGACAACAACGAGAAAGAAGACCGCTGTTAACGATATTATCAGTACTTCCAGAGCGATCTCGTTCGGGGTTTTACGGCGCTTTGCACCTTCAACCATAGCGATCATCCTGTCGAGGAATGCCTCTCCCGGATTCGCTGTTATGCACATTATGATTTGATTGGAAATGACTTTTGTCCCGCCGGTTACAGCGCTTCGGTCTCCTCCTGATTCCCGGACAACCGGAGCCGACTCGCCTGTGACAGACGATTCATTCACGAGGGCTGCGCCTTCAACCACTTCACCGTCCCCGGGAATTATTTCCCCTGTTTCCACCAGGACGTAATCACCTTTGTGGAGATTTCCAGAAGGGATAAGCTCGTATTTTTCTTTTGATTCAGGATTTATAACCCTTTTTGCCATTACTTCTGTACGCGTTTTACGAAGCGACTCGGCTCGTGCCTTTCCCCGCCCTTCTGCAAGCGACTCTGCAAAGGTTGAAAAAATCACTGTCAGCCAGAGCCATAAAGATACAATTCCTGTGAACCAGGAAGGCTCACCCGAATTATAAAATAAGCCTGCGAAGAAACTGATAGTTGTAATAATGCTTCCAAGTTCCACAAGGAACATGACAGGGTTTCGCCAGAGGCTAAGGGGGTTGAGCTTTTTTACTGATTCCAGTAAGGCCCGGCGCAAAAGTTGGGGTTCAAAAATTGTTATATTTTTAGTTTTAGTGCCATTCATATTATTGGCCCCCATGCATAATCATATGTTCGACGATCGGTCCCAGCGACAGGGCAGGAAAGAACGTAAGTGCTCCGACGATCAGGATAACAACGGCAAGCCATAAGACGAACGTAATCTGGTGCGTTGGGAGCGTGCCGATGCTCGGCGGGATATATTTTTTCTTCGCAAGAGATCCTGCCATGGCAAGTGCTGCTATAGCCGGAACAAATCTGCCGATAAGCATTGCAATGGCTGTCAGGAGATTATAAAAAAGAGTATTGGCATTAAGTCCTGCAAATGCGCTGCCATTGTTATTGGCCACAGAGGCAAAAGCATAGAGAATTTCGCTTAAACCATGGGGGCCAGGGTTCAGGATTGAAGAAACTCCTGCCGATATTACCAGTGCCACTGAAACAAAAAGGAGTACCAGGATGCCTGAGGTGAGAACGATCAACACCGACGTCCACATCTCAAAGACCTCTATTTTCTTGCCAAGATATTCCGGTGTCCTGCCTATCATAAGACCTGCGATGAAAACCGCTATAATTGCAAAGGCAAGAATAGTGTAGAGCCCGGACCCTACACCGCCGGGAATATCTTCACTTAGAAGTATAAGCAGCATCGTGACCATTCCGCCTATGGGCGTTAATGAATCATGCATTGCGTTAACGGCGCCAGTGGAGGTGGCTGTGGTGCTGACGGCAAAGAGAACCGTGCCGCCGATCCCGAACCTGACCTCCTTGCCTTCCATATATGAACCATTAACGCCCAGCTTTTGCACAAGCGGATCGCCGCTATACTCAGACCAGTACATCACGCCAAGGAAAATTATAAACAGCATCATCATCGCTGAAAATAAAGCCCATCCCTGCCTGGTATTGCCTGCGAAACGCCCGAATGTGTATGTGAGAGAAAATGGGATAATGAGGATAAGAAGTATTTCCAGAAAATTTGTTAATGGAGTAGGGTTTTCAAAAGGGTGAGCCGAGTTGGCATTAAAAGGACCACCGCCGTTCGTCCCAAACTCTTTTATCGCTTCCTGGGATGCAATCGGTCCCATGGGGATCAACTGATTGCTAATGTTCTGTCCATCCGGAGTTTGAATCGGTTGGAGTAAAGAACTATTCGCATAAGGATCAAAATTCTGGATAACGCCCTGGGAAACCAGTAGGAGGGCTGCTATGATAGAAATTGGCAGGAGAATGTATAATACACTTTTAGTCATATCCTTCCAGAAGTTCCCAATAGTCTGGGAAGTATGCCTGGTAAAGCCGCGGATTAAGGCGATCGCTATACACAAACCTGTAGCAGCAGAAAGAAAGTTCTGTACTGCGAGGCCCGACATCTGGGTGAGGTAACTTGCTGCCGATTCACCGCTATATGCCTGCCAGTTGGTATTTGTAACAAAACTGACGGCTGTATTGAATGCCAGGTCAAGGGAAAATCCCGGAAATCCCTGGGGATTGAGAGGAATGATACCCTGAAGCAGCAGTATCAGGAACAGAACGATTATTCCAAGACCGTTAAATAACAGCAAAGCCTTTGCATATTCTTTCCAATCCATCTCTTCATCCTGCTTTATACCTGCCGCTTTGTAAATCAGATTCTCAATAGGCATCAGGATTGGACTTAAAAGAGTCCGCTTATCCTGGAATACATTTGTCATGTAAGTCCCTAAAGGCTTAACAAAAAGGGTCAAAACGATCAGAAAAAATAACATCACACCGATATCAAAAAGTATTTCCATTTGTGTCATAAATTACTCGCTTATAGCTATTTTTGATAACTTCAACTTTGTACTACTATGTCACCTTGAGTTCCCAACATAATCATATGTTATATTTAAGCATTCTTAGAAATATCATAAAAATAAATCGGCAGATGTCGATTAATCATTTTGAATTGGTCGTAATGGTAGTCATATTATCTATGTCTATTAGAGTTTTGGAACAAACAAATCCCTCTCCCGTTTCGTAATTTTTTTCTCTAACCTCCATCAATTGCCCTGCTGCTACTGCCAATAGTTTCTTTCTACCTATGGCATTGTCGTTGTAATACTTCCCCGCTTTTCACCATGCCAGTTTTACACTCCGAACGGGCAAACTTGCAATTTATAATGGGATTTAATTTCACTTAAATTTACAGTTTCAAAGGAAAAAAACTTAATACTATAATAGATTATAGTATATTATAGTATATTATAGTGATATTATGGTAACTTCAATTCAGATAAGTGGAGATCTGCAAAAAGAGCTTATTAAGAGGAAATTCTCTGATAAAGAGACCTATGAGGAAGTTATCTGGGATTTGGTGGAGGATTCCCGGGAACTCAGCGAGGAAACAAAAAAAGAAATAGCTCTTGCACGTTCTGAGATAAAAGAAGGCAGAGTCCATTCCCTGGCCGAAGTTAAGAAAGAGCTAGGATTATGACTTATGAAATCGTTTTTTCAGACAAAGCTCTCACTCAGCTTCAGAAAATGGAAAAAAATGTCCAGGAAAGAATAATTGCTGTATTAGAAAGGATAAGAGTGAGACCTGAAGTTTATGTGACTAAACTTGTGGGGGATCCGGGATATAAACTGCGTGTGGGTGATTATAGGGTTATAATGGATATAGATAATAAAACTATTAGAATATTAATTTTAAAAGTTGGGCACAAGAAAAATATCTATGATTGATAGTGGAAAACTGGTCAGTATGGAGTAAGAAATGTTTCGTATTATTTTCGTAATTGATCTTCTTAATGGCAGCGTTGTCCATGCAGTAAAAGGTGAGAGGTCAAAATACAAACCAATCAAGGACAGCATGATTTGTGATTCATCAGATCCTTTTGAGATAATATCTTCGGTCAAACCGCGTGAAATATATATCGCAGACCTTGATCATATCCAGAATATCGGGGATAATTTCGAAATTATCAAAAAAATTTCCGGCAAAACACAAACCATGGTGGACATCGGTGTAAAAAACATGGCTGATGTCAAAAAATGCGCAGAAATTGCAGATACGGTGATCATTGGCACTGAAACCGCTTCTCTTGAGGTCATAGAAAACGCCGCTATCCAGTTCCTGGGCAGGATCAATGTGAGTATAGATATGAAAAATGGATATGTTTTGACAAAAGATATGACAATGGAAGTGCGACCCGAAGAACTTGTCAGAAGGATGAATGAAATTGGAATAAAGGATATAATCATACTCGATCTGGGGAAAGTCGGAACAAGCGCTGGAATTAATGAGATTTTCTTAAAGAAAATCGCCGAAATATCCACTCATAATATACTCGTCGGCGGTGGGATAAAGGATGTAAATGATATCGAAATCCTTGAAAAATCAGGTATTAGCGGGGCGCTTGCAGCAACTGCCCTGCATAATGGGAATATACCGATCGGTTTCATACATTGAAACGTATAGATATATTACAGTTTCTTTTTAGGATATGATTATGCTTTATGTTATTATAACCAAAAAAGATTTTTTTGGATAGGTCAGGATAGGAACGGTTATGATTGGTTCGGTGCTTAACGAATAAAATGTTGTTCGTCGTCTTAGGGTAAGGTTTGGGGAAAATCATTTAAACCTATTAACTATAACTGTATTCGTAGGTTTTTGGAAAATTGTGTAGTCATCGGGCGCCTAATAAAAGACGGGTCGAAGGAGACTGAGGGTACTAAATGCATTAGGCGCCCAATCCTACAGCAATATTCATTACAGTTCTATAAATATTTAATATTATCTGTTGTATTATTTAATATGAATAATTATTATTATTATCATCATCGAGTGTAAAATAAAAGGTAATATTTGCATCTTTCATAAATTGAAACATACTTTTCGATATCCGCAGGCAAAACAAAATTCAGATTTCCATTCATCAATGATTTCAGGTAATTTTGAAGCCAGCATCTTCCAACTAACGATCATTCCTGGCTTGAATCCCAGCAATCGCAGCGCCTCTTGATCCTGAAGATGTATCTTTTCATCTGTATAATCGCTGCTTCTGCATTTCCCTTCTTTAAGATATGGGCATTTCCCGCAAACTTCGTCCGCACCAGTTACTATTTCGATCTTTTCTTTCTTGATAACTGCATAGAGATTTTCTATGAATTCCTTTGAATATCCTTCTCCCCTGAAGAAATTGAGGCATATCAGATGATGACCCCGGAGTAATGCTTTTCTTTCTTTTTTGGAGCCGGTTTCAATAGGGTTTATGGGCATAGTTTTCATGAAGGGATATTCCTTGTTTTCAGCGATCAGTCTAAGTAGAACACGGATGACGCGGATTGCGCGGATTTTCACGGATTCGTATCCACGTCATCCGCGCAATTAGTGTTCTCATATACACTATTCTTGCAAGAATCATAAATCCTTCTTGCTCCCCTACATAAAACCATTTATGTGCCACCAATCTGACTACAGAAGTGTAATACGATTTCATCTCAACCATTAAGTGACAGCCTTCTCCTTAAGTTTGGGGGGTGCCCAAAAATTATTTATCCTACATAAGCATATTTTATCTTATGAGAGATATTGATGGTTTTGAATTAAGCCCAAAGAAAAGCGAATATCTGAAGTACTTACTGGAAAAGGGTGGCATCGTTCATACGACTGATATTTCGCAGCATTTTAACCTTGATCCTTCAACTATCACAAAAACCATCCAGGAGATGTCATTAACCGACCTTATCGAGCATATTCCGTACAGGGGAGTAAAATTGACCCCAAAGGGCACGGAGTTTGCTGAATTTTTAGTCAGGCGGCACAGGATCATAGAATTAATGCTCTCGCATTATGGCCTTACAGGGCAGGAGGCTTGCGACGAGGCTTTGAAGGTCGAAGGGGTTATATCCAAGGATGTGGTCGATAAAATTTGCAATTCACTTGGGCATCCGAACGTGGGCATCTGTGGCAGGATCAAGCATGATACGTGCTGCTGCTGTCCTGAAGATAATCAATGGGGTATTACCGGATGAGCGAACTATCTCCCCATATACCAGACCTTGATCTGATCACATTTTACAGTGAAAAGGGGACCTCGTTATTCTCCAGGATAAGCCCCTGGACAAAAGCGTTAATGCTTGTGTTTATCATACTCTTCGTATCGATCGATAAAAGCCTCATATTAGCCGTGTGCCTGTACCTGATAGTTTTAGCATTATACTGTTTATCGGGCCTGCCCATTAAAAAATTGTTCCAATGGTACGCGATGCCCGTTATATTTGTCCTATCGCTGGTGCTAATATTAATGTGGAATGAACCGGGGAATCCAATATTTTCCCTGAGTGTGCCATACTTTTCGCTCACCCTCACAGATAACGGACTGCTATTGCTGCTTACACTTGTGTTTAAATCGTTGGCATCTGTGACCTATTCATTATTTTTCCTGATGACAACAAAGTATAATTATTTATCTGCCATGATATACCGGGTATTCCCCTCTCCGATCGACCAGATATTTCTCATGTCGTACCGGTTTATCTTTATGACTTTTAAAATGGTCGAATCCATGATAAAAGCACTTAGATCAAGGGGCGGAGGGCTTCTAAAAAGCGCACGCAGGCAGAGCAAGATGTTTTCCGAAGTGTTTGCTCTAACCATGATACGGTCATACGATAGGGCGGACAGGGTCAATAAGGCCATGGAAGCAAGAGGTTTTAATGGAAAATACGTCGCATCGACCAGGATACCAGAGATAGGCTTTGGTGAATACTTCACTATGCTTGTGGCAGCGACTATGGCGATATATCTTATATGGTTCGTTAAATTGCCTTTTTAAAGAGGGATATGATTGAAAACTTTACAACAAATTCATAATGAACAAGTCTGTAATTCTTGTACGCAAGAAGGAAAGGAGCTTATACACGTGGATTGTGCAAGCCACATCTATCCTGATGGGAGTCTGGGTATACATGAAATGTGTTTCAGGGTACTTGAAAAAGAGATCGTGGCTTTATGCGGACCAAACGGATCTGGCAAATCGACACTCCTTGAGCATCTGAACGGATTGCTCAGACCGAGCAGCGGTAACGTCACAGTCATGGGTAAAAAGCTCGATTTGAGTCATGCGGATATCTGGAGAGATGTTGGCATAGTGTTCCAGAGGTCGGATGACCAGTTGTTTGCGCCCACCGTATTAGATGATGTGATGTTTGGCCCCATAAACATGGGCATGAGCATAGAACAGGCAAGGACGGAAGCCATGGTTGCATTAAAAACAGTTGGCGCCGAAAAACTGTCCGATAAAATGCCAAGCTATCTGAGCGGTGGCCAAAAAAGGCTGGTCTGCATAGCCGGTGTTCTTGCTATGAAGCCAAGGGCGATCGCGATGGATGAGCCTACATCAGATCTTGACCCATTACATGCCGAAATGGTAGAAAATATCATCCTTAACTTAAAAAACGAACATGGCCTCAGCATAGTCATAGCAACGCATGACATGGATATGGCAGCCAGGATATCCGACCGTGTGTGCATCGTAAAGAACGGCTCTATTATCGCAGAGGGTAAGCCTTCATCGATATTCTATGATAAAGAACTCTTAGAAACGTCTGGATTACGGCAACCAAAAGTCGTACAAATATACGAGGGAATAACAAAGAACATGGGCATTGGCCTGGAAAAACACCCGATGAATGGTGATGAGCTTGTCAAAACCATTCTTTCGGATTTCAAGGTTTGGTGTATACCCAAACATTTATGATTGTTTAGGTTGGTTTTAAGCTTGAGGTAAAATATGGCACACATACATCTCCCGGATGGGACTTTTTCTATTAAATGGGTTATTACATGGTGGATTATAGCCATCATAATTGTTGGCTTATGCCTGTACTGGTTAAAAAAAGTCAAAAAAATAGATAATAGAAAAATAACGATGGCAGCGATGTTAACTGCCGCTTCCTTTGCAATATTCCAGGTCAACATCCCCCTATTTGGCGGTGTACACATGAACCTGACACCCCTTATAGGAATACTTGCCGGGCCAGCGATTGGCGGTATCATTGTGCTCATAGTAAACATA
>JAPZAP010000041.1 GCA_027460585.1 Candidatus Methanoperedens sp. | reverse complement strand
TACAAAATCCTATCTCAAAAGGCACTTTTTCTATATCTAGACCAAAAACGTCAAGTACTGACAGTGCCGCAGGCATCACTTCCTGCCCGATACCATCTCCGGGAACTATTGCTATTTTCATTTTAATTCGTTTTTATATTATCCTGATTCCCTTTTAAAACTTTCACAAGCATCCTGATCGCATCTACGATATCATACTCGGACGCGCCCCAGTGAACAACAGCCCCATCGATACCATTGAGGTTTATTATTCCCGATTTCTTGCTCTGGCAGCATCTTGTAATAAAAGGTTTCGTGGGTAAATAAATTTCGGTTTTAAGCGGGCACATGTTGATGTGTTTATAAGTCAGGTCTGGAAATCGAAGGTCAAATATCTGTTTTGAGATATCGCATCCTACAAGGGTTGAATTATCTTCAATATCCGTATCCGTGTCAAGGTATTTTCCTTTCAGTTCCGAAGCATGGCACGGGAAGACCATTTTTTCTCCTTCGAACTGGCGAAGGTCTATAAGTTTTGTTGTGAACCTGATATTTAATTCCCCGAGTATGCCGCTCCTTGTCAGCCTCTGGATGGCAAAAGCAAGCCAGGGAGGTTCGGGCGGGCCGATATCGATTATTTCGATTTCCATTACTTCATGAAGGCTTGGGTTCTGGATAAAAGTAGTATGCCTGTCCATACCCTCAAAAATGACCGTATTAACTCTGCCGTTACATAACGCAATTGCAGATTCGATAAGCTTTGTCCTGTCATGGGAATCCATTTTTTCTTCAAATTTTATTATCTCTTTTCCTCTAGCGATCAAACTAAGTGAAACAAGTTTTCTTAAAAGCCCTTCCCCTTCGCTTTTTACTTTATATATTTGATAACCTGCCGGAAGGTCTGCGATCAGGTATTCTGTTGTAAAATAGATCGGACCGCCTATTCTTCCTGTCGGGTCAGTCCTGGTCATCCCCACGCTTTTATAATCTGCCGGGAATATCAAATACTCACCTTTTTCCTGTGTTCTACGAGACCGCCATCAGCGAGTATCTCGCGCAGGAAACCTGGTAATTTTGTGGCAGAAACCGTTTTTTTGCCGGTTTTTACAATGCCATTCTCAAGGTCGATCTCAATAATATCCCCTTCATTACAATCGATCCTTGCTTCAATTATCGGCAAGCCCACGTTGATCGCATTCCTGAAAAATATCCGGGCGAAGGATTCTGCCACGATACATGCAACGCCGGCATGTTTTAAAGCCAGGGGCGCCTGTTCCCTGGATGAGCCGCATCCGAAATTCTTTCCTGCAACGATAATGTCGCCTTTCTTTACTTTCTGGGAGAAAAACGGGTCAATACCCTCCATAACATGTGCTGCAAATACGCTCATGTCAGTGGTTCGAAGATATTTACCGGGGATGATCACATCTGTATCGACATTGTCGCCGAATTTCCAGGCTTTTCCTGAAATACAGTTGATGTTATCTTTTTTCATTTTGTTGGTTTTGTTATTGTTCCGGTCGAACATAATCATTTTGGTGTAGACAGTTAGAACTTATATCAAAAAGTTGAATTATTTGTTACAAGGTTGAGACCATACTTTGATTGAATTTTTGCATAAAAGTCAAAAATATTGTCGAATTATCGGGTTAGTCAAAAAGTTTGGTGTTGGGGGCTATCATAAAATATTTGAAAATAAAAAACCGCAGATGAACGCCGATGAACGCAGATTTATGATAGCGTATTTACGATTTATAATATTATAACACCAAAAGATTTACACTCACGAATTATCACAAATATTATTTCGCTAAAACTTTCATCTTTTTCATGGTCTCAACAACCCTGTCAAAGTATATCTTCTCGGTATCAAGCGGCCCTGGATGCGCTTCTGGATGATACTGGACTGACATTATATCAAGGTCCCTGTGCTCAAGCCCTTCGACTGTCTTATCGTTTGTATTGAACTGGGTGACCGATATCTCTTTTGTATCAATGCTGCCTTCATCAACAGCGTAACCATGGTTCTGCGAAGTAATATAAACAATACCCCGTTTCAGGTCCTTAACAGGCTGGTTAGCTCCACGGTGGCCGAACTTCATTTTATAAGTTTGCGCGCCTAGCGCCAGGGATATTATCTGGTGCCCAAGGCAGATGCCAAAAATAGGAAGCTGGCCTGCAAGTTCTTTTACAACAGATATACCGTTTACCGCCTGTTGCGGGTCGCCCGGCCCGTTGGAAAGAAGTATGGCATCAGGCTCGTAATTCATTATATCTCTTACCGGCATTGTAGCTGGAACTACTGTGACATTGATCCCCCTGTTGTTCAGGCTCTTAATGATGTTCCTTTTTGCACCGAAATCCATTACGACAATATTGTCACCGTCTTTGCGGCCTTTCACATTATATGCCTGTTTGCATGTAACTCTTCCAATGAGGTCAAGACCTCCGATGTCCGGCTGCTCTCTTGCCATGCGCACTGCTTCATTACCGTCATCACTGCCCACAATAATCGCGGCTTTCATGGTCCCGTGTTCTCGTGTTTTAATAGTAAGCATCCGTGTATCGATGCCCATGATGCCGGATTTTCCTTCGTCCTTCAGGAATTCAAATATAGAACGTGTTGACCTGTGATGGGATGGATGATCGCATGCTTCCCTAATCACAAGTCCTTCGGCCTGCATGCAGTCAGATTGGAAAGTTTCACCGCTGATACCGTAATTGCCGATTAGCGGATAAGTGAACATCAAGATCTGCCCCCTGTATGAAGGATCAGTCAGAGCTTCCTCATATCCTGTGTACTGGGTCGTAAAAACAAGCTCACCCTGGACAGTACCCTCAACGCCGAGTCCTTCACCTATTACGAATGTGCCATCTTCAAGCCCAAGAACTGCTTTCATGGAAGCTTAATTGTAAAGGGATTGTAAATAAGTTACGCAGGCCAGGCTGGTCAAAATGGTGGCCGTTACATTACATGTTGGTGTAATTTTTGCAGTGTCCTGAATTTCATGAATAGATGTCATTTTGAGTGCATGTCTTGAAAATCCCGCATCTGCGCCTCAGTGTCTATATCATGGTTTTTTTAGACAGGATCGACAGGATTTACAGGATTTGCCACAAAAATCGTATCCTGTCGATCCTGTAAATCCTGTCAAAAGTCACGATTTGTTTGACACTAACACTCAAGTTCACTTTTATTCAACAACACAAATTGAAACGGTCACTCAAAATGAACATATTTAGTATCAGGAATCTGAGAAATGAAACCGGACTCTGTCTATTTATTGAAATGATTGACTTTGCAACTTAATTAACGATCACGTTCAGGTAGAGAATTCTTTTCCCAAAAGTTCTCTTGCAATTATTGATCTCATTATATTCTGGGCGCCTTCTGCCCCAACAATGTAAGATGTAACACCCCTGAAGCCCCTTTCAAGCCCGGCTTCCCTGGTATATCCATAAGCGCCAAACCACATCATTACCTCTTTGATAATATCAAAAGCCGCAGAAGGTGCAGCGAGTTTTGCGGCTGCTATAGCCTTATTCAGATCCGGGTTACTGAAATCTCCCGAATCAAGCATCCACGCCGCTTTATGGACAAGAAGCCTTGCAGATTCAAGTTTAATATAATTATCTGCGACCTGGAATTGTAAACCTTCAAATTTTGCAAGAGGCGAGCCAAAAACATTTCTAACTTTCAGGTGCTCAATCCCAAGCTCCAAAACCTTTTGCGCAGCGCCGATGCATGCCGCTGCTACAAGCGTCCTTGCGCAGTTGAATCCTTCCATCGCATAATAGAAACCTTTGTTCCATTCACCTATAAGATAATGTTCCGGTATCTGGGCATTGTTAATTATTATGATACCATTTGACATGCCTCCCCTTCCCATCTGTTTGATGGTTTTGACAGTAACCCCGGGCTGGTCTTTAACCGGAAGATAACAAAAAGATAAACCTTTATGCCCAAGCTCCGGATCTGTTTTTACGATGGTCACGTAGCCGCCCCCATATTTTGCGGCTTCCCGTACCCCGCTTATATACGTCTTTGAGCCATTCAAAATAAGTTTCCTATTCTTTTTTTCCATCAAAGTGGATGTGGAAGCAATATCCGAACCTCCTGTGG
This sequence comes from Candidatus Methanoperedens sp., assembly GCA_027460585.1. Lineage (GTDB taxonomy): Archaea > Halobacteriota > Methanosarcinia > Methanosarcinales > Methanoperedenaceae > Methanoperedens. The sequence continues at coordinate 13,019 of JAPZAP010000041.1, read as the reverse complement.
CTTCTGTCGAAGCTATCCCGAGGAAATGATCTCCTTTCGTAACCAATGGCAGGATTTCTCTTTTTGCCTCTTCTGTCCCATATTTTTCAAACAAATGACTCCAGCCTGCTTCCACAAGATAATACACAGCAGTAGCCATGCTTATGTCAGCCCTGGCTATTTCCTCGGCAGCTATGGCGGCAGTTGTGAAATCAGCGCCTAATCCTCCATATTTCCCTGAGATTGTTATTCCAAGAAGGCCAAATCCAGCCATATCTTTAATGACACCTGGAGGTATTTCCCCGTTCTCATCTATTTCGGCAGCGTAGGGTGCAATCTTTTTTTCGCAGAATTGTCGCACTGATTTTCTGAATAGCTCCTGTTTTTCGGTGAAGGAAAAGTCCATGGTTCCCCAGACAATATGGGGATTGCAGAGTATAAAAAAGCTTGGTTGATGGGGGGGTGTTTCAAATCATGGTGGTTCACTGGGGATAGGGAATATACGATCAACTCAAGAAACTTTATCTTATCTATTATCAAACTAATACCAAAATATCATAATATTAATCAGATACTTAAATTATCAACGTCAATAAATGCTATTTCTCAGGATAAAAATATGAATACAATGGTTGATTTAAAAATCAGGTCATGGGTAAAATCATTTACCTGGCGTATTATTGGAGTTCTTATTTTACTGCCGCTGACTTATTTTTTTACCGGGAGTTGGGAAAGTGCAGGCGGGATAACGTTAAGCTTTAACGTTATCAGGATGGTACTGTATTATTTTCACGAGCGCGCCTGGGAGAATATATCATGGGGTCGTGGAGATAAAAATGGCAAGACTTTATTTTATGTGACTTTGATACTGCTGATTCTCTCTTTTGTACTGGTGATAATAGTTGGATTAGGCTTTTGGCATTAAATACGGGTTCCCTTTCCTATTCTATCCTATATATCCACCTGGATATCTTACCTCAGAAACTGCCATCCAAAGCTAGATATATCATCAATAACAATTGTTTAAAAACAGTTGATGAGGGCTGTTATTTCTAAAAAAGAAATATCTGGAGAGTTAATAGATGCCTGAGAACGTGGTTCTGGTTAGTGGAGTAAGAACGGCTGTCGGTAAATTTGCCCTGGATTTAAAGATGTTTCAGCACAGTGATTGGGAGCTATTGTTTTGAGATCGTAAGGAGAATTATGGTTATTCAGGAGATCGGGATAATTGGCTCAGGAACAATGGGAGGCGGAATAGCCCAGTTAGCGGCACAGAATGGTTTTAGTGTGGTTCTTGAAGATATCAATGAAGAGTATGTTACCGCTGGATTGAAGAAGATACAGGAAAGACTTGAAAAACGAGTTAATGAAGGAAAGATCAATAACGAGGAAAAGGAAAAAATTCTCTCAAGGATCAGGATAAGTACAAATCTGGAAGATTGTAAAAACTCAGACCTCATTATAGAGGCAGTGACTGAGAATGAAGAAATAAAAAAACAGGTATTTAATAAATTAGATAAAATATGCCATAAAGATGCTATTTTCACTTCCAATACTTCTTCAATTTCAATAACACGGCTTGCCCAGGCAACTGGCAGGCAGGATCATTTTGCAGGTATGCATTTCATGAATCCTGCATTTATCATGAAATTAGTGGAAGTCGTAAGAGGTTTGCGAACTTCACAGGAGACTATTGATAAAATTGTATCCATTGCAGAAAAAATGGGTAAGAGGCCTGTTATAGTCAATGATTCACCCGGTTTTATCTCAAACCGGCTGCTCATGCCAATGATAAATGAGGCGGTCTATTGTCTTTATGATGGCATCGCATGCATTGAATGTATCGATACTGTCATGAAACTTGGGGCAAATCATCCAATGGGACCGCTTGAACTTGCAGACCTGATCGGACTTGACGTTTGCCTTGATGTACTTGAAATCCTTCATGAAGACCTGGGCGAGAAATACATGCCTTGCCCGTTATTGCGAAAAATGGTAGCCGGGGGAAAGCTGGGAAGAAAGAACGGGGAGGGGTTTTATGATTACAGGAAATGAATATTTTAAGATAGAGCAGGAAAAAGGATTCACAACGATCATATTGAACAGGCCGCAAATCAGGAATGTTCTTGATACAGGAGTTTTAACCGAACTGGAAAATTATCTTAACCATCTTGAAAATGATGTAGAAACAAAAGTTATGATCATAACAGGAACCGGTAATTTCTGCGCCGGGGCAAATGTAAAAGAATTAATGGAAAAACATCCTGTGGAAGCTGAAACCTTTTCAAGACTGGGTCATAAAGTTTTTAACCATATCGAAAATATGGGAAAGCCTGTAATCGCCGCAGTCAATGGATACGCCCTCGGTGGAGGATGCGAGCTTGCTATGGCCTGCGATATAAGGATCGCTTCAGAGAATGCAAAATTTGGCCAGCCCGAAGTAAATCTTGGACTTATCCCTGGTTTTGGCGGGACGCAAAGGCTGGCAAGGCTTGTCGGGATAGGCCGGGCAAAGGAATTGATATTCACGGGCAGGATAATCGATACCAATGAAGCCGAAGCCATAGGATTGGTGAACAAGGTAGTGAGGGAGGAGGAATTAATGGACAGATCAAAAGAGATGGCTCTTGTTCTTGCACAAAAAAGTTCTCTGATCCTTAAGGTCACAAAGAACCTGATAAATACGAATCATGATATTAAAAAGGCGCTTGATATGGAAATTAAGGCTTTTTCAGAATGCTTTGCCTCAGATGATCAAATAGAAGGAATAAAGGCATTTCTTGAAAAGAGAAAGCCGGAATTCAGGGGTACTTGACAATTATTACTTCCGTTTGATTATCCATTATTTATTGGACATGGGAAAATTATATTTTAACCTATGGGATAAAGTTCAGGTATGGTTGAAATCATAATTAAGAAAAGAATAGTTATGGCAAAAATAGCTGAAAAATTGAAAAATATAGCAATTTGTGCACCTGAAGGAAGCTGTATACCTGTAGCACTTGCGAATGGTGATTTTTCTTTTGAAATTGCCGAAGATATTAAGACTTATTGGGATTCTTTAACCGAGTCACAACAAAAATCAATTATCACAAGATATGTTGAAGGAAATAGTGGTTTTGAAGATATTATTAAAAAGGAAATGAATGAGCGGTGAATGAATATCCCCGCATTACGAAAGCAAGAAACATATCAAGATTAAGAATGTTCGGAGATAACCAATTCCCTAAATTCATCATTATTAATTATTTAATTCGTATGTATACGAACCAAAATCTTTAATACTCCACATATCGTTTACACTAATTGTAAATATGACCCGACAAAGCAAAAGAAAAACCTTGGACAGGCTGCACTGCACGTTCAGTGCTATAATAGATATATTTGAGATGGAAAACAACAGGGAACCATCAAGCCAGGAAGTGAACAACATCATAATGTATATTGGAGACAGGGGATGGGGCACAAAGTAACATGATTAATAATTATGCTCCATTATTAATAATGATTATATGTTATTAATAATGATGCTCTGCATTGTTATAAATCGAAAACTTTAAAGCCAATTATACCCTCTAACAATAAAAACGTTACAGTAAATAGTAAACTGAAGGGTACAAATGAGTAACGTACAAACATGTTATCAATGCGGCAAATGCACATCCATTTGCCCAATGCGCCGGGTTTCTAAGACCTCGCCTCGCAGTTCAATATATAATGCCAATGTGTATGGGCTTGAAACGAAAGATATCTGGACATGCCTGACCTGCGGCCTTTGTCCGATCGAATGCCCGCAGCAGGTGGATTTCCTGAGCTTTATACGTGAAGAGAGGAATGGGAAACAGCCTCTGGATGTTGCTCATCTTGGTGTTTTTACGGAAATGGCGCAATTGAGTTCAAAACTTGATGGGAACATTCAGGACAATTTGGCTAAATCAGCGGATTCAAAATTCGGATTCTTTCCAGGATGTGTGGACTCACTTGACTTATTCCTGCACGATGTAAAAACCAATTTCGGGGAAATTACCACGTCGTCGCTCAAACTTCTTGATAAACTGGGAATAAAACCGCAAGTTATGAACATGAAATGCTGCGGTCACGATGTTCTATGGCAAGGAAAAAAAGATGTTTTCGACAGGTTAAAGGACTATAATAAGAACTACATCAAAAAAAGCGGCATCGATACCCTTGTAACAAGCTGTGCAGAATGTTATCGCACATTTTCGAAAGATTACGATCTTGATATTAAAGTCGTTCATACATCGCAACTCTACGAAAAGCTTGGAATGAAGATCAATAAGGACGTTACATATCATGATCCGTGCAGGCTTGGCAGGCACATGGGCGTGTATGACGCTCCGCGAAAAGCACTCACCGCAAACGGCGTGGTCGTAAAAGAGATGGAGCATTCAAAACAAAATGCCCTGTGCTGCGGAGTTAGTAATTTCATGAACTGCAACGAGCAGACAAAGGCGCTTCGCATCGCACGTATGAACGAAGCAGAAGCTACAGGGGCAAAAACCCTGATCACAACATGTTCAAAATGCCTTGCGCATTTTAACTGCCTGAAAACTGAAAAAGATGCAACACATAAGTATGATCTTGATATTGTGGACTTAAGCGTATTCCTTGCGCGGCAATTGGAGGCGGGAAAATGATAAAATCAACTGATCTTGACCCGGATTTTAAATATGAGATATCCAAAGAACCGGGCGGCGAGAATATCAAAAAATGTTTCAACTGCACGGGCTGTACTGTAGGATGCCCGGTCACCGAAATCGACAAAAGCTACAACCCGCGGATGATACTTCGAAAAGCCATCCTCGGCATGAGAAAAGAAGTGCTTTCGGATGAATCATTATGGCTTTGCGCTTCATGCTATATCTGCTACGAGCGATGTCCGCAGGATGTCAAAATAACAGAAGTCATAGGAGCGATACGTGCAATTGCACAGCGTGAGGCAAAAGCCGGCAAGATCAAACTCGATAATCCCAAACCACTGTTTGATCATCTTTTCATTGACTCGGTCAGGAAAAACGGAAAATGGTATGAAGCAGGTGTGAGCGGAACATTCATGCTGAGGACAAAAGGCATCGGGGGAGCCATAGGTTATGCTCCCATGGGTTTTGAATTATGGAAAAAAGGTAAATTGAACATCCTGCCACATACGATTAAAGGAAAAGACGAATTAAAGCGCATATGTAAGGAAGTGGAAAAATGAAGCTTGCTTATTATCCAGGATGTACGCTCCACGGGACAGCCCGCGAATACGATGCATCCACAAAAGCAGTATGCAAAGCGGCTGGCATTGAGCTTACAGAGATCGATGACTGGAACTGTTGCGGAGCGCTTGAGGCTATATTTGACAAGGAACTCTCCATGGGCTTATCAGCACGAAATAATTTCAAGGCACAAAAAACAGGGCTTGACCTTGTGGTCCCGTGCAGCATTTGCTCGCATAATCTTTCAAGAGCCGATAAAGCCATGAAGACTGATAGTGCTTTCAGGGCAAAGATCGAAAAAGCGCTCGGTGAAAAGTATACCGGCGTAAAAATAAAACATCTTCTGGATGTCGTTGTAAATGACCTGGGAACAGAAGCTCTTGCCACGAAATTCAAAAAATCCCTGAATGGTATAAAAGCAGTGCCTTATTACGGCTGCCTTCTTATTCGCCCATCAGAAGTTTGTAAATTCGATAATCCTGAAAATCCCACATCTCTTGATAATATTATTAAGGCGACAGGCGCCGAATGTTTGCCTTTTACCCAGAAAACAAAATGCTGCGGCGGCAATCTCCTGATGAGTAAACAGGATTATGCATTCATTCTTACGAAGAAGTTATTCGACGAAGCAAAAGCGGCAGGTGCCAATTGCATCGTTGTGGCATGCCCCATGTGTCACATGCTGCTTGACGGGCAGCAGGGAATGATCGAAAAAGCTCATAACACAGTGATCGATATGCCAGTACTTTATTTTACCCAGCTAATCGGACTTGCGATGGGTCTGGGCGAAAAAGAACTTGAACTGGATAAGAACATGGTTTCAACTTCAAAGCTAATTGCATCCATCGGAAAGGAAAAACCGCCTGAGAAAAAAGCGGAGGCTAAAATAGCAACAGCCGTTGAAGCGGAGGCAGCACAATGAAAGGCTCAGTAGCAGTAGTCGGCGGGGGAATAGCAGGAATACAGGCAGCCCTTGACCTTGCTGACAGCGGTTTTAAGACTTACTTGATTGAATCAAGACCAAGCATAGGCGGCGTCATGTCCCAGCTTGACAAAACATTCCCGACAAACGATTGCGCCATGTGCATACTCTCCCCGAAACTTGTGGAGACCGCGCGCCATCCCAATATTGAATTACTCTCATACAGCGATGTCAAATCCATAACTGGCAAAGCCGGTGATTTCAAAGTAAAAGTGATACGTAAAGCCCGATATGTCGATGAGACAAAATGCACTGGCTGTGGCTCATGCACAGAAAAATGCCCCTCCAAAGTGGCGGATGAATATAATGCAGGCATGGCCAGGCGTAAATCCATTTACATCCCGTTCGCACAGGCAATACCCCGGGTTGCGACTATCGATGCTGCGCATTGCATATATCTTACAAAAGGCAAATGCGGCATGTGCAAGAAAGTATGCGGCCCGAAAGCTGTTGATTATGAACAGAAGGATAAGGAAGTAGAATTAAATGTTGGCTCAGTGGTGCTTGCTACTGGTTTTAAGCCGTTTGACCCTTCGGTGCTCAAACAATACAGGTTCGATCACCCTGATGTCATAACCGCACTCCAGTTCGAGCGCCTCCTGAGCGCAAGCGGCCCCACGCAGGGTCATGTCACGAAACAAACAGACGGGAAAGTCCCGAAAAATATTGCTTTCATACAGTGCGTGGGTTCACGAAATCCCAGGATTAACAGGAAACACTGCTCTTCGGTTTGCTGCATGTATGCCACCAAGGAATCCATAATCGCAAAAGAGCATGATCCTGAACTTAATATTACTATTTTCCATATCGATATAAGAGCTTATGGCAAGAATTTCGAGGAATTCTACAACAGGGCGCAGAGGGAATATGGCATAAAATACATCAACTCCCGCCCGTCAGAAGTAACTGTTGGCCCAAATAATGCACTCTCTCTGAAATACGAAGATTTCAATACGGGCGACCTTGTGAGCAAGAATTTCGACATGGTCGTTCTCTCCATTGGCCTTGATCCTGCCGATTCAACGCACGCCCTTGCGAAGTCTTCAGGAATTGCGCTGGATGATTTTGGAAATATCGCTACAAGTATCGAAAATCCAGTTGAGACAAGTGTCGCCGGGATATATGTGTGCGGCGTTGCACAGGGACCAAAGGATATCCCCGACACCGTAGCACAGGCAAGTGCTGCCGCATCAAAAGCTGCGGCCCTTTTGTCACCGGAACGCGGGACGCTCATCAAAGAAAGGAAATTCCCCGAAGAGAAAAAACTATCGATCGAACCACGCATAGGCGTATTCGTTTGCCACTGCGGAATAAATATCGGAAGCGTTGTAAATGTTCCCCAGGTCGTGGAATATGCAAAGACCCTGCCAGGAGTTACGTATGCGCAGGAAATGCTGTATGCCTGCTCTTCTGATTCACAGGTCACAATAAAAGACGCCATCTCAAAGAATGATCTTAACCGTGTTGTAGTAGCATCATGCACGCCGCGTACCCATGAACCTTTATTCCAGAATACCTGCCGCGAAGCTGGACTTAATCCTTATCTTTTCGAACTGGCAAATATCCGCGAGCACTGCTCATGGGTGCATTCAAAAGAGAAAGAGAGAGCCACAGAGAAGGCAAAAGGCATTGTCCAGATGGCTGTGGCAAAATCTGCACTTTTCCAGCCGCTCTACAAGCAAAAAGTCGATCTCATAAACAAGGCGTTAGTACTTGGCGGCGGTGTAGCTGGCATGACCGCCGCACTTGATATTGCCAATAATGGCTATCATGTGACATTGGTCGAAAAGGAAAAAGAACTCGGCGGAATGCTTCGCGAAATGACTGAATTATACGACGGCAAGAAGCCTGCCGATGTTCTAAAAGAACTGATCGGAAAAGTTAGTGGTAACAAGAATATTAAGATCATAAACGAGGCAAAACTCATCAAGGTCGAAGGTTATCTTGGCAATTTCAAAGGAACTATTCTTGCAAGTGGAAAGGAACTTCCAGTTGATTTTGGCGCAGCCGTTGTTGCAACTGGCGCCCGCAACCTTGAGCCATCGGGGTTATTCGAGTATGGAAAGGATTCACATGTTGTCACGCAGGCGCAGCTTGAGAAAATGCTCGCAAATAGTATCAGCGCCAAAAATGTGACGATGATCCAGTGTGTGGGAGCGCGCAGCAAAGAACGTGAATATTGCGGTCGAACGTGCTGTGTTGATGCGGTCAAGAATGCGATAAGGATTAAGAAAACAAACAGCAGCGCAAACGTCTATGTTCTTTACCGGGACATGAGGACATACGGGGTGATGGAAAAGCTCTACGGGAACGCAAGAGAGCTTGGGGTTGTTTTCATAAAATACGAACCTGAGAACCCGCCGAAAGTGCAAAACGGGTCGGTTATCGTTCATGATGTCATGCTTAACCTGGATATTGAGTTAGCATCAGACCTTATCGTTTTGAGCACACCTCTTGTGGCAGGAGAAAATGAGGAAATAAACCAGCTCTTTAAGATTCCTCTAGATAAAAACAAATTCTTCCTTGAGGCACATCCAAAATTGCGACCCGTGGATTTTGCGACTGACGGCATATTCCTGTGCGGCAGCGCCCAGGCGCCAAAGCTTATTGAGGAAGCAATTTCCCAGGCAAGCGCAGCAGCGTCGCGCGCGTGCACGATCCTGTCACGTAAATTTATCGAAACCGAGGGCGCTATATCTATCGTTAATGAGGCAAAATGCATTGGCTGCGGTACATGCGTTACGGTTTGTCCTTATAATGCGCCGTCCTTGTATGACGTGACTGTAAAAGCTGAAGAGGTCACATACACTACGAAGAAATCCAAAATAAATGCAGCTTCATGCAAAGGCTGCGGTTCATGTGCTGCTGCCTGTCCTGCTGGCGCTATCACGGCGCAGCATTTCTCATCAAAAGAGATCGGTGAGGCTATTGATGCGTTCCAAAAGGGCGTCAAAAGTATTTCTCTTGAAAAAGGTGTTGTGGAGGTGACCGTATGAGTACAGGAACAGATGTTGTTAAGCCTGCGCAGGAGGGAAACGGCTGGGAGCCAAATATCCTGGCATTTTGCTGCAACTGGTGCTCTTATGCAGGAGCAGACCTTGCAGGCGTGAGCCGGTTCCAGTATCCTCCCACTGTCAAGATACTCAGGGTCATGTGTTCAAGCAGGGTAGAGCCTGCATTTATATTGAAGGCACTAAGAGAAGGAGCTGATGGAGTCCTGATCGCAGGATGCCATATCGGTGACTGCCATTACATAGACGGCAACAAGAATGCACAGATCAGGATCAATAACACCAAAAAGGCGCTTGTAAAGCTTGGGCTTGATAAGAGGCTCCGGCTTGAGTGGATCTCAGCAAGCGAAGGATTGCGATTTTCAGAAGTTATTAAGGATTTTACAGAAGAGATTAAGAAATTGGGCAAGAACCCGGTAAACGAACCGCAGATAATGGCGCCCCGAGTCACGCCTCTGGAGGGCGTGTCCACGCATGCCCCGCAGGGCAAGCGTGTGCGCGGAGTCGAGAACCCGCAGGGTTTCGGCAATGATGAACGCAGATTAATTGCATCGGCTAACAAGTCAGCGGCTAATGTTCAAGGAAGTGAGTGAAATGAGTGATAATAAAAGTACTGAAAACAAAGGTACTGTTGTAAAGGATAATGAAGAAAAACGGGTCGGTGTGTTCGTATGCGAATGCGGCGTAAATATCGGAGGCGTCGTAAATACCAGAGCGGTAGCTGATTACATAGGAACGCTGCCAGGTGTTAAAGTCACATCCGTGAATAAGTTCACATGCTCGGACTCAGGACAGGCCGACATCCAGGCAAAGATAAAAGAGCACAATTTGAACCGTGTTGTTGTCGCAGCCTGCTCGCCAAAAACCCATGAACCCACATTCCGTGCCTGCATAGAACAGATGGGGCTTAACCAGTACTTCCTTGAATTCGTAAATATCAGGGATCACTGCTCATGGATACACATGTGGGAGAAGGAAAAAGCCACGGAGAAAGCAAAAGATCTGATAAGAATGGGAGTTGAACGCTCAAAACTGCTTGAACCATTGCAGGCAAGTGAAGTTCCTGTTACGGATAAAGCTCTTGTCATCGGCGCAGGCGTTGCCGGGATGCAATCAGCGCTTGACCTTGCCGATATGGGTTTCCAGGTTTATCTTGTTGAGAAGGAGCCTTCAATAGGCGGCAGGATGGCGCGTTTTGATAAAGTGTTCCCGACAAATGATTGTTCCATATGCATCCTTGGTCCAAAGATGGTGGAGGTGGCGCGTAACAAGAATATCAAGATAATGAGCTATTCAGAAGTGAAAGCTGTGGAAGGTTATGTGGGCAATTTCAATGTGAAGGTCGAGCATAAACCCAGATACCTCGATGTTGCAAAATGCACAGGCTGTGCCAAATGCAGCGAGGTCTGCCCGGTCGAAGTGCCATATGACTTTAATGAGGGGCTGGGGACACGAAAAGCTATATTTGTTCCTTTCCCGCAGGCTGTACCTCTTCGCGCTCTTATTGACAAAGAGAATTGCATTAACTGCAAGGCATGCGCAAAGGCGTGCGCGAGCGGGGCGATAAACTATGATATGCAGACAAGTTATACGGATCTTAATGTTGGCGTTATCATAGGAGCAGTTGGCTTTAAGACCTATGATCCTGAACCGCGCCATGATTATGGATATGGGTTATATGATAATATTATTACAGCTATGGAATTTGAGCGGCTTCTCAATGCAGCAGGGCCAACCGGCGGCCATGTCGTGCGTCCATCTGACTGCAAAGAACCCATACGCGTGGGATTTGTTAATTGTGTAGGCTCGCGTGATAAAAATACTAATATCTATTGCTCTGGCGTTTGCTGCATGGTCACGATAAAGAATGCGCAGCTTCTTAAGGAAAAGCGCCCGGAGACCGACCAGACGATAATGTATATCGACATCAGGACACCATTCCGGGCTTATGAAGAATCATACAATAGATCGCGAAATCTTGGGGTTAAGTTCCTTCGCGGAAGACCTGTGGAAGTGAAAGAAGATCCTGTTACAAAGAATATCAAAGTGAGAGTTGAGGATACACTCGCAGGGGAAATAAGAAACCTTGAATTCGATCTTCTGGTATTGGCTACTGGTATTGTTCCGAATGAAGGGATAGGCAAGATACAACAATTATTGAAGTTATCAAAAGCTGCAGACGGGATGCTCATGGAAGCGCATCCAAAGCTCAAGCCTGTTGATACTACTATCGATGGCGTATTCCTCGCTGGCTGCGCTTCAGGCCCGAAAGATATCCCATATGCGGTTTCCCAGGGAAGCGCATGCGCAGGACGCGCCACAATTCTTCTCAAGAACAAGAAAGCCATAACAGAAGGCATCACAGCAGTTGTAAATCCTGATGTTTGTGTGGGATGCGAGGTTTGCATACCCATGTGCCCGTTCCAGGCGATAAAGTTCGATGAGAAAGAAAATAAGGCGAACGTCGTCAAGGCATTGTGTAAGGGCTGTGGAACATGTGTTGCAGCCTGCCCGACAGGTGCGCTTGAGCAAAGCCACTTCAAGAATAACCAGCTTCTTGCGCAGATCAAGAATGTGTTCAGGTTCCAGGAGGTGGCGGCATGAGTGCAGAATCGGCAGCAGCCCCAGCGGCTGCAAAGACTGATGGTTGGGAACCCAAGATCGTAGCCTTCTGCTGCAACTGGTGCTCTTATGGAGGCGCTGACAGCGCAGGCATGGGAAGGTTCCAGCAGCCAGCTTCCACGAGGATTATAAGGGTCATGTGTTCAGGAAGAATAGACCCGCTGCATGTGTTCAATGCTTTCCTTGAAGGCGCTGATGCGGTGCTTGTCACAGGCTGTCATATCGGCGACTGCCATTATGTTAATGGAAATGATAAAACAAAAATAAAATACAAATATCTTGAAAACGTTGTGCACGAGCTTGGTATTGAAAAAGAGAGGCTCCAGCTCAACTGGATATCGGCAAGCGAAGGCGAGAAATTTGCTAATTTTATCCGCGATGTCACAGCGCAGATCAAGAAACTCGGTCCAAGTCCACTGAAACCTGAGGGGGTGGCTTAATGCAAAAAGGTGAAATGTATGTTGGATGGTCAACAAAAGAAGACGTGAGAAAGCGCGGAGGCTCAGGAGGTCTTGTGACTTCCATGCTGGCAGCGGCGCTTGAAAAGAAGCTTGTGGATGCCGTTGTTGTTTTGAAGAAAATAAATGAATTCGAAGCTGTCCCGATAATTACTTCTGATGTGAATGAAGTCCTGAATTCAGCAGGTTCATTGCACTCTGTCCCAAGTCACTTTGCAAAGCTGATCGCAAACAGGAATCTTAAAGTAGCGCTCCCCGCAAAGGGCTGCGACGTTCGCGGGATAATCGAGCAGGGGAAACGCAATGCCATAAATCTTGAGAATACTTTCATCGTTGGATTGAACTGCGGCGGGTCGATGCATCCCGTTGTCACTCGCGAGATGCTTGAAGTGATGTATAAGATCAAGCCTGAAGATGTCCATGGCGAAGAGATCGAGAAGGGAAAACTGATCTTTGAGACAAAAGATGGGAAAGAACATGCCATCACAATTGACGAGCTTGAAGAGAAGGGATACGGCCGGCGTGAAAGCTGCCGGTACTGCACTATAAAAGTGCCAAATAATTCAGATATCGCATGCGGCAACTGGGGAGTCACAGGCGACCTTGTAGGAAAAGCGACTTTTGTTGAAATTAATTCAGAAAAAGGCGCAAAACTTCTCCAGAATGCCATTGATGAAGGATATGTGCAGGTGCAGAAACCTGATGAGAAAGGCATTGCAATGCGCTCCAAGATCAAAGGCGTGAT
>JAPZAP010000040.1 GCA_027460585.1 Candidatus Methanoperedens sp. | reverse complement strand
ATGATTAGATAGTTTTAATAGCAATCGGATGAATTATGAGCGACCCATAAGGGGCTGTGGCCTAGTCCGGCATGGCGACGGGCTCCAGCGGAAAACCCGGAGGCTCTGGAATTTATTCCGGGGTTTGACCGGGGTGTGATGATGAGTAAACGGTCTGCTGAGCGAACTGGACGCAGTAAGCTATGAGGAACCGTTGGAGCACTGAACGTGCTGCTCAAAGATTAAATTGCCAAAATCCTGGCATTTTCGGAGAGACCCGTCGATCGTGAGTTCAAATCTCACCAGCCCCATATTATGGCAAGTTCAATTCGTATTTTTTTTCAAGGATTACTGCCACATTTCAATAGCATACAGTGGGATAAACTGGAAACATTTGAGAAGCTGTCATTGAAAGAGCTTTTTCTCTTATGTTGAATTTATTTAGCTGCGAAAAATCCTTATATCATCGAACACATAATTATCTTGTTAACGGGGGAATCTGTTTGGCAAACATCAAGCAAAAAATCACACCGAATCTATGGTTTGACCGCCAGGCCGAAGAAGCGGCGAAATTTTACGCTTCTATCTTCAAAAATTCCAGGATTAGCAGGATAACCCGGGCCAGTAAAGCAGGGTTCGAAATTCACGGATTGCCAGAGGGAACCGTAATGACCATTGAGTTTGAGATTGAGGGGCAAAAATTCATTGGGATCAATGGCGGACCGATATTCAAATTCACTCCGGCTATATCATTTCTTGTCGCCTGTTATACGAAAAAGGAAGTCGATAAGGTATGGGAAAAACTGTCTGAAGGTGGCACTGCGCTCATGGAACTTGGCGAATATACTTTCAGTGAAAAATATGGATGGACGCAGGACAGGTACGGTCTTTCGTGGCAGGTGATGTTCATAGGCGAGCATAAGATGAAGCAGAAAATCACTCCGACGCTTATGTTTGTAGGCGAGCAGTGCGGGAAAGCAGAAGCTGCGATCAATTTTTACACATCTGTGTTCAATAATTCAGAAATTGGCAACATTCTCCGTTACGGAAAAGGCGAGGAACCAGACAAAGAGGGGACAATAAAATATGCCGCCTTTACGCTTGAGAATCAGGGATTTGCCGCCATGGATAGCGCTCTTAATCACGACTTTACCTTCAATGAGGCCATCTCGTTTATGGTTGAATGCAAGACCCAGAAAGAAATTGACAACTACTGGGAGAAACTCACCGCAGATGGGGGGCAAGAAAGTGTGTGCGGCTGGCTCAAGGATAAGTTCGGTGTTTCATGGCAGGTTTCCCCCATAATCCTGGGTGAGATGCTGCGAGACCACGATAAAGAAAAGGTGGAACGAGTTACCAATGCGTTCCTGAAAATGAAAAAGTTTGACATTGGAGAATTAAAAAAAGCATATGAGGGCCAATAAATAAAAGATCAAATCATTAAAAGTTAAGGAGAAAATACCATGACAAAATTAAATATATACCTCAATTTTGCGGGCAATACGGAAAAAGCGTTTAACTTTTATAAATCCGTTTTTGGCGGAGAGTTCAGCTCTGTTGTCCGCTTCAAGGATATGCCGATGGAAGGCGTAAATATCCCGAAAAATGACCAAAACAAATTAATGCACATCAGCTTGCCGATTGGTAAAGACAACGTGTTGATGGCAACCGATTCTCTTGAATCGCTCGGAATGGAACTGACGCAGGGCAACAATGTTTACATTTCAGTCCACCCGGAAAGCAAAGAAGAGGCAGACAGGATATTTAACGATCTTTCCGCTGACGGCACAATAGAGATGCCGATCTCTGACCAGGTATGGGGCGACTACTACGGCAGCTTTGAAGATAAGTTCGGAGTGCAGTGGATGGTGATTTACTCCTATCCGAAATGAGCAAATAATCAATATGGCAAAAGTTATTTTAGGAGTAACAATATCGCTGGACGGGTTTGCCGAAGATAGCAATGGTAGCGTAGACGCGCTGTATCCTGACCTCGATACTCTGAGAAATACCGGGGTCTTACGGGAGTCCATACAAACTACAGGCTCGGTAGTGATGGCATTTAAAGAGTTTGCTATGGCGGAAGACCCTGATTGGTTTGCGGGTAATTACGAGTATCAAGTGCCAATATTTGTTTTTACGGATAAAGTACCCAAAAAGCATCCAAAGGAAACTGACAGGTTAACCTTTACTTTCGTTACAGACGGTATTAAAAGCGCAATCCAGCAAGCAAAAGCAGTCGCAGTCGACAAAAATGTTACAATTATCGGAAGTGCAAGCACCACATTGCAATGTATTAAAGCAGGATTAGCTGATGAACTGCATATTGATATAATTCCGCTATTTCTGAAAGCTGGTTTTCGGCCATTTGAAGATACAGGCAATAGGTCAATCAGATTGGAAAGAATTAAGGTAGTCGAACTTCCAGGCGGCAGGACACATCTTAGATTCCGTTTTGTTAAATAGGATTTTGCCGCCAATGGTCAAATATGTAATTTGTAGCAAAAATCCAAACTTGGAATCGATCCGTGTTTGATGTATCGGAACAAATCGCGAATTAACTTTTTCTATCAATTGCCATGATTACCTTTAGCCCCAGAACAAGACGTTAGATAATAATAAATGTCTACTGTGATCAAAATATCTGCCGGATATTCCAGCCAAAAGTATTTTATACCTTTCTTCAGATTGTAAGCTTCATGAAGGCTTATGAGTTCGAGTTCCCTGATGACCTGTATTATATGAAGAACCATGTATGGTTGAAACCTGAAAATGGACAGGTCAGCATAGGTATTACCGAACTTGGGCAGTCGCTGTCAAAAGGAATAGTCCATATTGATCTTCCCGAGGTCGGCGAATCGATCAAAAAGGGTGACATGATCGTTGCATATGAAACCATAAAAGCGGTTTCACAGATATCACTTCCTTTCGATTCGAAAGTCATATCGGTTAATGAAAAACTCTGGGATGACCCTAATATCATTAACAGTGACCCGTATGGAGAATGGATAGTTAAGGTCAATGGGAAATTTAGCGCAAACCTTGTAATGAAAGTGGAAGAAGCAATAGAATATTATACAAAATTGATCGCAAAAGAACGGGAACGATACGCAGATAATTAAGTTTAAATATAACAAATGTAATAACCAACGAATGAGGTAAAAAAAAATGGTCGAAATAGAGGGATACAAACTTCCGGATGAACTGTATTATACTAAAGATCACACATGGGCAAAAATTGAAGATAATGGTTCTGTGACGGTAGGACTTGATGCATATGGCGCAAAATCGGCAGGAAATATCGAGTTCATAGACCTTCCAATGGAAGATGATGAATTCGAAGCCGGGGAAGCGTTTGGCTCACTTGAATCTGCAAAATGGGTTGGTGGTCTCCTTATGCCTGTCACCGGAACAATCACAGGGGTCAATGAAACTATCGAAGATGACCTTGATATTTTAAAGCAAGATCCTTACGTTGAAGGATGGCTTATAAAGATAAAGCCAACCAACCTGAAGGATGACCTCAAAGGACTCATACACGGACTAGATGTTGGTCCCTGGCTTAAGAAAGAGATAGAGACGCGAAAGAAGAAATAGATCAACTTTTTTATCTATAACTTCGGAATCTTATTTTTTGTTTCCAGAAACTTCTTCTTTATCTTCTCTTACAGCTTCTATGGCTCCAGACATGAGAACACCCACATTTATTAAAATTCTTTTGATGGTTTTTAAAGGTTAATTAATGTAAATGTGAGATTTTCATAATTCCTTCAGATAAATGACTCTGGACGAACTCCAGACACCATATTCTCGCTGATTATTCCTCTAATTTGGGGGTAATTTTTATTGTCTTGCGCTCTCAGAAAAGATAATAACTTATAAAAAACGTGTGTATGCTATGAAAATTGCAGTAGTCTTTGACAGCGCCGGAACCCTGCTTCGCATGTACCGGGTGGCAAAGAACATAGGAACGGGCGCCATCCTGAACGATATAGTTTCAACAGAACTTGTGGGCAAAAAGCCCGATTGTGCGCTTCTTGTAATGCAGATTGATTCAAATAAGATTGTCAATTGCCCGCCAGACATGCTGATCTCGGATTTTATCGGGAAATATAATATTAGTATTGACGTAGGCTGCTCGAAAGCGCATGTGGATAATATTACAGCATTGTCGGTCGTGAAAAACGATCAACATGCTACAATGGCAGATCTCCAGGAAGTGATGGCAACGGTAAAGCAAAAATGCAAGAATATTTTTTATCTGGGCGTTGGGCTGATCATTGATGTAGAAACAAAAAGCATCCCATACGTCGTATGCACAGGGGGAAAAATTTATTCAAATAGCTGTTCCGTAATGCAGACCCTAACAGAGCGGGGAATAAGTGTTTATATCGCATCGGGCGACAGCATAAGGAATTTACAGCCTCTGGCTAAGAATGTCTGTGTTCCCCTTGAATGTGTGTATGAGATATCAACGCCAAAGAAAAAAGAAGAGATAGTGAAGAGATTAAAAGAAGAATATGATAAGGTTGTAATGGTGGGGGATGGGATTAACGATATACTTGCTTTTCGGGCTGCAGATTTGAGTGTTCTATCGATACAACAGACAGGAACATGCCCTGCTATCCTTTTTGATGAAGCGGATATTGTGATCAGGGATATTCATGAGGTGGTTGGGATAGTGGAAAAAATGTCGGAAACATTCATTTGACAGGAATTACTGGATTCTCGTGAAATGAATCCTGTCCATCAGGCTCATTTCATCTGGTTACAAGCACTGTGCATTTTGCTTTTCCCACGACAGCCTGCGCAACGCTTCCAAGCTCGGGGTCTATTTCAGTTTCACCCTCGCTGCCCATGACGATCGTATGAACCCTATATTTCCCGGCGGCTTCCAGGATAGAATGAGCAATAATCTCGGCGTGCGCTCCTTTTTTTGGCATCCGCTGCATGCTGACACCCACAAGGATCTTATGGATATCAATTCCCATATCTGCTCCCGTTTCCACAACGCGCTTTAACACCTCTTCACCCCTGGCAATAAGTTCTTCGCGTTGGGAATCTTTCTTCGCTACTGCAACAAATATCGCTGCCATCCTGATATTATATGATCTTGTGATTTTCATGGCTGCGATCTCTGCTTTTCGTGCGCATTCACTGCCATCTGTGGCAAGAAGAATTTCATATTTTGTCATGATCATACCTCTTTCTTCCCGATCTTCTGTTCAAGTTTATCAAGAACTACCATGATGCCAAAGATCACAGCCTGCGGTCTTGGAGGGCACCCTGGTATATAAACATCAACCGGAATGAATTTATCAACACCGCCACCACTTGCGTATGTTTCCCCGAATATGCCCCCGTTGCAGGCGCAGGAACCCATCGCGGCAACAAGCTTGGGTGATGGCGTGGCATTATAGGTCTTAAGAAGTGCAAGTTCCATATTCCGTGTCACAGAACCGGTGACAAGCAGCATATCTGCATGGCGGGGGGATGCCACAATATGCAAACCGAATCGCTCGATATCATAAATTGGATTTGAGAGAGAGTTCACTTCAACCTCACAGGCATTGCAGGAGCCGGCATCAACTTCACGGATATGCAGGGATCGCCCAAAGATCTTCCTGATCTTGTCATTCATGCGCTGTCCCATGATCTCAATTTCGTCTTCAACAGTCATAACTTCCTTCCGATGCTTGATATAAGATCCTCTTTTTTCTTTGCTGAAAGTTCATATTCCTGGGTAAGTTTAATGGCACCTGGTTTGCATACTTCCTCACATCGTCCGCAGAATATACAACCGCAGCAGGATAATGAAAGAGTTTTTTCACCGCTTTTTTCTGAGAGCCATATGACACCCGCAGGACAAACCTTCACACAATCTGCGCAATAGGTGCATTTTTCAGCGATAAATTCGGGTTTTCCGCGAAACCCCTGAGGCGCGAAATCAGGCGTTTGGGGATATTTCGTAGTCTGGCAGCCTGTCTGTAAGGTTTTTTTAATTATCTCAAACATTATCTCACCTACATGTCATTGCCTGAGTATGATAAGCTCAAGCTCTTGTTTATGATCGGGAAATCAGGAACGATATTATCAAGCACGGCATACTCGATAGCAAGCCAGTTACAGAAAGACGGGTCGCGAACCTTGCATCTGTCTATCCTGTTTCCAATTGTCCTGACCCAGTAAATGGTTTCACCTCTTGGCGATTCAGTATATCCAAACGCATGACCGTCGGGGATCTTTTCGACATTTACCCTGGTCTCTCTTTCAGGAAGAGCCCAGAGCGCCTGTTCTATCAATGCTACGGATTCACATATTTCATCTGCCCTCACGATCGTTCTTGAAAGTACATCGCCAGCTTTGAGAACCGGCACTTTGAAATTGAATTCAGGGTATGCTGCATAAGGATGATCGCGTCTTGTATCCCTGTCCAGCCCGGATGCCCGTCCTGATGGTCCCACTACATGCAATCCCTTTGCAGTATCAGGATAAATTCGTCCCGTCGTTTCGATCCTGTCCATAAGCGAAGGTGTCGAAGTGAAATTTTCCATCAATTTCCTGAAATCCCGCTGTATTATGGACAACTTTTGAAGGATCTCATCTTTCTTATCACCTATGTCACGCCTGACTCCGCCGATAGCGTTCATGCCCCGGAGCATCCTGCTGCCAGTTACACGCTCGTTTAATTGCAATACTTCTTCCTTAAGTTTATTCGCATGAGCAGCGCCGAATGCAAAAGCCACATCTGTTGCGATCCCGGCGATATCTCCGAGATGGTTGTATATGCGTTCAAGTTCAAGAAGTATCGTCCTTATAAATCTCGCACGGGGAGGTACATTGACCCCGGCTATTTTTTCCATAGCCTGGCAAAATGCGACTGCATGAGCAACTGAGTTATCGCCGGAAATCCTTTCAGAAAGAAATACGGCTTTGTCTATCGAGATGTTCTCAAACAATTTTTCAACACCTTTATGAGTATAGAAATGCCTTATTTCAAGATTGATTATAGGTTCTCCTGCCACGCTGAACCTGAAGTGCCCTGGTTCGATTACGCCTGCATGAACCGGTCCTACAGGTATCTCGTAAACTCCTTCACCATCGACATGGCGGTAAATATATTCACCATTGACACGGGGTGGTTTTGTTCTGATATCAAAATCTTTCCTGAGGGGATGAACTCCATCCGGCCAATCCTCAAAATTCATAAGCCTTCTCGGATCGGGATGCCCCTGCGGCACAAGACCGAACATGTCCTGCATCTCCCGTTCATACCAGTTTGCCGCCGCTATCTTATACGTAATTGATGGATATCCGGGATTTTTCCCATCTACGTTTATTCTTAGAATTATAAAGGCATCATTTTTATCGATCGAAAAAACATAATGGATCTTGAAAAATCCATTAATATTTCTCTCATCAGTAGCAAATATCGAAACAAGGGGTAAATCGAAATGGTAATAGATCCGATCGCATAATTTCACTATTGATTCTTTTTTTACTGTGAGATAAATCTCGTTGTATGATATCGATTCTTCAAGAATGTTCTCCTGAAAATCTTTCTTAATTGTATCTATGATCTCAGTTTTCATAGTGTCACATCACAACTTTTACTACATTGTGTATCATTTGAATGAAGTCTTGAGGTATATAGACACCCAGGACAATTACGAACACCACCAATATCATCATCGCACCCAGCGTCCACCTGCTCACTTCACCAGGAGTTACTCCTGGCTTTGGATTTCCGAAAGTCATTTTACTGAGGTTATAGAAAAAACCTGCGAAAATCATTATTATAAATAGCAGGAATAATACGGATGCGATAATATGTCCCTGGAAAAATCCCGCTGAAAGTATAGTAAATTCACTGATAAATATGCCAAATGGAGGTGACCCTGTTATCGCAAGCCCCCCGATTAACAGAATAGCTCCGGTCACAGGCATTGTTTTTACTATCCCGCTGACTTTTTCGATCTCTTTTGTACCATGTTTGAGAAGAACATTTCCTGCGCTAAAGAACATGAGTGATTTTGTCATTGCATGATTGAACATGTGAAGTATTGCCCCGAAAATCCCA
The DNA here is from genome assembly GCA_027460585.1 of Candidatus Methanoperedens sp. Classification (GTDB taxonomy): domain Archaea; phylum Halobacteriota; class Methanosarcinia; order Methanosarcinales; family Methanoperedenaceae; genus Methanoperedens. Next base: position 28,639 of record JAPZAP010000040.1, on the reverse strand, counting down.
TAAACTCCTCCAAATCCTATACCCAATGCGATAATTCCCATATGCTCAACGCTGCTATACGCAAGGAGACGCTTATAATCCTCCTGGAGGATTATAAATGGTACAGCTATACCGAGGGACAACAGCCCAAAAATAATGAGCAAATTGCTTGTGAATTCTGTACCTGTTGATTTAGTAGCTATTGAATAGAATCTGATTATTCCGTACATAGCGCAATTAACAAGCGTTCCTGATAGAAGTGCACCAACAGGGGTTGGGGATTCGCTGTATGCATCCGGAAGCCATGTATGCATTGGAGCAAGACCTGCTTTTGTTCCATATCCGATAAGAATAAAAATGAATGCGAGTTTCATTATCATGGGGTCAAACTGTCCTGCGACTGCAATAAGCGATGTCCAGTTAAGTGCATTCCCTGTTTCTCCCAGTATCTTTACGGCTGCGTAATAAGTAAGTATTGTGCCAAACAGGGCAAAGGTTATGCCTACAGTTGATATTATCACGTATTTCCAGGCAGCCTCGACCGAGGCTTTATTTGAATAAAAGATTATGAGAAGCGCGGACACAAGTGTTGTCATCTCGATTGCGATCCAGAGTCCAAGGTTATTTGTAACCCCTACCAGGAGCATTGTGAACACGAAAAAATGGAACAGGACATAATACATTTTCAATCTTTTCAGGTCAATTACATTATGGTCTATCTCATATCCCATATATCCGATAGAATATATCGATGATACAAAACTGATGATCGAGACGATAAGGACTATATACGCACTGAATGCATCCGCAAAAAGTGCATTCTGCCATGTGACAATGATGCCGTTCCTGTATACATCCAGAACAAGTGTTAAACCAAGGATAAGCGTGATCGTCGAACCGAGGATACTTATGGTTTCAACCTGCTTGCGGCTTCTTGTAAAATAGCATAATATGCCTGTTATGATGGGAGAAAGAAGAAGATATTCGATCATTTGGATCAACCTATTAGATTTTTTAGTATGGATGTATCAACACTTTCGAAGGTTCTATTTATCCTGAATATCAAAATTCCCATTATCAGGACAGCTATGAGCACATCGAAGAAGATTCCAAGTTCCACAAGCAACGGCATACCGTATGTCAGGGATATCGCACCAAGGAAAAGACCATTTTCCATAATCAGTATCCCGATCATTTGCATGATGGCTTTTTTCCTGCTGATCATAATAAAAAGCCCGATTGAAACAAGGGACATTGAAGCGGAAAGTGCAAAGCTTGAAAGTTCTGATATGACATTAATAGATCGTATCAGGTAATATGAAATTACAACAAGCCCTCCACCGATTATGAGAGATGGCGATATCTTGACATAAAGATCAATTTCCTTCTTAACTTTTATTTCGCGTATGATGTATATTAAGAAATACGGAATGACTATCGATTTGAATAGAAGAGTAAGTACTGCTATAATGTATATGTCGTTTTTACCTGTCGAATATGCGACAATACCAGCGACACATGCCAGCAGGAATGACTGGATACCAAAAGCCCTGACACATGAATAAAGCCTTGTTGATCCCAGTATCATAAAAGTAGAAACAAGTATCAAAGCAATGAGCAACTGCATAGTATTAGATCCAAAAACAATCTCAGCCATTTTTTTATCCTCCTTTAACAATAATAAATGAAACAAGTGCAAGGAATGAGAACATAAGGGAAATAGATAACAGGTCCGGAAGCCTGAATAGTCTCCATTTTGCAGTTGAGGTCTCAACCGCAGCCATCGCTAACCCGATGATAACTATCTTTAACATATAAACGAGAAGGGCCAATACAAGCGCTGATATTCCTGAACCTGCCGATGCTATGCCCCATGGGAAGAATATGTTCGCGATCAATGAAAATATAAGTAATTGCTTGGCCATGGCTCCAAGTTCTACGATCGCCAGTTGTTTTCCCGAATATTCAAGGATCATGGCTTCATGGATCATGGTAAGTTCAAGATGCGTGGACGGATTATCAACGGGTATGCGTCCTGTTTCTGCTATCGCGATTATAAATAGTGCCACAAATGCCAGTATCTGGTAAGGCGATAACGCATCCATGCCCATACCCGATAAGGTCTGGGAAATATAGCTCAAATTAGTGGAACCTACATTAAGCGCAACTGCAAATATCGAAAGCATCAAAGCTGGTTCTACCATGGCTGCCACGAACATCTCACGGCTTCCACCCATGCCACCGAATGAGCTCCCTGCGTCAAGCGAGGCTAGAGCTGTGAAAAAGCGGGCGAGTGCAAAAAGATAAACTACAGCGATCAGGTCACCGGCAAAACCAAGTGGCAGCGAAGTAATGTAGATAGGTATTAAAAGACCGGCTGTCATGACCGCAGCGAATGATATAATTGGAGCTGCATGGAATATCCAGGATACATTCTGTGATACTACAGAATCTTTCCTGAAGAGCTTTGCAATATCATAATATGGCTGGAATATACTGGGCCCCTTCCTGATCTGGAAAAATGCTTTTGCTTTCTTTATAATTCCACTTATTAGCGGTGAAAATGCAAGAATTATGATTATCTGCAAAATCGCAGACTGTAATGCCGCTATCATGAGCTGCCTCCTGCTATAACGAACATGAATAGTATAACTAATGTACCAAAAATGTAACCCAGGTATGTATGGATGCTTCCAGTTCGGATTACCAATAGTTTTCGTGATCTTGTAATGACAAAACCAACAACTGGTTCGTATAAGTATCGTTCTATCACCTGTTCAATTTTGGACTCGAATTTGAAGGATTCCTTCAGGTATAGGGATGTGGAATATGTAACTTCTGTTTCCCTGGCCGGCCGATAAAGGTTCTTGAACCACATCTGCACTGGTTTTGAAAACGCTGTAGCCGTATATTCATTCCTTGATGTAGATACTGGTTGTCCGCAACCCCATGTTTCATATACTGGCTGCTTTTTCCTGTTAATTAAGAACAGGATCAGGGACAGGATAAGCATAAAAATGAATACTAAAGCAAGGATAATGGGGGTCGATAAAGAGATCATACTGGATGGGATGGCGAATGTTGCGAAATTTGCGAAGGTGAACGATTCAAGGTTCCCTGTAAATGAGGCTGCAATCCTTTCTAGTACGGGCAACACATAAAATGGTAATATACCGAGTAATACCGATAAAGATGCAAATATCCCCATTCCTATAAGCATTGGCGTATTTGCTTCCTTTGCATGCTCTGCATGCTTGCTTCTTGGAAGAGCCAGGAACCCTATACCGAAGAATTTGAGGAAACAATAAGCTGCAAGCGCTCCGGTCAATGCAAGGACTGCGGCGCTGATAAATAATATTATCATAGGGAATGTTTCATTCAGATTGAAACCCAGGAGCAGCGATTGGAAAGTCAACCACTCACTTACGAAACCGCTAAATGGCGGCAAAGCACAGATCGAAAGAACACCGATGAGAATTAACATTGCGCTTTTTGGCATCTTCTTTATCAGCCCGCCTAATTCTTCTATATTTTTCGTATGAGTTGAATAAAGAATTGAGCCTGCACCCATGAATAAAAGCCCTTTGAATATGGAATGGTTAAGCAGGTGATATAATGCTGCTATTGCTGCGATCGAAGCAAGTACTGGCTTCCCGCTTGCAAAAAAGATCATGGAAGCGCCAATTCCGATCAGGATTATCCCTATATTTTCGATACTGCTAAATGCAAGCATTCTCTTGATATCGGATTCCACGACTGCATAGAGTATTCCAAGAATAGCGGATATCGTGCCAAGGGTTAGCACAACGTAACCCCACCAGGCCTGAGTTGCGCCAAGGAAATCGAAGAAAACCCTGATTAACATGAAAATAGCAATCTTAATCATGACGCCTGACATTAGCGCTGACACGTTGCTTGGGGCTTCTGGGTGAGCATATGGAAGCCAGATATGCATTGGGACTATTCCTGCTTTTGTCCCGAAACCAATGAGTGCGAATATGAATGCAAGGTCTTTAAGGAGCGGTGTCATCGTTTTGCCCGCTTCTGCGAATGTTCCAAAGCTGTAACTTCCGCTTGTTCCCACAAAGATAAGGAATGACAGCATGATGAAACCTGTTCCGATATGGGTCATCACGATATAGATAAAACCCGCTTTTCTTGTTTCGGGTTTTTCATGTTCATAGACAACAAGGAAATAAGATACCACTGACATCAATTCCCAGACTATCAGGAACATTATCGCATTATCCGCAGATGCTACAAGTATCATTGAAATAATAAATATGTTATACAGGAAACCCAGGTAGCCGATATTCTTTTTCCCGAAATATTCCCTGACATATCCTGTTGAGTATATCGATACTGCAAAGACGCAGATGGATATAACAAGAATGAAGAATGCTGAGAGCCTGTCAACAAAAAAGCCAAATTTCAGGTATGATCCTCCTGAAAGATTGTACGAAAATGTATCACCGAAAATTACTGAAATTGAGAATATGATACCCAGGAGCGCTGCGATTGCTGCGCTAATGAAAGAAGTATAAGCACAGATGGCATCTTTCTTATTAAGAATAACAGCCGATACGGCGCCTATTAAATAAAACGCGATAATCCCGAAGAACAAATAATCCACTGACATAATCACCAAAAAATATCGTTTTTATCCCGCGAATTTAACTGCAAATCCATTTGTATCTAAAATATTAAATCCCAGCCTTCTTTAATTATTTAATTTAATGAACAACAGAACCCCGTATCATCTTTGTTTCTGTATTTAAGATTTCCTAATAAAAAGAAATGATATATATTGATTATTGATGAGAGATGGAGGAAAAATGGAGGGCTTTCAAATCAGGGATCACAGGTAAGAATAGTCTCACTCTTTGTGGAAATCCTTTTAAATCCACAAAATGATTTATATAAATCATGTTTGACAAAGATGAATTTGAGCGCTGGATGGCGCAAGCGTCCAATACTTTAAATTCAGCCCGGCAGGATCATTCAAGTAAAAGCTATAACTGGTGCTGTTTTAAGGCCCGGCAAGCTGCCGAATATGCGGTTAAGGCTCTCTTGAAAGGACCTGGGGTTTCAGCTTATGGTAATTCCATTGTCCAACTCCTGAAGGATTTGGAAACTTGTACCGTTCTCATTATGGGCATCCTGATATTCCGGATAAATAAGACATTCGATAGCATCGATACCGACATGCTCAAAAACCTGATAGGTTGATAAATATGATCGAATATCTGCTTTTTATTCCTATATTAACCGGGGTATTATGCTTTTTGACCAGATCAAAGACTCAAATTGAGGCAGTAAGCCTCACAGGTTCTACGGTAACGCTCATATTAGGATTGAACCTTGTGAAATACGTATACCAAAACGGTATCATAATGGAATGGACAAATACATTGTTCGCTGATATGTTCAGCGCTTTCATCGTCCTGATCGTTTCCATTGTGGGCTTTGTGGCTTCAATTTATTCTATTGGATACATGGGGCATGAATTCAAACATGGCATTTTGGATTTAAAAAAATTGAGACTCTATTATATACTTTTCCATATGTTCATGTTTACAATGCTTCTTGTAGGCGTAACCAATAATCTCGGACTCTGGATCGCTATCGAGATGACAACGCTCGTCTCGACTCTATTGTTAATCCTTTATTTAAGAAAATCCTCGGTGGAAGCAGCCTGGAAATACATGACAATATGCACGGTAGGCATAACGTTTGCCCTTTTGGGTACCATTCTCACATATTATGGTGCTGTCAAAATAATGGGTGAATCAGGAGATGCTCTTAACTGGACTTCACTTATCAAGGTTGCAGACCAGTTTGATCCGACTATAATGAAGCTCGCGTTTATTTTTATCCTTATTGGTTACGGAACAAAAGCAGGTCTTGCACCAATGCATACATGGCTTCCAGATGCGCATAGCGAAGCTCCAAGTCCTGTCAGTGCGCTGCTTTCTGGAGTTCTCTTGAATTGCGCTATGTACGGTATCATTCGATTCTATTCAATCGCAACAAAGTCAACCGGCATAGAATTCACCAGCAATCTTCTGATAGTATTTGGGCTCCTATCACTTGGAATTGCAATGCCTTTCATAATCTTGCAGGAAGATTACAAACGAATGCTTGCGTACAGTAGCGTAGAGCACATGGGAATTATCGCTATTGGGATAGGGTTTGGAGGTACTTTTGGGGTTTTTGGGGCGCTTCTTCACATGTTCAACCATGCAATGACAAAATCACTCATGTTTTTTGGTGCGGGAAACGTTCATCTTAAACATGGGACAAAAGAGATAGGTAAAGTGAGCGGGGTCGTGAAATCAATGCCTGTAACAGGAGCCATGCTGCTAATAGGTGGTCTTGCGATCACAGGGTCACCTCCATTTAGCTTATTTATCAGTGAATTCATTATACTTTGGGCGGGATTCCTCCAGGGACATATCATCGCTTCCGTATTATTCTTGCTATTTATAATAATGATCTTCGCAGGTTTTTTCTATAACCTCAGTAAAATGATATTCGGAAACCCAAAACCAGGAATAACTCCGGGTGAAGTGAGCAGGTGGACGCTGGGTGCGATGGTGATACTGGTTGTGTTTGTATTTGTCCTCGGTGTTTATATTCCTCCCACCTTTTATGATATGATAATGAAAGTAGTAGCAGTTGTAAGGTGGGATGATAAAAAATGGCTCATTTTTGGTCAGTTTTAATGCAAGATCCAAATGCTTCCCAGGTACAATACCAGATTATTCAATCGTATGGATTTCCAGGGACAACAATATCGGGTAGATCCACGTCATCCCCCGCTTCCCACAAATATCAATGATATCACAAGCGTGAGAAGTATATAGAGTAGATAAGTCTGAAGATATCCTGTCTGTATTATCCTCATGTATCGCGATACGGTCACAACCAGCCAAACGACTGGATTATACAAAAATCTCTCAAATATCGGCTCGATCTCAGATGAAAATATCACTTTCTCCTTAAAGAAGGGCGAATCTGAATAGGTAGTCTGTATCTCCCTTCGAGGCCTGAAGATCCCTCCGAACCACATGCGGAAAGGCTTTGAAAATGCGGTAGCTGTATATTCATTTCTTCCGGTTGAGATGGGCTGCCCACAGCCCCATGTTTCATATTTCGGGGTTGGGGTGCGCTTCAACAGCAAATACATGATTACCGGAAGCGGCAAAACCACAAAAACGAGAATAGCAATGGCTGTAGTCGAAATGGTTGCGGGAAAAGCTGACAGCGTTGAGATCGATAGATTTGCATCTATCCGGGAAATTATGCTCACACCCACAAGCGGTGAAGATATGGAATCAATTATCCTGATGAAATAAAAAGGCAATACTCCAAGAACAATGCACATCACTGAAAGAATTCCCATTCCAATCAGCATTGGAATTGGCACTTCCTTTGAATGTTGCGCGTGTTCACTTCTAGGAAGGGCAAGGAAACTGACTCCGAATGCCTTTACAAAACATGCTGCTGCAAGGGCGCCTGTGAGAGCAAGGCCCGCGCCGCTAAAAAGTACGATCATTTTGGTGATATTATCTGAAAGATTGATACTGAGCAATTGCGCCTGTAAAGTCAGCCATTCACTTACAAAACCATTAAACGGTGGAAGAGCTGAGATCGATATTGACCCTATCAGGAAAAAGAGCGCTGTCCAGGGCATTTTTTTGATAAGCCCCCCGTATTCCTCTATGTTCCTTGTGTGCGTTGAATATAGGATGGAACCGGCTCCCATGAACAACAGCGATTTAAATACAGCGTGATTGATCGTATGGTAAAGCCCGGCTATTAATCCGAACGCTGCAAGGTCAGGATGACCCGATGCCATAAAGATCATAGAAACCCCAACTCCTATGAGGATGATCCCGATATTCTCGACACTATGATACGCAAGAAGGCGTTTCATATCATGTTCCATCAGGGCATATAATACACCAAGAAGCGCTGAAACGGACGCAAGTATCAACACCAGCACGCCCCACCATGCAACGCCTGCTCCCAGGAAATCAAAAAAGACCCGGATAAGCATGAAAATTGCAGTTTTAATCATTACACCGGACATTAGTGCAGAAACATTGCTCGGTGCTGCGGGATGAGCATATGGAAGCCAGATATGCAGGGGAACGATACCGGCTTTTGTTCCGAAACCAATAAGTGCAAAAAGGAAAACTGCATCCTTAAGACCGGGAGACAGAGTTGTCGCAGCAGCATTGAAGGTATTGAAATTGAAGCTTCCGCTTGAACCTGCAAGGATCAGGAATGACAAAATGATGAACCCGGTGCCGATATGAGTCATCACAATATATATGAAACCTGCTTTTCTTGCCTCCTCTTTCTCATGCTCGAAAAGCACAAGCAGAAATGATATTATGGACATTAATTCCCAGACTATCAGGAACATGACAGCATTATTTGCAGAAACGACAAGGATCATTGAAAGCAGGAAAATATTATACAGGAATCCCAGGTATCCGATATTTTTCTTCCCGTAATATTCACGGACATATCCGATCGAGTAGATTGATACTGCAAATGCAGTTATAGATATAACAAGAATAAAGAAGGCTGATAATTTATCCACAAAAAGGCCATAGGTCAAAGGCAAGTCGCTTGATTTTGTAAATTCAAAAGTCTCCCCAAATAATACTGAAAATGAAAAAACAATACCGAAGATGGATGCTATAGATGCACTAAGAAATGATGCGTATGTGCATAAGCGATCTTTTTTATTTAATATCAGGGCTGATACAGACCCGACAAGGTATGCTGCAATTATTCCTAAAAAAAGATAGGAAAGCATGAGAGGACTGTTTATTCAATATTCTATATTTAAGACTTTCTAAAGAGTTTGAAATATCTGTATTGATTATTAATGATAAACCTTTCATTCAAGAACCCTTTTTAGAATCAATAAACATTGGTTTTATCAATAAATTAAAAGTATATTGAAAGTAATGGATTCTAAAAAAATGGAACAGCAGATAAACACAGATAAACGCAAATCAAATTGCCTGGCGAACGATCTGAAAGGAGCAGATTTTCAAGTTGATGCCATAGGAATTGGAATTGCAGCTTCGCGCGGACTGGCATGGTTAAAAGAACAGGAACCGGAAACCGTCAAGGATATCTCCCGCTCGATCCAGGCGCTCTCTTTGTGGGATGAACCAGCATCCATTCTCATTGAGAAATTGATATCCATGAGAATAGATGGATACTGGGAAACTGAAACACCCATAAATGATACAGCAAGGGCTTGCATCGCCCTTTCCGGATGCAGGCAGATCCAAACCGAAATACTCCAATGGATACAAAAAGAGCAGAAAAATGACAACTGGAATAACAGTGAAATTGATTCTTCTTATGCCCTCATATCCCTCGCAGATCGCGGGATCAAAAATGAAACGGGATGCCAATGGCTGTTTCGCAATTACGGGAAGGAGTGGGAGCATCCCGGAACAACAAGCCTCATAATCACTGCCCTCTCAAAGCAGGACAAAACCAGATACGGGGATTTTATTAAAGGCAGGGCAAATTGGCTTATTTCAAAGAGAGAGGACGGGGGCTGGAAATATATCGCTACAAGCAACCTCGTTATCCAGGCCCTGATCCTTTCCGGGATAGGGGAGCAAGAGATTACGCCATCGATCGCCTGGCTTCTTGGAAAACAGGAAGACAACGGCAGCTGGAAAGATATTATTTCAACAACGTTGTCATTGATATCTTTGAAAATGTACCTGGATAAATTTAATAGTGGTTCAGAATAATGAAGAGGTCATGAGTAAGAAAGCAGCAGTCATAAAAGGCGATGGTGTAGGACCTGAACTAGTTAACAGCATGCTCAGGGTAGCAGAAGCTGTCGGCACAAAAGTTGAGTTCATAATGTGTGAAGGGGGAGAGCAGTGGTGGAAAGAAAATGGCGGGGATTCTTTGATCCCGGAAGCAACATGGGATGTGCTTGCAAATACCGATGCTGGTTTTAAGGGCCCCACAACGACCCCTGGCGGTGCCGGTTCGCCAAAAAGTGTCGCAGTATCGATCAGGCAGAAGCTCAATCTTTATGCCAATGTCAGGCCGATCAAAACATTCCCAAACACTCAGAAACCATTGGGAGATGTTGATTTTGTTTGCGTAAGAGAAGGCACGGAGGGGCTTTATTTCGGAAAGGAAGTCCAGCTTACGGATGATGTTTTTATTGCCATCAGGAAGATTACGCGCCCTGCCTGCCGAAATGTAGCAAAATACGCATTTGAGGAAGCAAAAAGGCACAACTGGAAGAGTGTTGTGACGATCCATAAGAGCAATATCCTCAAAATGACATGCGGGACTTTCCTTGAGGAAGTCGAAAAGGTCTCCAAGAATTATCCTGGCATCGAGCTTGAGGAATATCATATCGATAACATTGCCCAGCAGCTTATCAAAAACCCGCAGATATTCAACCAGAAAGTCCTGCTATCTACGAACCTCTTTATGGACATATTGAGCGAAGAGTGTTCTGCGCTAGTGGGAAGCATTGGTCTTATCTATTCAGCCAATATTGGTGACAAGTATGCGATGTTTGAACCAGCACACGGTTCTGCCCCGAAATATGCGGGACTGGACAAGGTAAATCCGGTGGCGACAGTACTTGCAGGTGCGTGGCTTCTTGATTACCTGGGTGAGAAAAAGAATTCGGAAGCGATATTCAAGGCTACTGAAAACGTGATCTCCGAGGGCAAATACCTGACTTACGACCTCGGAGGAAATGCAAAATCAAGCAGGATGGTTGATGAAATAATCAAAAAAATAAAGTAATTTTCCATCTTTTTTTCATACATTTTTTCAACTTGCAGGAAACTGCTCATGAATCAAAAGGCTCCAATTATAGTTGAATACCAAACAATTCAAACTATCTTTGCGCTCTTTGCGGTGAAAAAAATCGTGCACCGCAAAGGACGCAAAGAGCGCAAAGTGTTTGGCATTTTGTGAAATAAATTAGGTTCTTGACTATAAATACAATTCTGACGAGATCGCTATCTGAAAACGACCTCTAGATGCAATATCCCAGAGTTTCGTATATCTTCTCACAATCAAAGGGATAATCTATCTTTTTATTTTATTATATCTGCATAAAAACTAATAAAAACGAAAATATACTTCCATGTACCTTTAAACAATAAAATAAACTCAAATAATTGTCACAGTATTTATATTGATTAAGGTTATTTAAGTAAGTAAGGAAACCGTAATCATGACTCAAAACAAAAACAAAATGATACGAGAAAAGACTGAAAGAATTACTGAAAGACAGGAAGAGAAAGGGGAAAGAAATGCAAGATTCCTACCTATCTTTTACTGGACAGATTGAGAATAATTAATTCATCCAAAGCATTTATTCCAAGTATCTTTCCTCCTTTCATTTCTCTTTGATATTCAAAATACGAATATATCATTGCATTCACCCCACTTCAGTATATACTATTATCCAACATTCTCATAATGACTTATAAAAAATCAATATTCAAAGACCTGTTTGAAAAACGCAGGAGTTTAGCGGTCAAAATAGGGCTGACCGGTATTATCTTTTTGCTCCTTTCACTACTTGCAAAAGAAATGATTCCTGCTTCGCAGCCGACTGGTATTTCACATATTCTGAACATTATTATTGAGCTTTCTGGCAAAGTCGGCGAAGCTTTTATACTTTCAGGTTTTGTTGTTTATGTCCTGGAAGAGCATCCTCTTGCGTTGATGGTTAAAGATGTATCAAGATCCATCATAGATGAAATAATAGACAGGCATTTCACAAGGAATGAATTGATCGGGTTTATTTTAAAAGGAATACGAAATTTAAATAAATATGAGCATATAGATGATGAAATATACTCTTTGTATGAAAAACATGGTTTGCTTGAATTGGCAGAAGAGCCGAGATTGTCCAATCTTTCAATAATCTTCAAGAAAGAAGGCGAAGTGGAAGGTGAAAATGACAAGATTATCCTGAACAGGATATATGATTATATGGCCAAAAATGAGGCAAAAGTTGGGGGGACTTCAAAATTGATAAACAGGGATGGTCTTGTTGCATTTTTCGATTCTGATGTTCCGGGATTAACCACCGAAGAAGAGGAGGATATCCTGAAGAATATTCACAAATACCAGGATATTTCTTTCAAATTCTCTACTTCTTTTGAAATAAGCGGATACGCGTGCAATAAGAATCTTACACCACTTGAGCCCGTTTACATAAAGAGAAATGATTTTGATCTTGAAAATTGCAGACCGAATAATTCAAAAAATGAAAAGGAAATCAAGCCCGGATTATACGTTGTTTATGAGATAATAAGTCAAAGCGATGGGAATAAGATCCTGAAATTGAATGCATATTTTAATATCAAGATCCCTCCAAAAGAGTTCATAGAGCTTTTTTTTGAAGTAAAGGGAATTGTGCCTGTTTTTGATCTATGGACTTATGAATTCATTTCATATACAAAAGGTGCAACATTTGAATTACAGTTAGGGGATGATTTTGAGACAAAGATCGAGGAAGTTCTTATCGGTGTTCCAAATCCTCCTATCAAATCTAATTCCAAATTGAAATATAATGGCTGGATAATGCCACATTCATCAATATCAGGAACCTGGAGAAGGAAAATTAATTGATACATCGAGAGCAATCAAAGGATTTCTTTTGCCACAATCGTTGCTATCAGTTATGAAAAGACGCTGCCTTTACTGGGAGGAAAACGGATTGCGCGGATGATGAGGATATCCACGTATGGCGAGAGCCATACGTCAAGGGTTGCGCCCCCTTGAGGACGCGTCCACGTATGCCAGTGCGCGCTAGCATACGTGTGCACGTCGTCAACTGACTTGACGGTTGGGCGACGTCAACTGGCACAACGGTTGACGCTGATCGCGCGGATTTTCGCGGATATGTCGTACACACCCATCTGCGCTTAATATTCGTTTCATTGAGCGATAGATTCCAGAAAATTCAAATTGTTTCAGTAAAATATGGTTTAGTCGAAGACTAAAAATAAAAAATCTAATTCCCTTTCTGGATCAGGAAATGGTACTCTTCTCCTTCCTGGGAGAGTTTCAATAATTTATGCCCAGCCCTTTTTGCCCATCGTGGTATATCCTGGACGGCAGCCGGGTCTCCTGTGACCATTTCAAGGACCTCTCCCGGTTCTATTTTTTCCATTTCAGTCGTCGTATTAAAAATCGGAATAGGGCAATAGAGTCCCACGCAATCAACCAGTATCTTTGGTTTAATATTATCTTTTTCAGCCATTGAACTCAACCTTTCTAATATGTATTATAGGATCGCGAATTCTTAAGCTTATTTAATCCCCAAGACATCCGACATTTCATATATGCCCGGCTGTTCCTTTGAAACCCATACCGCGGCTCTCACAGCCCCTTTTGCGAACGCTGCCCTGCTGTGCGCTTGGTGCTTGATCTCAATTCGCTCACCGTCTCCTGCAAAGAGTACCGTATGATCTCCCACGATATCTCCGCCGCGAACTGCATGGATGCCGATCTCTTTATGCCGTGGGGCAAGACCTTTTCTTCCATATACAAACTCTTTCCCGCCAAGAGTCTGTGATATAACTTCTGCCGCCTTCATTGCTGTACCGCTTGGAGCGTCCTTTTTCTGGTTATGGTGAGCTTCTATTATTTCAATATCGTAATCATCAAGACGTTTTGCTGCTTCTGCGAGCAAACCCCAGAAAACATTCACGCCAATTGAAAAATTAGGTGTAATAACGGCTGCTATGCCGTTGTCTTTTATCGCTTTATCTATTGTTGAGCGCTGTTCAGGCGTAAAACCTGTCGTTCCAACAACGAGATTTACCTTATTCTTAGCTGATGCGGTTATATTATTCACGGCAGCATGGGCTATCGTGAAATCAATAAGAACATCGGGTTTTGACTTTTTCAGGACAGTATCAATATCCTTTGCATCTGTTACTGCTACGCCAAGGTTTTTGATCCTCATAACTTCGCCAATATCCTTGCCGATATTTGTGACATCAATGGCTGCCACAAGTTTCATATCTTGCGATTTCAGGACATTTTCAATAATAAGCCCGCCCATTTTCCCGCAGGCGCCGGTGACAGCTATTTTTATCATATTATCACTTTATTAGATGAAGATTATTTAATGCAGTTTTTAACTTTCGCTCATTATCGTCACTCATGGATGCAAGAGGAAGTCTCAGATCCCCTGCCGGAAGTCCGATAAGTTCAACTGCCTTTTTGATGGGGATGGGATTTGTTTCTAAAAAGACTGCACGTATGAGCGGGGCAAGTTTCAAATGTAATTTTCTTGCTTCTTCCAGATTCCCTTTGCGAAACGCCTCAACCATCGAAACCGTAAGTTTCGGGGCGACATTGGCCACCACTGAAATTACACCGGCTCCGCCTATTGCCATTATTGGAAGTGTCAATCCATCATCACCGGAGATAACCTCGAAATCCTCATCCTGTGTCATCTCAAGTATCCTTGTTACCTGGTCAAGGTTGCCGCTTGCTTCTTTTACACCGATTATATTGCTCTCTTTTGCAAGTTCTGCCACAACTTCAGGCTTGAGATTTATGCCGGTTCGCGATGGAACATTGTAGAGTATTATTGGAATGTCAACTTCATTTGCTATCTTCTTAAAATGCGCAAGCATTCCCCGGTCATTTGGTTTATTATAATAAGGAGTTATCAAAAGAGCTGCATCCGCGCCAGCATCCATTGCAGAACGTGTCAGCTCTAACGCTTCAGTGGTATTATTTGAACCAGTTCCCGCAACTACCGGGACTGTGGAGCATTCTATCGCAATTTCAATGACCTTTTCATGTTCTTCGATCGAAAGGGTCGCGGATTCACCTGTGGTTCCACAGGGAACTATTCCTGAAATACCGTTATCGATCAGAAAACCGATATTCTGCTTCAGACCTTCTTTGTCAACCTTATTATCCTTTGTGAAAGGAGTAATAAGGGCTGGCAGAACACCGCGTATCATAGATATTTATCTCTTTCTTGTGGCCTTGACTCTTAACTGTCTTACTATATATCCAGCCACTCGATTTCGAATAACTTTACTTTCGACGTCTGTGTATTTGGTGACGTTTTCCTTGTTCTGGTTAAAATCCAGGCTGAAAGCATCATTGTGTTTTTCAAGTAATTGGGCTGTTAATGATTTAACATATCCTTGTCTAATATTTCCCATATTTAGTTATCTCCATTTTTTTCTGTGCATACAACCCCATCATTCTTATAGATTTCTGGAGAAAAAGAAAAAACCACAGATTTATTTTATCTAAGGACTATTTGCTTGCAATGAATAAGATCCTATTGACCAATGATGACGGAGTATATTCCACCGGACTTAAAGCTGCATATGATAGCGTTTGCGACCTTGGGGAAGTAACGGTCGTCGCACCCTCGACGCAGAAAAGCGGTGTTGGACGTGGTATATCTATATTTGAACCGCTTCGGGTGTCGGAGGCAAATGTTAATGGTTTCAAAGCATACGCAGTTGCTGGAACTCCTACCGATTCTGTCATAATAGGTTTATTTTCGATATTAAAAGAGAATCCAGACCTTGTTCTTTCAGGTTTCAATATAGGAGAGAATATCAGCACGGATACAGTTACTACAAGCGGTACGATCGGCGCAGCCCTTGAAGCTGCAAGCTATGGAATTCCTGCGCTTGCCGCATCTATACAGGTAATCGATGAGGGTGATAAGTTCGATGACCACCGCGAATATAATTATGATTTTGATGTGGGAGTTAAGATCGTTAACAGGATCGCAAAAAAAGTGATAAGTAAGGGTTTACCGCACGGCGTGGACCTGCTCAACATCAACATACCAAAACATGCAAGCATGGATACAGAAATCGAGATCACCCGCCTCGCGCCTAAGATATTTATTACGGGCGTGGAAGAAAGATTTGATCCGAGGGGCAGGCCGTACTACTGGATAAATGGCGATCTTATCAGGGATGCAGAAGAAGGAACTGATGTAAAAGCGGTGATGAAGAAAGGGCATATTTCAGTAACCCCGCTAACACTGGATTCTACTGCAAGGGTGGATTTTAAAGAGATTGAAGAATTATTGTGAGATGGGAATGATTTAATATCCCAAATAGCATAATAAACCTGAGAAAACATGATCTTAAACTTCCAGCTTACAAATGTGGAATCAAAGGTTTATTCAACCTCTGAGGATATTCGAAAGTATAAGAATATCAATATAAATTACGATGTTAATCTTAAAAATCCCTCACTCGTTTCGCAAAATACCCCATTCGGGGAAAAATCAGTATTGAGGGTGGAATATACATTTGCTATCAATTACCTGAGCCCCAATATCGGCCACATCAGGTTTGAAGGATCATCGGATTATTACAGCGACGAGGACTTAAAAGACCTGAAAGAAAAATGGGACGCCGGAAAAGCGCCGGGCGATATCCAGAACGAGCTTGCAAATACAATGGTTGCAAACCTTGCTCCTCTTGCTCTCCTCATCTCAAAGTCGCTGGGTCTTCCCCCATCCATGCCTATTCCTGTTATCAATTTCCAGCAGGCACAGAAGAAAAAGGAAGAACCTACATATTACCATGGGTAGAGAGAAAAATGATAACTCACTGACGATGAAGAATCTTTTTCCAGATATAAAATTATCATCTGGAAAATGCTTTCATTGCGGACCTTCATCTTTTTTGTTTTTCCTGAACCACCTCAAAATAAGTGACCTATTTAAATCCCCGGCACAATTAAGCATCTCATGTTTTCCGTAACTTTTCTTGGCACTGGAGGAACGCTTCCCACGCCAGACCGTAATCCGTCTTCCATTTTCATAAACCGGGAAGGTGATATGATGCTCTTTGATTGCGGCGAGGGGACACAAAAGCAGATGATGTGCGCAAAGACAGGCATGAAGCTAAGTTCCATATTCATTACTCATTTCCATGCAGACCATTTCCTGGGTATTCCGGGGCTTATCCAGACCATGTCCTTCAATGGCCGCGAAGAACCCCTTGACATTTACGGTCCTATCTGGACAAAACAATTCGTGGATCTTCTTGTGCAGCTTGGTTATTACAGGCTAGGGTTTGTAATAAATTCCCATGAACTGAATGATGGGGATATTATTGATAAAGGAGATTATTTCATAAAGGCTGTTGCGACAGATCACGGCATTCCAAGCCTGGGTTATGTGCTGGAGGAGAAAAAACGTATCGGACGGTTCAACCGGGAAAAAGCCATAGAACTTGGTGTGCCCGTTGGAAGGCTTTTCTCAAAGCTGCAAAAAGGCGAACCTGTCACCATAGATGGTAAGACGATCCTGCCCTCACAGGTTATAGGTGAAAGCCGTCCCGGGAGAAAGATCGTATATTCAGGAGATACAAGACCATGCAAGAACATAGAATTAGAAAGCGCCGGAGCTGACCTGTTGATCCATGACAGCACACTCGCAGAGGATCTTAAGGACTGGGCGCTTGAAACTAAACACTCTACAGCAAAAGAAGCGGCAGAGGTCGCAAGGAATGCAAATGTGAAACAATTGATACTTACCCATATCAGTTCAAGATATTGCGAAAAAAAGGAAATGCTTTTGCATGATGCCAAAAAAGTTTTTGAAAATTCCAGGCTTGCCGAGGAATTGATGGAAATCGAGATATTGCTTTGCGATAAATAACCATTAAATACACGCATGTACATATTTCATAATTGATGGGTTTGAACACAATAACATCATTCAAGCTGGAAATAGAAAGGATCGGACACGTTCTTGATATGGATGAATATAAAATAAACGAAGCCAGAGAACGTGGAAAGAGCACGATGATTTCCCCAAAATTATTTAACAAGGGAGTTTACAGGGTACGAAATGCAAATAGCGGTGTCCTTGAGGGAATCGCCGTGAACATTGATAAAATTGCAGCGGTCACTTATGATGGTCTTGTAAAGGAACTTGGCAAGGATTGCGTGGATAAAAGCCTGTGGAAGGACGTGCCTGAAGGCGAAGCGATATTCTTTTATTCTCTCAAGCTTGAGAGTGAGTTCGTAAAATAGGAAAACGAATCTAATTTTTCGATATATCAACAGTAATCATCCAGATCCCATAGAATATAACCGCTTTTTCTAAGAGTCTCTTTTCCTTCTATTTTTTTCGCAAATAATGCAAAATATTCCTTTCTTTTTCCGATGTTCCAGTCAACGTTTTTGCTTTTTTCCTGTAAATCAAAAAGCACTTTTTCAGCCTCTTTGTGGCTTAAGCTCTGCCATTTGCATTCTACAAACACAATCTCTTTTGCTGTTTCATTTAAGGCTACAATATCTATCTCCTCGCCACCATGCCACCAGCGGCCGATTTCTGTAAATGAAAATTGCTTTAAGACATATTTTGTCCTTATCAGCTCATCGACCAAAACCTCAAACATAGGCCCCGCATAATTTGAAAAATCTTTTTTTATAAGTGCTGTGATTTCTTCACTTCTGCCGGCTTCCAGGTCAATCCTGTTCGGGTAAACGTACCTGAACCAGAAATTGAAGTAGGGATCGCAGATCAAATAAAGTCTTCTTTTGAATTTGCGTGAAGCAGTTACTGGAATTTCCTCCCTGACAATATGCAAGCCTTTCAACACATCAAGATATTTGGACACCATGCTCTTGTCAAGGCCAGTATTATTGCATATTTCCCCAAGCGTATGACAGCCCAATGCAATTGCTTTGAAAATCAGCTTATAGTTTTTTGGCTCCCTGAATTCGTCATTTAGCAATAATTCAACTTCTGAGTAAAGATAGGATCCTTTTTTTAAGACTGCGTTCTGGATGTTTTCCCAAAAAGACTGCTTTGGGTTGAATTTCGGCAGGTATGCAGGAATTCCTCCCGTTACATACCACACCATGGCCAACTCTTCCAAAGAGTACGGGAAAAACTCTTTCAAATATGAAAAATGGAGCGGCTGGAGTTGCCACTGGCCTGTTCTTCTT
The DNA here is from genome assembly GCA_027460585.1 of Candidatus Methanoperedens sp. Lineage (GTDB taxonomy): Archaea > Halobacteriota > Methanosarcinia > Methanosarcinales > Methanoperedenaceae > Methanoperedens. Next base: position 9,652 of record JAPZAP010000040.1, on the reverse strand, counting down.
CCATATAGCGGACTTTTTTTATCAAGGACTTCAGATTCCATGACTGCGACTGAAGAACCGGACAGGACAAGCATAATGTTTTCATTTTTCATTATAAGTTCCCAGATTTTGTGGAAAATGGAGGGTATGTCTTTATTGCTTTGTATCAGAAATGGAAACTCGTCTATGATTATGGCGATTTTTTCTTTCTTCAGCATGGCATCGAATGCCTTGTGCTTAAAAAGATTTTCAAAAAAGCTCTGCCAGTTGTCGAACTCAAGAGTGCCCATGTTCTCGTCTCCTATAAAGCGGCCAACTACTTTGGAGAAATCCTTGATGTTTTGCCTGTCGCCTTCTGTTGATGCAAGGAGATAAACCCCTTTCTTGTTTTCGAGGAATTTCAGCAATAATTCTGTTTTCCCCACCCTTCTTCTACCATACAAAACGATAAATTCAGAAGAATCAGTTTTGTATCTTTCCTCCAGAAATCCGAGCTCTTCCTTCCGGTCTACAAACTTTTGTTGAGACATAAGTAGTATACTTTACTCTCAACTATATAAAGGTTCTTTTCTTCTTTAGAATGCCTTAAATATTAAGAAATTAGTCTGTGAGCCACACTTTATGACAGCAAAAAGACTGCTAAATATTACCGAGTCTGCAACGCTTCGAATTTCAAATCTTGCGAGTGAATTAAAGAGCCAGGGCAAAGATATAATAAGCTTTAGCCTTGGTGAACCTGATTTCACCACGCCATCGCATATCATTGATGCAGCGAAAGCATCACTTGACCGTGGCGATACGCATTACACGCCATCGCCGGGCATTCCAGAATTGCGAAAAGCCATTGCAGAGAAATTAAAGGTCGAGAATAAGATCGAGACAAAACCCGGAAATGTCATAGTTACGCCCGGCGCCAAACAGGCAATTTTTGAAGTCATGCTGTCAGTTCTCCAGGAAGGAGATGAAGCCATTCTTTTTGACCCTGCATGGGTTTCCTATGACCCCTGCATACAACTCGCAGGAGCAAGAACGGTCTGGGCTCCCACATCACGTGACAATGGTTTTTCACCTGAGAATATCGGGGAATCCGTTACAAAAAAGACAAAACTCATTGTCATAAACAGCCCATGCAATCCCACAGGCGGAGTTTACAGCAAGGAAACGCTAAAAGAGATAGCAGATATCGCTATTGATAATAATATCCTTGTCTTATCAGATGAGATTTACGAGAAGATCATCTACGACATGAAACATATCAGCATCGGCGCAATGGACGGGATGCAGGACCTTACAATAACTGTCAATGGATTCTCAAAAGCATATGCGATGACAGGATGGCGGCTGGGATATGTGTGCGCGCCAAAAGAAATCTATGAACAGATGCTGAAACTGCACTCGCATTCTGTGAGCCAGGCGACTTCATTCGTCCAATATGCAGGCCTAGCCGCGCTCAAGGGCGACCAGGCGCCTGTTACGGCAATGGTCAGTGAGTTCAAGAAGCGAAGGGATCTTCTGATCAAAGGCCTGGAAAAGTTGGGCATAAAAAGTGGAAGACCTGATGGCGCCTTTTATGCTTTTGCTGATGTAAGCAAGTATGGAAGCGGCGAAAAAGTCGCAGAGCTTTTGCTTAATAAGGCATTCGTGGCTACAACGCCTGGTTCTGCATTCGGTGAAGCGGGAAATGATTATATCCGGATATCCTATGCAACATCCCAGGAACGCATAAAGGAAGCGCTAAAGAGGATGGAAGCGGTTCTTTAGAGATGCAAACAATTTTGTCACAAAGCCCTGCTTTAGATAAAGCTTTTTATACCTTTTAATGCATCTTAGGGATACTTGCACCGATGGTCTAGCGGCTATGACTTTAGCCTTCCAAGCTAATAACTCGGGTTCAAATCCCGATCGGTGCATACGGTTTTTCTATTGGGAACAAAACAGAAAAGTACCATACTCAGGATTTTTTGGTGGAAATCAAACAAAGAAATTCGGGATTAAAAATACATCCTCATTTACTGCTGTGGACGGCATACTTAGGAACGGGTGGTTGGGCGACACTCTTCCGCCCCTGCTCCAGAGAGTGGCCGGCCTCGGTCAGCATATCGCTATGGCGCTGCAAGTCATTTCTGACACCGGGCGCGCGTACATACATTTAATATCTGTTTTAGCAGTGATTCAAGGGTTCAACCCCCTTCCCCGACCTCAACCTCCTCACCAGGCTGCATATAAACGTCAATAAGCCTAAAGCACAAGCATATAAGAATGAAAATCGGATATAATCCATATTTATAAGAAATTATATGCCGTTTTTATGAATTAGAAAAAGAATTATTTATTGGCTAATTTTTCAAGGATCGCTTCAAGGCGGGTGTTATGTTCCTGTTGCCCTCTGGTATACACTTTCTGCTCTATAATAAAAGTACCTAACATATCGGTCAGCTTATTGAATCCTGCGTTTAAGTCTGTGTTTAAGTTATTGAATCCTGTTTTTAATAAAAGATTTGCTTTATCCAGCTTTCTTCCAATATCGATATCATCATCAGCAGATGCTTTTGTAAAATTCTCTGGCAGATTAATATTAATAGATAATGTTTGTTCTTTGATACCTGCGATTTCAGCGCCGTTCGCCACACCTCGTGCCTTGATTTCTTGCTTAAAATTATCTATTACAGTATCCTCGCCGGAACAAAGAATATTAACACTACCATCCTTTGAATTAAAGACAAAGCCGGGCAGACCGAATGACCGTCCGATATGCTCTACAATAGACCTGAATCCTATGTCCTGTACTTTGCCAGTGATAATAATACTATGACATTTATGCATTAGTCTATCCTTATAGTCCATAGTAGATAAATATTATCTCATTTATCTTATTTTTTCAGCTTCTCCTAATGTGGTCCAATTACAACATTGACCAGTGCCACGCCAGCCAGATTACCACTCCTATCTCTTCCTACCCACCCCGTAAATGACATATAGGCGCAAGTTGGAGAAGCTCAACGGAATTGTTGCACAGATACAAGTTGTTCCTATATTACTGAGACTGTCGGATAAGTGCCAAAATCGAAACATTGAATGAAATTTAAGTCAGTTAATCGTTATGCACTGCCATATTGAAATCTGGGATAAGGTTGAAACACCTCCAAATATCGACTTTTCCGACAGTCTCATCGTATATAAGGGATTTTATATCAAAATATGAATGAAGTTAGATGCAAGGATAAATACTATCAGGTTAACCAAATAAGTACTTTACTGAAAAATTCTCAGTAATTCCCTCATTTGTCATCAATTGAAGTATTATTTTAGTGGGAGAATTTAAGGGTTTAGATAATTTATGGTTTAAGATAAATCCAGATGTATCATTTTTTAGTTCTGGATAAGCTCTAAGAACGTCCTCCCTAAGACCGAAACTTGCTTTACCTATAAATTGGTCATCACAGTATATTGATATACTTTTTATACTCTGCCCTTCCTTTTCCATTGCCCAACCTTGAATGGTTATGAAATTATTGTCTGAAATATGCACATCATCAATAACGCAATATGTTTTCCTTGATATCTCGTTTGAAGATTCAATGTTTCTGCTATCATTACTGTTCAATGGCTTGCCAACTTGTGTTATGCGAGTTAATTTTTCCATTGAGAAATTAGAAACGATCGGAGAAACTAATGGAATTTCTTGGCTATTTTCTATATTATACCGTTTTGATTCATGTGGTGTATGAGTAAATACAAACATAAGTTTATCTACCGCTATCTCCACAGCCTTTTTTTGCGCTGATATCAATTCTTCATCTGAATCGTTATAATCAAACAATATATATTTCCATATCACAATTGGAAGTTTTGGCTTTTTTGAAGACTTGACATCTGCCATAAACTTTAGAGCTTGAGATACAGACCCATTAACACGGTATTTTTCATAGCTACTTTGATATAATCCATCACATGATACATATATTACATCCAAATATTGGTCTTTTAGAGATTTGTTATAATCCCAATTTCCATTTGTGACCAGTGTTTGCTTTGCTTCTGGAATAATTGAATGAGCCAGTCTAACAAACTCAGAAAAATTCGGATGACTTAGCGGTTCCCCATTTCCACAGAATTCAATATTTTCAACTTTGAAACCACTTTCTACACAACTTTTTAGTAACCTTTCGTAAATTTTTAAGTTCATCAAATGAGGCAATGGCCTTTGATTTATTCCTAAGCGGCAACCTCCACATGATAGGTTACATTTGAGTGAAGTTTCAATTTGAATATTTTTAATTTGCTTATTTTTCAAATTATCTACGAACAATTCCCCTGAATTAAAGAGTCCACAATTTATACAAATATCCTTCCATGGTGGGATTCCCATTGAAAATGATTTACGTATGTGCTGATATTTTTCATTATCGAAAATGTCACTAATAGACCATTCGTCAGTTGAAAATACCTTCCCTAAAGAAATTCCTTTACCAGCATCACAATCACATACAATTTCTCCATTAGCTCTAATATATAGACTGCTTAATATTCTACAATTCATCTAATAACATCCATTAAAATTATTCAAAGAACTTTTACTTTCATTTAATAAACAAGTTGAACCAATTGGTTATAACATATATAAATATTTCCAATTCGAATATAAGAGTATACTTTTAAAATCTTACTTATTTTTAATTAATGTTAAAGGACTTCCAAAGTCTTGCATGGAATTATTGCACAAAAAGTTTATTATTGATATAATTTTGGCATTAAAAAATGAACCGCAGGCATTTAATGAAATTCAAAATCAGCTTAAAATATACTCTGATACACTATCAAGAAGACTTAAAGAACTTGAAAAACTCGGAATTATTGAAACGACAATTATTCAAGGAGATACTGGCAAAAGAATCAGATATAAGCTCACATCAAAAGGAAATGTAATTCTTCCCTTTTTAGTCGATGCAATGAAAGCATTGAAGAAAGCGGAAGACTTGTTATAACAACTCTATTTTTTCCCCGATCTTAGAAGCATCTGGTAATATGCCCACACAATATGCGATTTCAGGAAGAAATAGATATCAGAAGACACACCCCTGCTTCTTAGCTTCGTGATCATCCCGGGAACATCAAGTTCAAGCGGGCAGTTATCCTTGCATTTACCGCAGCCAAGGCAAAGCTCCAGTTTTTCATCAGGTTCACCTGAATATATCGAATGATAGGCCAGTCCTTTCCCTCCGAGGTAGCTGTCAATCGCATATTCATTTCCGATGGTATTATACATGGGACAATGCAGCAGGCAGTTCCCGCATCCAATGCAATATAGAAGTTCTTTGAACCCTTTCTCCACAAATTCGCGCCTTTTATTGTCAATAAGAACAAGAATGGTCTCGGAGGGATTATGAACCCCTTTTATGAATTTCTTTTCAACATCAGCGGTCTTTGGAACTCCTGTGATCACATTGACAAATGAAGGGATGATTGAACCCGTTGCATTAAAAGAAAGGATCTTTAGCATATTAATAGCAGATTCAATATCAGGATACAATTTATCGATCGAAGTCACAATTATATGTTTTTCTTTCCTCATGACCTCATGGATATTCCCTTCATTGTGGGTGATGAGAATTGAGCCTTCCTCAACTGTAATTGCATTTGCCCCCGTGATCCCTATTTTAGCTTTATTAAGGCTTGAAACGATGTCATCCTTTACTATTTTTACTATATCTTCCGGTGTTTCTTTGATTGGCAAACCATAATATTTCGATATCCCCTTTGCTATTTCTTTTGCGGATAGATGAGTCACCGGTCCTGTGGGATGCGATGGCTTTGCATTCATTACCTGAAGGATCCTGTCACCAATATCTGTTTCCACAACGGTTAACCCTTTTTTTTCAAGAAATTTTGTTAATTCCAGTTCCTTTGTCACATTGGATTTGGATTTCACTACAAGTTTTTCCTGGCCGATCTCATTCAGGATAATGTCAAGAGCTTCCTGCTTTTCTTTTGCCAGATAAACTTTGATGCCATTCTTCCTCAGATTTGAAACAGCTTTTTCAAGGAGTTCCTCATTACCCACGCAAAGTTCCCTTGACGAGACCAGCCTCTTTGATCTTTCATGAAAGTCTTTTAACTGGTTAACGCCCTGTCGCTCTTTCACGGAATTAAAAGCTTTCCTGAGGGCTCTGACTTCTTCGTAGTTCATAATATCGGCAAAAAATTAGATTTTGATGATCAAAGGAAATTCTTCATCAATTCATCACTTGACTTTCTGTTATTGCCTTCGTTTATTTTTATTATCTTCTGGGCTTTCCTTTTTGCTGGAGGGCAACCTGAACATTCATATACAAAATGGATAAAACCGGTTTCAGGATTTTCCACTGTATTTTTATGTTCATATTCGGTGTTGCAGTCCGAACACAATCCAACTATAGGCACAATCTCGTTGCAGTGACGGCATTTTCGAACAACTACATCGATACACTCATTCTTTGTATTTATAGCCGATATCGAATATTCATCATCGCATTTGACCTGGGAAGCCATATCAGAATCACTTAATAACAACAGGTTATATTAAAACTTTACGAGTTTATTATGGTAATTCCAAAATCATGCAAAACAAAAGATTTATTTTTACTTATGTTATCTAAACTATGAGGTGAACAGTTTGACCGAATGTTTTTCATCTAAAATAGATTATTTACGAGCTTTAGAAAAGGGTTGCCTGCAATGTGGCGACAAACATCAACCTGATTGCCCGGTGGGGATGGCAAAAGCGCAAATCAACTGTACAAACGATTTATTGACCGAGTTTTATAAACGCAAATAACCAAAACCTATTATATTCCTGGGGGATATAAGGCCATCTTGTGATCAGAATAGCAGTGCTTGTATCAGGAAGAGGTTCAAACCTCCAGGCGATCATTGACAGTATCGAAAATAAATATTTGCATGCGCAAATTTCCGTAGTGATAAGCGACATTGGAGATGCCTACGCCCTTGAAAGGGCAAGAAAGCACGGAATAAATGCTGTTCATATAGATCCCGGAAAATTTGCATCAAAGGCATCATACGAAGCCGAGGTTCTAAAAACATTGAATTCCCATAATGTGCAACTCGTGCTGCTTGCGGGGTACATGAAGATCCTTGGAAAAACCCTGCTAACTGCATACAAGGACCGAATTCTCAATATTCATCCTGCACTCCTTCCTGCTTTTCCCGGACTTCATGCCCAGGAACAGGCGTTCAAACACGGTGTGAAAGTGGCGGGATGCACGGTTCATTTTGTGGATGAAGAACTTGATGGCGGACCAATAATACTTCAGAAATGCGTTGAAGTAAAAGAAGATGACACCGCTCAAACTCTTGCAGACAGGATACTTGAACAGGAGCACAAGATTTATCCCGAAGCCATTAAATTGTTTGCCGAAAATAAGCTGCGTATAGAAGGACGCAAAGTGAAGATCATTAAATGATTTGAAAAGGAATTATTATGCCATTAAAAACAATTGATCCTGAAATTTATGAAGTAATGAGACATGAAATTGAAAGACAGAGAACAAAACTGAATCTTATAGCATCCGAGAACTATGCAAGCAGGGCAGTGCTGCAGGCGCAGGGCTCGGTAATGACAAACAAATACGCTGAGGGTTATCCTGGGAAAAGGTATTACGGGGGCTGTGAATTCGTAGACGCCGCGGAAAACCTTGCCATCGATAGGGCCAAAAAACTCTTTAAGGCTGAGCATATAAATGTGCAACCACATTCCGGTTCACAGGCGAACATGGCTGTTTACTTTGCCATGCTCAATCACGGCGATACGATAATGAGCATGGATCTATCGCATGGGGGTCATCTTTCGCATGGCAGCCCGGTCAATTTTTCAGGAAAATTGTTCAAGATAGTTCCTTATGGTGTTTCAAGGGAAACAAGAATGATCGATTACGATGAATTATCAAAAATCGCAAGAGAACATAAGCCCAAACTAATCGTTTCAGGTGCAAGCGCATATCCACGTGAACTTGATTTCAAGAGATTAAGGGAAATCGCTGATGAATCAGGTGCGCTGTTGCTTGCTGATATCGCGCATATAGCAGGATTGGTCGTGGCAGGAGTACACAATGACCCTGTTCCCTATGCGGATTTTGTGACAACAACCACTCATAAGACACTTCGCGGGCCTCGCGGTGGAATGATTATGTGCAGGCAGGATTATGCAAAGGATATTGATAAGACGGTTTTTCCGGGAATCCAGGGAGGACCTCTGATGCATGTCATTGCAGCAAAAGCAGTGGCATTCAAAGAAGCCATGAGCAAGGAATTTACTGAATACCAGAAACAGATAGTGAAAAATGCGAAAAAGATATCAGACGAGTTGATAATACGCGGCAACGACCTCGTATCCGGCGGCACTGATAATCACCTGATGCTCGTTGACCTCACACCAATTGGCATAACCGGGAAAGAAGCTGAGGCAAAACTACAGGAAGCAGGGATTATCCTGAATAAGAATACTATTCCTTTTGAAACCAAGAGCCCATTCATTACAAGCGGCATTCGTATCGGGACGCCTGCTGTAACAACACGGGGAATGAAAGAAAAGGAAATGGTTATTATTGCCGAAGCGGTCGATAAAATAATTCGGAACATGAATGATATTGACAAAATGAAGGATGTAAAGAGAACTATTCTTGAACTGTGCAACCAGTTCCCTATCCCCTACGAGTGAGCATTATGGAACCGCTTCCTGAGGTCACTGATCCCAGAGTCATAGATGGGAGAAAAATAGCTCAAAGTATTGAAGCGCAGGTCAAGAAAGAGGTAGAAATATTTGTAAGCGAGCACGGCATCAAGCCTGCTCTTGCTACAATACTTGTCGGGGAACATCCTCCTTCAAAACTATATGTGAAGCTCAAGCATTGGGCATGTAAACGTGTTGGTATTATTTCCGAAGACCACAAATTCACCCAGGAGACAAAAGAGGACGAGATAATCAAACTGATTGAAACGTTGAACAACCGCCCTGAAATACACGGAATTCTTGTTCAGCTTCCATTGCCCAGGCATATTGATGAACGTACAGTAATGATGAAAATAGCGCCGGAAAAAGATGTGGATGGTTTCAATCCCCTCAATATGGGTAAAATGCTTATCGGGCGCGAGGGATTTGTTCCATGCACGCCCAAAGGGATAATCAGGGCGCTTGAGGAACATAATATCGACCCGCAGGGCATGGAAGTCGTCGTCGTGGGGCACAGCAATGTAGTTGGAAAGCCCGCAGCTATGATGCTTTTGAACCGTAATGCAACAGTTAAGATCTGTCATGTGTTCACAAAGGATCTGGCAAGCCAGACAAGAGAAGCCGATATCCTGATCGTGGCAACTGGAGTCAGGGGATTGATAAAAGCTGATATGGTAAAGGAAGGCGCAGTGGTTTTTGATGTGGGTATAACATGGCAGGATGAAAAAGTGTATGGGGATGTGGATTTTGAAGATGTGCTTCCAAAAGTGAAATTGATCTCTCCTGTACCGGGGGGAGTAGGTCCAATGACGATAGCTATTTTGATGGAGCATACGCTGCAAGCAGCGAAATTGCAGAACATTTAATAACCGGTAATGAGTATTTAGTGGCGCAGCAATGCTGCAAGGAGATATGAATTATGGCAGAAACCAAGAATTTTGTTTTAGT
>JAPZAP010000039.1 GCA_027460585.1 Candidatus Methanoperedens sp. | reverse complement strand
GTGGCTCAATCCAAACTCAAGCGCGATGAATTAAATGATCAGGCTAATAAGATCTATGCTGAAATAGATAAGATCCGAAAAGGTCTTAATCTCGGCGATGGTCCATCACTCAAGGATTTAAAAAAGCAGATCGATGGTCTGGAATTCAGGCAGCAGACTGAGGTAATGACACCCGCAAAGGAACGGGAACTTGTTGATAGCATAACCAAATTGTCTGATGAACTGAAGCGAAAGAAATCACAGCTTGAAGGCAACACTGAATTAAAAACTTTCCTCGAACAGGCGCAGGCTCTTCGTGATGAAGCATTGGTACATCACAATAAAGTTAAGGAATTTGCGGATGCTGCACAGCAATACCATGACAAGATGATCGCGATATTCAAGGATGCGGATATCATACGGGCAGAATCCGATACTGCTCACAAGGAATTTGTGAAAGCCCAGGAAGCAGCAGATGAGCAGCACAGGCTATTCATCCAAACACAGAAAGAGATTCGCGAGATAAATAAAGTTCTAATTGGATTAAAGAGAAAATCAAAGGAAAGTAAGGACGAATCCATAAGAGAGCAGTCCAAGAAGGAAGCTGAAGAGGTTTATGCCCAGTTCAAGCTTGGTGAGAAACTGACCACAGAGGATTTGATGTTACTGCAGAGATCGGGACTTCTTTGATCCCATCTCTTTTATTTCATTTTAATGGAATCATCAATAAAGTGTTATAAATTAAGTTGGGGTGCAGCGAACAGGCTTGCCAGAGCGCTTGCTCATAAAGTCATCGAGTCAGGGTATGAGCCGGATATTATTATTGGGATCGCAAGGGGCGGACTTGTCCCGGCGCGCATGGTTTGTGATCTTCTTTTAAAAAATAACCTGATATCCGTCACTACCCAGCATTGGGGCATCGCCACAAACCTGGGAAAGGCGTGGATAAAATTCTCACTTCCACAGGAAGCCGATATTTCAGGGAAAAGAGTTCTCGTAGTGGACGATGTTGCAGATACCGGGGACAGCATTTCGATCTTAATGGATTACCTCCAAAAGAAGAATCCTCTTGAGATCAGGAGTGCAGTTCTTCACTATAAAACCTGTTCGACATTAATACCGGATTACTATAGTGAAAAGCTCGAAGAATGGAACTGGATTATATATCCATGGGCTTTTTATGAAGACCTGGCTGGATTTGTGGAGAAATTGCTGGATAATCAGTTGACTGATGACGAATTACGAACGGGTCTTATGGGCAGTTTCAATATAATGATCTCACGAATAGAAATTCGGAAAATCCTGAATGACCTCTATAAATTGGGTAAACTCAGGAAAATCAAAAAAGACAAAAAGACTTTATGGGAAAAAGTAAAAACTTAAACGTGGGGGAAAATGAATACCAGGGCTCATGTTCTTGTTTCAGGGAAAGTGCAGGGTGTGTTCTTCAGGTCAAGCATAAAAGATAAGGCAGAGGAACTGGGCATTTCAGGCTGGGTTCGAAATCTTCCTGATGGGCGCGTGGAAGCCATTTTCGAAGGAGAAAAGGATGATGTTGATAAGATGGTGGAATGGTGCAGAAAGGGTCCTGAATACGCCAGAGTGACGGGTATAGAAGTATTTCTGGAAGAATACAATGGGAAATTCAAGGGATTTTTGATTCGTCGGTAAATATAAAACGTAACAAACCAACTAAGGGTTGAGAGAGGAAGGGCGGCTGCCGGCAGCAAGTCTGCTGAGGAAAGTCCCCTCACCATCTGGACCGCGGACATGCGCAAGCATGTAAGGCGAGAGTCTTGGCTCTGGAACAGAAACGATACCGCAACGCAGAAATGCGATGAACTCGAAAGAGCGAGGTCATGCGTATTTGAAAATCCTGTTTTCAAGGGCTGAAAAGCCTGACGGATTTTCAAAGCGGATGGAACGGCGAATCCACGCGGGTGCAAGCCGAAATAGGACCATAAGGGCAGTCCAGACCTGTCCGAGTCCGGTGCATAGCTGAATGTCGCATAAGCGCTACAGGGGTTTTACTCCTGCGCTAAACATAAAGGGGCTTACTCTCCTCACTCAAATCTTAACCTATTATTTTAATACCCGCCCATCATAATAACTCTCCATGCCTTCAATTATCGACCCAATCTACGGTCATGTGGCAATAAGCAATCTAGAGCAGCTCATCGTCAACACTCCCGAAATGGCACGCCTGCGCCGCATCCAGCAGCTTGGTCTGGCTGACCTTGCATTTCCGGGCGCTAATCACATGCGTTTTGAACATAGCGTGGGGACATTGTTCATGGCGGATAAAATAGCAAAGGCGCTTGGACTTTCACATGAGGAAATTTCAAAAGTCAGGATGGCAGCCCTCCTTCATGATGTGGGCCATTGCGCATTTTCACATGTCGTTGAAAGCATACTCAAACGCAATCCGTCATACCAGCCTGTGCTTAATGGTAAGAATTTCCTGAACCATGAGATGTTCACGAAATTCATAATCGCAAATTCATTCCATATCATCCCTGAAATTGAGCCTCTGGCTGATGAATCTTTTTTTCAGGAAGTCTCAAGGATCGCAACAGGGGATATTGAAGGGGTATCAAAACCCTATTTAGCCCAGATCATCTCCAACGATATAGATGCAGACAGGATCGATTTCCTGCTTCGTGATTCTTATCACACAGGGGTATCATTTGGGCTAGTCGATGTTGACCAGATCATTGGAAGCATGTCGCTGCATAACGACAGGATCGTTCTTGGGGGAACACTTAGCTATGATGAAGATATGGCGCTTACCGCTGCTGAATCAATGCTGATCGCAAGGGCGCATCATTATTCCGCGATAATCCATAATCCAAGGACACAGGGAGCAAGGGTGATGCTGCTCCATGCCCTTGAGAGAACGCTTGCAAGATATAAGGAATCAGGGAACGATGTAAAAGCTGCTGTTTATGAATTCTTTTTGAAATACAATGATGGCGACCTTTTGAATTTCATAGAAATGAATGGGGATCCTCAATCAAAGAAATTGATCGCGAATATCCGAAAAGCTGCGATATGCGGGGCAGTGGCGCGTTTTACCCATAAGAACCTCAATCCAAGGACAAGAATGGCGCTTTCCACCATTGCAAGGAACGGGGTTGCAAAGAAAATGTTCGAGGACGGGCTTGCTAAACGTTTCGCCGAGAGGTACGGCGCCTCTGTGCTTGTTGACCTTGATGTTGCAAGCGGGATACCCAAAAGCACTCGCATAAAAATTGGAGAACAGGAAAGTTTCCTGTACGATGAATCTGCGCTTGCCAATGGCCTTGTGAGGGCGATCTCGCGCCAGATATCGCTTTGTGTTTTTGCAAAGTCAACGGATGATGCTGCGCTTTCACATGCATCGCATGATTTCCTGCTTGGCATTGAAAACCTTTCGCCCGATCTTTTGCGCTTTATCCGAAACGATAATTACCTTTCCATCGAAGGGCTTCTCCTTATCTTTTATAGCGCCCACAGGTTGTTCAGCAGTGAGGCGGACGGAAGGATCATTATGCCAAGACTTAGAAATATTGCAAAGATCTATTATCTGGTAAAGGAGCTTGGAAAAGATGAAAAATTAAAGAATCTGTTTGATTACAGGTTCCACATGCGTTACGGATTTTCATACAGCGACAGGCTTTTTGAGGATATCCAGCTTCTGGTAGCCATGGGGATGCTGGATGAAGATTTGCGGTATTTTGAGAAAAACGGACGCTGGCGGCAGCGTTACGAATATGCCCTTACAAACGATGGTCTTTTGTATGCTGAATCGATAGCTCCGGCTTATCAGAATGAAAAGGCTTTGATAAAGAATTATTTGACCTTCAACAAACATTCTATACCCAGGGATATGGTCAGCATTGAATCAAAAAGATATCGTAGAGACTTTAAACTGCCAAAATAGTTCATCAAAATTTTTGGATGAATTTATATACATTAAGAAAAATAACTGATACTACCAAATACAAGAGGATTGATGGATAATGAATGATACAAATGAAAATAAAAGCGATACGACCGTGATTCTTGCTGTTTTAATAGTTATTCTAATAATAGCAGGCGTCCTGTACCTATTCTACAGAGTACCAAATTAAAAAAGTAAGAAAAAAAAAAAGATTTTTTCCTTATTTTTCAGATACTACTTCCCTTACAACATCTTTCAGGGCATCCCTTAGCCTGCTTTCAGGGCTTGAAATTTCATCAGCGATTATATCAAGCACAAGGTCTAACCCGCCAGGGCTCGATGAGATATAATCTCTTATGATGGTATCCATATTTTCACAGCAGTCGACACACAAGTCCACGCCTTCTAATTCGGCGTCGTTTACGGGCTCAAGAGCAGTATGACAAAGGAAACATTCACTCATATTATCACCAGCGCCGTTAATGAATCTAACATCATATCAATGTTATGGGTAACATTCAAGTTTTAGCAGATTATTAAGGTACATATGGTCCAAGTAGAAGTCGTGATGGATGAGAAAGCGCTTCATGCCAGGCATATGTTGAATTTCAAACTGGTGAAATTATCATGGGCATTATTTTTAATACTTATCGGAGGAAGCTTTATTCTTGAGAGCCTTAAAAAAATAGATAACTCCTGGGCTATTATTTATGCGGGAAGCGGCGCAATTCTCCTTTTGCTGAACCTGCTTCGGATAATCTGGAAGATCAATATCAGCAAGTTCACTACATGGCTTGGGGCAGTCGGACTGCTATTCGGTGTAGCGGCACTTTATAAGGTTGATTTCTCGATATGGTCTGCCGCGATACTGATAATTGGACTTATAATGCTTTTTGAAGTATTTAGAAAGTAGATCGCAGGAGTTTTTTTCTTGCTTTTCTTGCGATACATTGAAATGCAATAAAAAACATTAACACCTTTCATGGCAAAAAAGAAAGAAGGCAGCGGCTTGATGTCCTCAGCGGGTCTGATGAGATATTATGATTCAGAAGAGACCGCGGTATTGATCGAGCCAAAAACCGTAGTTACAATAGCAATACTTGCTGGACTTATTGTCCTGGTATTAAATGCATCATATGGTATCTGGCCGTAATTCTCAATCATAATATTTTTTAACCATTACCATTAATTAGGATAGCATGAAGCTATTCGGAGTTCTTGGCGATCCTGTGTCCCACAGCCTTTCACCCGCAATGCATAATGCGGCATTTAAAGCGCTGGGCATGGATTGTGAATATCACGCGTTCAGGGTAAGCCCTGAAACGCTACACGATGCGATCCACGGCGCCTTTGCTCTTGGGTTTGGCGGGCTTAATCTTACAATTCCCCTGAAGGAGAAAGCCCTTGAAATAGTGAAACCTACAGAGCTTGCAGAACGTATTGGTGCAGTCAACACGGTTGATTTTAAAAATGGTATCACAGGTCATAACACTGATGGGCTTGGGGCCATGAAAGCACTTGAGGGAGGCGGTGTGCATGTCAAAGGAAAGAATGTTTTGCTCCTTGGCGCAGGAGGCGCAGCAAGAGCGATCGCGTTCACACTGGCAACAGAAGGCGCAATTGTGACCATAGCTAACAGGACTCCAGAGAAGGCGATTTCGCTTGCAAAAGATGTGGGAAAAGCCGGAATAATAAGCGGATGCGGTCTTGAGGATCTGAAGGATCTTATCAAGAATAGCGATATACTCATAAATTCAACCGCTATTGGCATGTCTCCAAAAGTAACAGAAACTATTGTGACTTCTGACTTGATGCATCGTGATCTTGTTGTGTTCGATATAGTTTATAATCCGCTTAATACGCAACTCCTCCAGGAAGCAAGAAAAGCAGGAGCAAAAACGATAGACGGCGTGATGATGCTTGTGTACCAGGGAGCAGAAGCATTCAAGATATGGACTGGAAAGACTCCGCCTGTTGATGTAATGGAAAAAGCTGTAAGGGAGAGACTTTCATGAAAATATTGATCATCGGCGGAACCGGGGATACGGGAAAATGGTTTGTAAAATTTTATAAAAAACACGGTTTTGATGTGTCAATATGGGGCATAAATAAAAAGAGAGAGGTCGCAGAGGAACTGGGTGTGACATTTACGGATGACCTTGATAGTGAAATTATCGTGAGTGATATCGTAATGATATCGGTTCCCATTAATATCACCGAAAAAACCATATCGGATATTGCCCCAAAAATGCCTTCCGGAAGCCTTCTTATGGATATCACCTCCATAAAAACAGGCCCAGTCGAAGCGATGCAAAAATATGCCCCTTATGATGTTGAAATACTTGGAACACATCCCATGTTCGGACCGTCCATTCCTGATATAAGGGGACAGATCGTTATTTTCACTCCGGTAGAAGGAAGAAGCAGGAAATGGCTTCCCATAATAAGAAGTCTTTATGAAGAAAATGGCGCACATATCGAGATAATGGAAGCATCTGAGCATGATAAGATGATGTCTGTTGTCCAGGGTCTTACGCATTTTGCTTATATCTCCATAGGTGCGGTTTTTAGCGAGCTTGAATTTGATGTGGCAAGATCACGCAGGTTCATGAGCCCGATGTACGATATTATGCTTGATCTTGTGGGGCGGATACTGGAACAGAATCCGTATCTCTATGCCATGATACAGATGAACCCCGAAGTCGCAAAAGTGCATAAGGCCTATATTAACCAGTGCAACCTGCTGGCAGAGACGGTCAAAAGGAAAGACATCGAAGGCTTTGTAGGGATTATGAAAAAGGCCGCAGCACATTTCGGTGATACGGAATCTGCACTTCGGCGCTCTGAAAAGCTCATAGGCACAAAAATAGCGGAACACGAAGAACTTGTGCGTTCTATCGAAAGTGAGCGGGCTCTGAAGCATATATACTCAGGCGTTGTCCATATCGGAATAGTCAGTAAAGTGACGCCGCGTACTGTTATCCTTGAGCGGGGCGGGAAAAAGACTGAATTTCTTATTGAGAATGTGAGACTTTTGAATGAAAAGGAGTTGAATTCCTGGAAATCCGCGAATTTGAAGAATGTGACACGCGATATCTCCGTTTTTGTTCCGGCGGCTTCGGATGCGGAGGTCATAAAAAGCGTTATCATTGGCAGGGAAGGGATCGTTTCCGCCGAGATCATTGATATTTATAAAAAAAATAATGCACAGAGTGTTACATACAGGATCACAATTCATGGTGATCGTGATGTTGCGGTCGTGCATGAACACATAGAGAAACTTCTCAAAGGAATAGGGTGCACGATCAGATAAGGTTTTAACTATCAGGTAAGATTTAATATCAATGAATACACGCAACAGATAAAACATAAAGGTGATTTATAATGGTAGAGAAAACAACTGTTCGACCTAAAATTACGGAAATGAAAATTGGGGATGTTCTGCATGTGGGAACCGAAGAGAAAGGCGAGATCTTTAAAGTGACAAAGCTTGGTGATAATACGTTCATATACGATCAGGGCGGCGATCTTAAGGAATATGGGCGGGCTGTAATGGCTAAGAATATCTTTGGTTTTGCAGAGAAGTACAAGGCGGTTTACTGGATAACGAGGGAAGAATAGTGATTTTGGGAAGGCTATCGGTTTTGAGCCATAAAGTATAAAAATAAGGGCTAAAGCTCGTCATGCTTCTGACTGTTCGCAATGAACACAATTGCAATCATCTTTTATATGAAATCCAGATCAATTAATCTAGGTCAGCGAAGGTCAGGTCATAACTCGTGTAATTGACACCGGCATCGGAATAAAACCTGAAAACATGGATTATCTTTTCAAACCATTCGTACAGCTTGAAAACGGATGGTCTCGCCGCTTTGAAGGTTCTGGACTTGGGCTTTCGATCAGTAAAAAACTTGTGGATATGCTGGGCGGCAGAATTTGGGCACAGAGCGAATTCAGAAAAGGGAGCGTTTTCACATTCACATTACCGATTAAAAGCGAGTCAAATGAAAAAAATTACTCCTGATAGATGATTACGAACAGAATATCTTGTGGACTTTTTCTTGGCGTATAGGAAAGTATAAACACAATACCCCTATCATGCGCCAGAATTCTCCCCCAATAATTTGATATTCCTGGCTTTCATTCAATTTATAAGTATAGGAACGTTTTTTAACAGGTTGTCTGATATTTGGGGGTTCACTGCATATTTATGATTTTCGAAATCATGCGTTACAAAAAAGTATATAGGTTAAAAAAAAAATGTTGTACAATAGTACTACCAAAATATATCTAGATAAAAAATGGTTTCATTAATGGTTTATAAAATACTGAGGTACTTAGGTTGCTAATATGAAAAAGATCCTATTTTTATTTGCATTATTATTTTTATTTTATTCAGCGAATACGGGATACGCACTCACGTTAGAATGTATGTTCTGTCATTCAGAACCTCAGGGATTAGGAGGAAAATTCCCTGCAATAAACGATTCTCTTTTCGGGTTTCACATAAATATTAATTCCTCTGACGGTACAGGAAATCTTACCAGCAGTGATTGTATCACATGTCATTACAACGCAAGTGTATCTTCTTTCCATGTATTGCCTGTAGCCACCTATACTTGTGAAGACTGTCATATCAGGGGAGCAGTCCCTGGCGCTCCAAGGGTTAATAATCATATAAAAAATTCGAGTGTCTCAGTAAATGCATTTTGCAGTGATTGCCACAATAAGACGACCACTCTTTTCATGTTTGACAAAAATGCCAGTGCTGCACATTACGGAATAAATGCAAGTTTCGGCATAGCCCCTGGTAATAGTTATTGTGCTTTCTGTCACAGTAATTCAACAACTATCTATAAAGATGTGATGCAAAACCAGAACAACAGTCAATTAAAGAAACATACAACTGGTTTCATGTATCCATTTCACCCCGCAGGACAACCGGATTGTACAACATGCCATGGAATTGACACCAATCTTCATGGATCAGAAATTTTCAAACCTGTTCTTAATTCTGATTTTTGTCTAAATTGTCATAGAAATGATAGATTGCAGAAAAACAGGCATAATAATAAAGTAGAGTGCTTATCCTGCCATACAAGCGTGCCATCCGATATCCATAATATCAAATATATAATGCAAAATGGGAGTTATTCCAGTATAAATGCCACTATTTGTTATGATTGTCATAATTTCACTCTGCCCCCACCCTCTATTCAACTTCCACTTTCTACTGCAGATTGCACGACCTGCCATCAGAATGGCGGCCTTGCCAGGTTCAATCTTGCTCCTCAAATACCAACACCTTTGAAGCATAGCACGAATCCCAATTCTGGCAACATATGGAACGGTTCCCAGCCAGCATACTGGAATAATACCAGCCCGAAAACTGCCTGCAAGTATTGTCATGGAAATACCGTTCATTCATCGAACCCCCTGGGAAATATTACGAATATTCAATCCGGGAATATTGTGAACCAGATTATCACAAATACAAGCTATTGGTGTGCCAACTGCCATTATATGAATACTTCATCCGGGAATTATTTCTATAATGGCTCTTCCTATTCGCCGGTTCCACCTGAAATACAGAATAAGACTGGTCTTGTTCCACAAATTGGCGGAGATGGTACGAGCTTCTTTAATCATTCTTTTGATAGTTGGTCTGATAATGTATGCAAACAATGCCATTCAACAAATTTTCCGAATTCTACAACCCAATTTATACATAACGTCACTTCCGGGGGTGGCGGACCTAATTGTATATCATGTCATGACACCACAATTGGTAATGGCGCTCCTCTAAACAAAAGAGTAGATATTTCAGAGTTTAATAAAAGCATTCATAACGGAATCAACGGCGGTGGAAATCGTGCATGCTGGGCATGTCATGGGGATGGGACAGAACCAACTGGAGGTCATCCTCCCCAATACAAATCACCCAGAAAATGCGGCGACGATAACTGTCACTCTTTAAGCCAGAGTTACAGGGCTCCAATGATCTATTCACATTTCAGGAATGCGAGTCTGAATGACAATAATAAAAATGCCGTTAATTTCAATGTTACAGTCCAGGTTAATTGCGAGGATTGTCATATACAAAGTGTCATAAAAAAAGGTAATACTATAAAATCAACAGTATCACATTATGGTATCCTTACATCATTACCTGATACCAGGAATTGTATTTACTGTCACGTGAACAGGGATAATTCTGAGAAGTGGGGAAATGCCACCCGGATAAATATTAACAGAACATCGCTTGTGGAACTTGACAGGATTAGTAATAAATTTACTGTTAAAGCAGGTGAATCTGTAGCTCTTGGAACCATATTTAAATTGAAAGTGGATGAGATCTCAACCGACAGGATCGCACTTATTGAACTTTTAAAAAACAACGTTCTGGTTGATAGAAGCGCTGTCAGTTTAGGAAATTATACCTATGAAGAAACATTGACTATCGACAACGGAAGTTCAAAAGTCCCGGTGATAGTTCTTAATTTCACCGGATTTGTTTATTCAGGAAATATAAGCTTTGTCCAGTTTGAAGGCTTCAGAACAAAAAGGGTACATTCCGAGAATCAATCGGGCTTATGCTATCAATGCCATTATTACTCAAGACCGCAAATAAAATACAAAGTCATAGAACGGGTGGATAATAAGATTAATGATATTTATTATACGGAAGAACTTGTTAATTTTTCAGATAATAAACAATATGATGAAACTGATGCTCTTAGAACAATAATGAACCTTACAGACACTGATTTCAATATAGATATCAACCGGGTAACGCGAAAATCCTTGTTTGAAGGCGAGGCATGGAACATTGCCCCGGATTATACCATTAAATTGAACGCTATAACAAAAGAAAGCGATGATGCTTTCATTCAACTTAATATTGAGAATTATTCATATGATGACACCGTTAGAAAAGGAGAGTACTTTGAATATAAGCCCCAGGTAAATTATCTGGGATACCAGCCAGGAAATATAACTATTTTCAGGGCAAAAGTTGCAGACATTGTTCACGGAAAATCAAATAACCTAGTCGTTCTGGAAAATGTCACTGCTCTTTCTATGGATATTAAGAAAATTGAAGCAAACCAGACACAGGATGGATATAATGCCAGCTGGCTCTGGGAAAATTCTACTATTACCGTAGGAAAGATACCTTACGATTTTCATTCCCCCTCTCTCTTTGACGGCAAAGACGGCGGTGGAGACTGTCTTTCTTGTCATGGGGCAAATGGTGTTTCAGTTAAAAAGGTAGCCAAACTCGGAAAACATTCGGTAATTAATGGTGGAGGGAACCGGGCTTGTTATGCGTGCCATGGAGGAAGCGTTGGGATACAAAATCATCCGCCGGGATTTAAATCACCAAGACAATGCATTAGCTGTCATGCATCAACTGTGGATAATTATAGTGCAATTTACATCGGTGGCGAAGAGCATAAGAATGGAGTATGCGAAAACTGTCATGTTACAAATATACATACTATCCAGGGATTTGATGTCAGACCCTCTGTGGAAAATATCTCTGTGATAACGCAAGGTGATAAGACAATCATAAAGGCGTTAGCCCTTGCAGGATATAAAATCAAGGTAATGGGGGGAAGATATTATATCGATTCTCCAGAAGAGACGTTTATGATGTATCCGGAGGATGGTATATTTGATTCCCAGAAAGAGGAAATCGTTGCCCAGATCAATGTTTCAAAAATATCACCTGGTAAACACATAATTTATGTGGAAGCTATGCAGCTAAATGATCAGTGGGGAGGTGCTTCATCTATTGCCATCACTATTGAAGGTGGAAAAATAAATCCTGAGGCAAACACGACACCTGGTTTTGGTATCCTGTTTGGCGCAATGGCAATTTTATTTGTCTCATTACGTAAAAGATTTAGAAAAAAAGTAAATTTCCCCTGAAAAACCTTATCATTCAATTTGCGCCGGTAAAATTCCCATCATTCAGGACTTTTCGATATATTAATCAAAATTAAAATAATTTCTTTATCTATGTAAATTGTTTTTCAACAAGCGTTGGAAAACGGTAAATTTTTAAGTCTGGAACAAGTTAAAGACAACAAGATATTATAAAAAAATGAGGGAATTATTATGGCTTTCGTTCAAACATTAATGAATTCTAAGAAGCATATTGATGAAGTTGATCTTGTGGTCGATATCGCAAAAAATGTGGCTGTGCGCCCTTCGCTTGAAAAACTGCGATTCCTGGAAAGTGGCGTCGAAGCAAATCTCTATCGAATGCTTTACGCTCACGGACCCGGAAACGGGACAGCGCTTTTCATGCCATTTGACCAGAAAAGTTCAGAACACGGTCCTGGTCATGAATTCCTCTGGGAAAATGATGCAGATGCACAGGAAATAAACCTGCATGGAAAAGGCTGCGCAGATATGCGGGCAATAGCGGAACTTGTGAACTGCGGCAATTTTTCAGGATATGTTCTTCATCCAGGCAACGTAAGGCAGTTCAAGCACCTGTTCAGGCCGGATATTCCTCTGATTTATAAAATAGACGGACACATATCACAGCCCCAGAGCGCAGGACTAATGTCAACCGTGGGCACTATTGAAGATGCGCTAAAATATGGTGCATCTGCTATCGGATTGACCATTTATCCGGGCGGTGAGCATGTAAAATCTGACTTTGAAAGAGCTGCCGGGATCATAAGAGAAGCCCATGATGTTGGTCTTGCGGCAGTTGTTTGGGCGTATGCAAGAGGCCAGGGGCTGGATGAAAAAGCCAAATTCAAGGACAAAGAAGGAGAGTTCCAGGGTGTGACCCAGGCTGACAGCCTTTACTGGACACATTATGCAGTTTCAATAGGATCAGGTTTACTGGGAGCAGATATTGTAAAGACAAAATACCCTGCAAAGGTAAAGCCGGATAACCGAAGAGCTTATGATGCGCATATCGAAAGTCTTGCAAAAAAGAACTCAAGTATGATCGCTTACAAATACCTCGAACCTAAAAACGCTGAAACAGCATTGACGCCCGACCAGGAAATATTCAGGGCAAGTCTTGTGGTACAGGCCGCCCCTCATTCTATTGTGATTTTCTCAGGTGGTCCAAAACTACCCGGCAATCCAACAGAGAGCCTGAAAAAGCAAACCGAGATCGTGATGAAAGCAGGGGCCGAGGGTGGAATTTATGGCAGGAACATCTGGGGTCTTCCTGTGAAGGAAGGACTTGAGGCTGCAAATGCGCTCAATGAGGTACTCAGAAGAGCTGAATTCCACAGGAAATTAACAGAGCCAAGATTTGCGGGGTATTAAAAAGCAAAATCTTATTAGTAATACCTACTTATCAGGCACACGAAGGGCTCGTGGTCTAGACCGGTTATGACGTCGCTCTCACACAGCGGAGGTCCGGAGTTCGAATCTCCGCGGGCCCATTTTTTTTTATCAATAATATAGTAGTGAAAATGCGTCTATTTTTCGCACTATATTATGTTTTTGAGATTGTTTGAATCGAACACGGATTCCACGGATCGGACGGATTTTCACGGATCTGCCCGCATCATCCACGCAGTCCGTGTTCTATCTCGTTATTTTTCACTCAATAGATGACACATGTATTTCATCCCACTTGCCCATACAAAGTATCGCGCTGCCTCGGAATTCTATTTATCTGCCGTATCATTTTTCCAAAATCATCCGGCGCCATATATTCCCCGTTCGTTGCACCAGCACTCTTTGAGATCTTTTCTTCCATCAGCGTTCCGCCAAGGTCGTTCGCCCCGCACATAAGAGCCGATTGAGCCAGTTCCGTTCCCATTTTTACCCAGCTCGCCTGGATGTTCTTGATATATGGATACAGGAGCACTCTTGCAAGCGCATGGAATTTCAGGTCTTCAAATCCCCTTGAAATATGATTTCCTTCCCCAAGCAAGTTATTCGATGGCATGAAAGGCAGGGGCACAAATTCCGTGAAACCGCCAGTCTTTTTCTGGATATCGCGGATTATGAACAGGTGCTCGATCCGTTCCGCAAGGGTTTCGATATGCCCATACATTATGGTTGCAGTTGTTGGAATCCCTGAATAATGCGCTGTTGTGATGATTTCCATCCATTCATGCGCTGTAAGCTTATCGGGACAAATCTCTTCCCTTACCCGGTCAACAAGTATTTCAGCGGCTGTCCCGGGCATAGAGCCAAGTCCTGATGCCCTCAGGCGCAGAAGTGTTTCTTTATAACTTAAATTGCTGTTTCGTGCTGCATGGAATACTTCCATTGGAGAGAACGCATGGATATGAATGTGCGGATACACTTTCTTAATACTCTCAAGGATCTCACAATAATTAGAAACATCCCAGTCCGCAAGTAGCCCTCCCTGGATGCATACCTCTGTGGCGTTCACATCGACAGCCTCTTTTGTTTTTTCAAGAATATCATGAATTGACAGGATATACCCGTCCTCCTTCTTGAAAGCGCAAAATTTACACGTCCCAATGCACCTGTTCGTAAAATTGATGTTCCTGTTCACGATGTATGTGACGATGTCCCCTACAGCTTTTTTCCTGAGCCTGTCAGCAAGGGGAAATAGTACATTGGGATTATCGTACAGTTCAAACGCATCATCCATCGAGCATTCTCCTGTCTCGGCGCGATAGATACGATCGTCGTGAATGCTTCGTTGGATGCTATGCAATTTCTGAAGACTTTGTAATTTCTGAATATTAACACCAGAATTTTGGAGTGTTTATGAGATACGAGTTAATAAGTTTTCCGAAATCCTTCTGCATCAGAAAGAGCACCTATGAGATGTTTCAACTCAGCGCTGTACCATCCCTCTTTAATATATTTCGGATATAATGGCAGCCGCTCACGAAGTGGAACATTTGCCATGGATCGAAGTTCCATCAAATTCGGCCATGGGGATTCAGGATTGATATAGTCTATAGTTTCTGGCGAAATGCCCCCAAGATCAGATGCGCCGCACTTTATCAATTCACGAGGGGAGATCAGGTTAGGTGACACCTGTATCGCGATATCAGGGGGAAGAAGTTGTCTTGCCATTGAAACTGTTTTCTTCATGTCCTCAATTCCGGGACCATTGTATGAACCCATCAAAGTTTCAGGTTTTGGGATGAAATTCTGGATTATGACTTCCTGGATATGACCGAATTTCTCATGGATTTCTTTTATTTTATTCAACGAACGGACCCTGTCTTCCCATGTTTCACCAATTCCCACGAGAATACCTGTCGTAAACGGGATCTTGAGTTCGCCTGCATATTCGATCGTCCTTATGCGAGTTTTGGGGTTTTTTCCGGCACAGCCGTCATGTCCTTTGATCGATGCTGTGGTCTCAAGCATCAGCCCCATGCTGGCATTATAGGGCTTTAATTTTTCAAATTCGGATCTTTGAAGGATGCCGGGGTTGCTGTGAGGCAAAAGACCAATGCTTATCGAAAGCTTGCATAATTCAACGAGATAATCAATGATATTATCATAACCAAGGTCAAAAAGCCATTTGTTAAAGCCGGGAACTTCCTCCGGACGTTCCCCGAATGTGAAAAGCGCTTCAGAGCAACCTGCGCGAGCGCCTCTTGAAATTATATCCCTGACTTCATCGGGTGTGAGAAGTTTTGCTTCGTGGTGACCCATGTCCCGCCTGAACCCGCAGTATCCGCACCTGTTCCTGCAAATGTTGGTAAGAGGGATGAATACATTTCGCGAGAATGTTACAAATGGTAAGGACATAGACCGTAATAGAAACGGATTATACATAATTATGCCGAATGGGGCGTTAGTTTAAAGTAACCCAAGGGATATTTAACGTCACTCCCTGTGCGGGGGTAACCAAGCGGCCAAAGGTGCAGGACTTAAGATCCTGTTTCGCAGGAATTCAAGGGTTCAAATCCCTTCCCCCGCATGCTACTACAAGTTCAAATCGGTCTTTTTTAGGAATACTTTCACCTTGCTCTCTTAAGGCTTAAGCAATAGAACGGAGAGTGAAGTAAGAATGTTGTACAACCATGAAAAAAGTCTCAAATCAACTGAAGAGAGAATAAAAAATTCAAATATCACCGAGGCAAACAAACAGTGTATTTTTAATTTTGAGAGCAACTGTTTTTCTGAAGGTCTAAAGATAGCCAGAGTGTTGAAACACCTGATTGAACTTAAGGTCCTGGCCGACATGATCGGACAGGATTTCAATAGCATGTCTAAGCAGGATATGATGACGCTTGTAGGCCGTATTGAGCGCATGGACAGGGCAGATAGGACGAAGCACGACTACAAGAGTCTCATCAGAAAATTCTTCAGATGGCTTGGCAGGGAAGATATTGTTGACTGGATAAAAATACCCTTGAAAAAAGATTCAAGGAAGCTTCCTGAAGATATGCTCAGTGAGGAAGAGATCGAGAAAATGATCAACGCCTGCGAGCATCCCAGGGATAGAGCACTCGTAGCCTGCCTTTATGAGAGCGGCGCCAGAATAAGCGAAATTGGTAACTTGAAGATCAAGCATATGAAGTTTGACCAGTACGGAGCCGTTCTCATCGTGGACGGCAAGACGGGCATGCGAAGAGTAAGAATAATCTTTTCATCACCTTACTTGGCTACCTGGCTTGAAAATCATCCTTTCAGAGATAATCCAGAGGCATTTGTCTGGGTCGGGATAGGAACAGTTGGCAGGAATGTACCCCTGCAATACGGTGCTATCAGAATGCATTTAAAAAGGATAGCTGAAAAGGCAGGAATAAAGAAAAGAATCCACCCACACTTATTCAGGCACAGCAGGAGCACTCATCTGGCGAAACATCTCACTGAAGCCCAGATGAAACAGTACCTTGGTTGGGTTCAGGGGAGCGATATGGCAGCCATTTATGTCCACCTTTCAGGCAGAGACGTTGATGATGCACTTCTGAAGATGCACGGGATAGTCACCGAAGAAAAAAAGGATGTTCAAATGAGTCCAAAGAAATGCACCCGATGCAGTGTAATGAATTCTCCGACTACCAAGTTCTGCTCCAAGTGCGGAATGGCTCTTGACATCAAAGCTGCTTTAGAAATAGAAGGGAAGGATTCAGAAATTACAATGGACTTTATACAATTTGCGAAAAATAATCCAAATATTGTAGATTTCATGAAGAACTTTATGCAATCGGTACCAACCAAAGCATAAGTCCACTTCTCTTTTTTTTGTATGGTTATAGCACTCGAGCAGCGTCCTGTTCCCTGTGACATGTTCCTGGTAAACGTGTTTATCTACGTAGAAAATCGATGTTGGGCACGGCAGAAGTCGCTGAGAAGGTGTAACTCTATACACCGAAAGCCTTTTTCGAGTAGACCCCCCCCGTACTTGTTAATTAAGGCGAAACCGAATGTGGTTTTGCTTTATAATACACGAAGGAGGAAAAAATGATAAATAGAGTCGTGAAAACAATTTCATTGGAAAGATCCGTTTTTGACGCTATGGAGAAGATAAGAGGAACTCGACAGCAGTTCACCAGTAGTTTCATTAACCAGGCTTTGAAAGAAAAACTCGGCCTAATCATAAAAGAACCGGCAGTCCCCGCCAAGGAAGCTACCGGTGCAGCCAACAGTCCCGAAAAGGAGAGTCAGCATGTCTCAGATATCCTCTGAATATCATAACCTTAACCCAGAAGTGATAAACTGGGCAAAAGGCTGGAGGGAAAAGGATGAGGACTATCTTCGTCAGAGGGCCCAGTTCGCTCCGGAGCCTACACGTTCTATCGCCAAGTTTATTTTAGCTATTGCGGACCCTGAGGCTGTCAAGCCGTCCGTTAAAATATAGGGGTAAAATGACTAGAAGGAACGTGGGACAGACCCACGCTTTTGAATTAAAAGAGGTTAGCACTAAAATACTTATGCATGGACGCCACCCCTGCTCCAATACCAACTGCTTGCATAAACACATCTGCTCAGACTATGGATGGAAAATGGGAGCGCGGCTAACATGACAGACCACGCCCAGGTGGAAGATTTCC
Source organism: Candidatus Methanoperedens sp. (assembly GCA_027460585.1). Taxonomy (GTDB): domain Archaea; phylum Halobacteriota; class Methanosarcinia; order Methanosarcinales; family Methanoperedenaceae; genus Methanoperedens. Next base: position 41,866 of record JAPZAP010000039.1, on the reverse strand, counting down.
AGGCAGATTCTCAATTACATTTTTTTAACTTTTTGGGGCATAATAAGTATGGATTGACTGCCATAAATTTTTTTGATGACATTTCAGGTAATCGGGAGAAGTTCTACAAATCTGAATCCGAAGAATGCGTTAGAGTTAGCAAAATGTTCGATCGCAAAGGGCAGGTATATGCAAGCCTCAACCCGGTGAGACTGGACATTGATAAGAAAGCATGGCATGTTGATGAAGATATCACAGCAGTGTTGAATATATTTATTGACATAGATGCTATAAAAAAGGATATTGCTATCCCCGAAAAGGATCTCAAGAAATATGCGGCCACAGAGGAAGAATATCAAGAATCCTGGAAAGCAATACCCATAGTCCAGAAATGGCTGAACGAGCATGGTTTTAAAACCGGATATTTTGACAAGACGGGAAACGGGATAAGGTTCATTTTGCCAATTCCAGCAATAGTGCTGGATAGCAATAACAGGACGGAAATCAGCCTTAAGATCAAGGCGTTCCTTGACCTTATCCACAAAGATACAGAGCTAAAAATTGATGCTGTCCACGACCTGAGGAGAATCACAGGTGTACCATGTACCCTGAATAAAAAGAAGGAGACGCAAGACAGGAGAAACCGGATCCGTGAGCCAATGCAACCGGTACCTGCAAGAGACGAGGACAGCAATCTCAGGGAATTCATTCTGCAGCTTGAATGCAAGAAAGAAGACGCATCTGAAATAAAAGAGGAAGTTATCCATAATGCCGAAGCATTCAGGGAAAAGCTGAGCCACTGGCTGGAACGTGACGCTAAAATGAGGCTTTTATATGGTGGTGAGATTTCAGATTATCACAGCCGATCCGAAGCAGAACTCGCTCTGTATCAAAAACTGTTGTTTTATGGTTTCGATGATATACAGATCGATAAAATCCTTTGTGAGGCAAAGATAGGGAAGTGGGCAACTGAAAATAAAAGCTACCGTGAACATACACTGAAAAAAGCACATCAATACCAGAGTGAGAGAAAAAGTGACTCAAAAAAAGATTCAGTGGTAAACGAATGTGCGCCAGCAACCAAAAATGCACCATTGCCAAGGCTCCAGGACATTGAATTGCATCTTTCATCTGAGAGTTATATTTTGAAATATCTGGACTACGCTTTGAGAAGCAATGACGCCTATTTTGAGTATCATTTTGCTGTAGCATTAACACACCTATCAATGGCTGCTGATAGACGCATGCATATAAGGATGGTGCAACAGACGATTTACCCCAACATCTGGTCGTTTTGTCTGGGGGATAGCACAGTTTCCAGAAAGACAACAGCAGCAAGAAAAGGAGAGGAAATGGCTGCAGCGGTCTTTGGTTTAGATAAATTCCTGCCCAGAGCAGGCAGCCCGGAGGCTTTAATTGAGATACTGAGTGATACACCCAAAGGCGTGATATGGAGGGATGAGGCCGGGCAGCTCTTAAAAGATTTGCAAAAAACATACATGGGCGACATTAAAGACAGTTTTTGCAAACTCTATGAGAATCAAGGAGACCACAGGAAGCTTAGAACTTCGCAGAGAAAGAACCAGAAGACTGAGTTTAAAATAGTTGATCCATACATTACGTTCTTCTTAGCTACGGTCCCAGATGTTTTTAAAGAGTATACCAACATACTCGATGTCACAAGCGGATGGCTGGTTAGATTCCTGTATTTCACGCCTGATTATGAAAAGCCATACATGCCGTTTAGACCTGAGACTAACGAGGACATAACTGCTTGGGCTGACGCATTAACGTCTTTAAAGAATATTCATACTATAATTCAGTCAACCGATGGTGAGATTAAACTGAGCCAGGAAGCTCTGACGGTTTTTCAGCAATGGCAGGAATCATCTGAGCGCAAGTTGATGAAAAGTAAAAATAAAATTGAAATGGCAATTTTTGGAAGGTTGGTTACCTATTGCTTGAAGATTGCTTTGCTTTTGACAATAAGTGAGAACCCAGGGGCTAAAGAAATCTCAACACGGATAATAAAGGATTCCATTTCTTTGATAGATGGATACTTCAAACCAGTGGCAATTGAACTTATAGAGGAAATTGGGTTAGACGAACAAAATAACCTGCAGGATAAAATAATTGGTACTATTAAAAGAGCAGGAGGGAAGATTACTCAGAGACAACTTTTGAAAAGACTACACAGGACTCTGAAAGATGTGGAGGAAGCAGTTGGCGCGTTAATGGCCAGCGGGGAAATAGTCACAGTTCAGTCTGAAGGTAGAATAGATAGTCGTATACTCAAACTTAATGTGGGGGATTATGTCCCAAGTGTACCCAATATACCAACTGTATCTCAAGATTACGGAATTGATGGGACAGTTGTGGACACTTCAGAGAATAGTAAGGATATACACGCGCGTGATGCCTGCAAAGAGCAACTATCTTCTTATGGGACACTTGTTCGTAAAGGGACGGTTGAGACACAAGTGACAAACCATGAATGTGGTATTTGTGATGATTCTCGCACCCCACCCATATCCTCCGATTCCGGGGAGAAATCTCCCTCAGCGCACGCTGGGACGGATGGGAACAATCATAGCCCAAACAACGGCGATGGTGGGCGTGCTAAAATAGCAATCGATTTCCCAGACGAGTCTGCCAGCACGGCCATGATCCCACAGATTTTTTTAGTATGTAAAGGGTGGGAACAATCACACCAGCAAATCATAAACTCTGGCAATCTTGCAGAAGCTACTTTTAATCTTAAGCCACAGTTCCCAGACATCACTGCCGATGATCTAGCAGCTCGTATCCGCAGATATGCTAAGATTCCAGAACCAACAGGCAATAACTGCAATCATCCTGAGCAATGTGGCAATATTAAAGAAAGTTACCTGGGTTCTATTCAAATATCTGGGATGGAAGTTTCTGTAGTGGAGGAACTGTGAAAACGATTTACTTCGATTCTGAAACCACAGGGTTAGAACCATTTTCAGACAGGATTACGTTGATCCAAACCTATTATGACGGAAAGATAAGGTTCAATAAGCCAAAGCCTGAGAATATCACCAGGCTTAAGAATTTACTTGAAACAACTCTTGTCGTCGGTCATAATCTCAAATTTGACTTGAAATTCCTGAAGCATCACTTCAACATTGAGCCAACACACCTCTTTGACACCTATATCGCCGAAGTCCTTATCAGCGGTGGACAGAAAGCAGGACAAAAAGGCGCGTCAACACTTGAAACTGTGGCGTGGGACTACGCTGGTATTAAACTCAAGAAGGATCAGGATATGCGGCAATCTTTCAAGGGTCGGGAGTTGACTCAGGAGCAGATCGAATATGCAGCAATGGATGTAGCAGTCCTTCCAGAGATCCATGCAAAACAACAGATTCAGCTAAAGAAACTTTGCCTTGAAAAGGTATTTGCTACAGAAATGTCCTGCATTCCGGCTACAGTGTGGCTTGAGCTTTCAGGCACTCCAATAGACCTGGATGGAGCACAGAAGCTTGAAAAAGAGACCAGAGGAAAACTTGAATTATCAAGGCTAAATGTGCTGACCATACTGAAACAGTCTGGCTACAGGAACCTGGACCTGGAAGGGATGCCAGCAGTTAACCTTAATAGTCCGGCTAAACTCCTGAAAGCCTTGAAAGACATAGGATTGGAACTTGCCTCCACAAATGTGAGCACTTTATCTGCTATGAAACATCCTGCAGGCAAAGCGCTGAAAGAATATCGCAAACATCAGAAATTGCTCAACACGTTTTTAGAGAAACTCCCAAAACACATCAATCCAGCGACAGGTCGCATACATGCAAATTTCAATCAGTACGGCACGCTCCCAGGAAGGTTCAGCTGCTCTAGACCAAACCTGCAGCAGCTTCCCAAGGATAAAAACATCCGGGCACTGTTCAAAGGCAATAACGGTAGCAAGATCATAACGGCGGACTATTCCCAGATAGAGCTGCGCATACTTGCCGAAGTATCAAAAGAGCCAAAGTTCCTTGAGCTTTTCAACAGTGGAGGCGACCTCCACAAGCTCACAGCATCGTTGATCTTCAACAAGCAGCTTGACCATGTCTCAAAAGAAGAACGAAACATCGCCAAGACCATTAACTTTGGAATATCCTATGGCATGGGCGGAGGACGTCTCCAGGCAAATCTCAAGGATAACGGTATCGAGATCAGCCCGGACGAAGCCAGGAAATACATAGATACTTTCTTTAAGAACTATCCGAAGGTGAAGGAGTATCTGGATAATGCAGGGCAGTCAGCGGTGAGGAATAGCCAGATAAGAAATATCGCCGGAAGGCTGATCAAATACAGGCCAGCTACAAATGAAAGTGAACGTGCAGATATTCTGAGAGAAGGCAAGAACAATCCTATCCAGAGCCTGAATGCAGATATTTTGAAGGGTGCAATGGGACGGCTTTACCATAGATTGAAAACGCATGAGATCAGGCTTATCAATATCGTCCACGATGAACTGGTCTTTGAAGTGCCAGGAGAACATGCAGAAACAGCATCCTTGATCGTCAAGGAAGAAATGGAGGCTGCAGGAAGAGAATATCTCAAATCTGTACCTGTTATTGCAGAGGTAAAGGTGGGGGATGTATGGCAGAAATAGATGAAAAGATGATAATCAAACTTTTTCCGTGTTGCTACCAGATATTGATGGGTGCAGCCCGTATAATTATAGATAAGGAGACTGAATAAATGACAAAAATAACAGAAGATATATCAAAGCAAATATATGACTTATGGAACGAAGGAAACCTGACAAAAGCAGAAGTAGCAGAGAAGTTCAATACATCGGAAGATGTGGTTAAGTACCACATTCAGAAGCATAAAGTTCAATCTGTATCTCATGCACCTGCCACAGGAGATGAGTCGCAAAAGAGCATAAAGGGTTTTTTAAAGGGTTTGCTCGGCAAAGAAAATAAAGACAAAATTATCGAACAGCTTGCAGACAAGCTGGAGGAATTGACCGCCAGGCTCGAACAATTACCAACAGCGAGGACAGAGAAACCTACAGAGCAGAAACTCACGAAAAGATACATCAGCAAGGTGGAGGGGTTGTTATTGAATAGTCCTGCTGTCATCCTCCACAAAGATCAAAAAATGAGTGTCGTTCACGACACAGAGGAAATCCTGAGAGCAGTCTCAGATGGAATACTTGTTCCGGAAGATGTTCCTTCAACAGCAGTTAAGGGAGTTGATGAGGCAGAATTTAGCCACCTCAAAGAGAAGGTGATCCAAAGATTTGAAGAATACTATGCCGTTGCTCAACCATGCACAAAGGATAAGATAGAGAGATTTGTGGACTGGTATCGTGGTACTGAAAGCAGTGTTCTCCCGGCGGATGCTGTCAGAAAGATCGCGATGGAAGTTGTCATAAAAGCCACCGGTGGACATGGCCTGGTCCTGTCCCCCGATGAGGAATTGGAGCGGTTGAGGCAAATGGATAAGTCCAAAATGCCCCTTTTCGACCTCAAAAAGATAGACAGGGATGCGTATAAGATAAGGGCGATAACCGAAAAGTTCCAGGAGTACATGTGTTCGCTTAACCCGTTAGAAACCTCTGAAAATTTCATCAATGCGTTCAAGCGTTATGATAATTCCATTCTTCCGGATGAAGTACGTGATATCATGTGGACAATCGTTAAGAAAAACCAGCGAGAAGCCGAAGAATTGCATAAAATAGCATTGGATATCCTTAAAGAGAGGAGGGAGCAAGGTATTTCAGTAGGGAGTGTGGCATAAACCTGTACAAAAGTTTTATTCGTATATAGGCGAATAATATAAATCGGGTAAATTGATTACATCGGGTAAAAATGTGGTTTTGCATAAACTGTGCATGAACAAAAAATGTTATGCTTGACTTGTGCAAAACCGAAAGTGTAGTTATTCATTTGGTTGAATGCGAACAATTTATTTATACTTTAAGATTCTTTTGGATCTGCACCCACTAACAAGAAATAATGGCCTAAATATTTTAAAATAGCCTTTTGAAAATAAAAATCCGAAGTAGTGAGTAAAATTACCCGTCATGTCTCACCCACAAAGTAAACCGAAATAACGAGAAGAGGCAGGAAGGGGAAAAAACTAGCCTTCCTGCCATTCTGGAATCTATCTAGGAGATATATTTCTCCTGATACATATCATAAAGGCATCGTTGCTCGAATAAATGTTGTGGTGCGCGGGTTGCAATTCAAATGGCTTCGCCCAAAAGATCTGAATATGTAAAAACCCCTTTTGAAACTTAATCCACTTGCAGCATCCATACAGTTAGCATTAATTCCTCCAGTAATGTCATTCTATGAATATGCAATCACCATCTATTTTTCGCTGGTATGATCTCTGATATCTCAGCCCGAAGCTTTCATGGTGTCAATGGCAGTGGGGTACCTGGCTTTCTCTTCCTTGGATTGATGGGATATTTTCCAACATCAACAGAACGGGATTTAAGGATGGAATCGTTGGCAGCATTGTGTAGATATTTTTCTATTCTTGCCCCCCTTTTGTAAGCCTGCGAAGGTCTTTTGCTGGAGCCATTGCTACTTGATAAAAAAGATATTTAAGATTCAATCTTAATTTTATTATCTTCAAATATTACTTTTGCTTCTATAGCATCTGCGTTATCAGATGTTATTAAAACCTTGCAATCCGTTAAGCCTTCAACGGATTTTAGATTTGCTGTTTCTATGAGCACAGGTAACTGGTTTTCGTCGGAGATATATATCTTTGGAATTCTTTTTATAATATCTCTATAATTGTAATTTTCGGGACCTTCTTTGTAATAGGAGCAAAAATCCAATCTCTCAGCGTCTTTTACGTTTATTGTAGCATTTGGCCGCTCTTTAGGAACTGTCCAACAAACTCTTTCTTTACTTTTCTCTGTAAGAATCCATGCTTTACAATTTTTTGCAGCACTTCTTCCACTATTTTCAACAATGATCCTATTCGCGATATAATTCCATCGATTATACTCTTCTCCAGCGAATCCGTATCTTGTTTGTTCTACTGTAATTCCTCTTTGTTCCACTTCTTCCTTTATTTGAAGAACTGGCTCCGTATAAATGCGCCAAGAATAGGCTATAGGAACTGAAAAGAGAAGCCCGCCTATAGCAGTGAAGATAGGTGCCTGTGAGGGCAGAACATACCTAAAAGGTAGGGCAAAAAAGAAGAGAACAATAACCTCCGCCACAATAACAGCCAATATATACTTTTTCAATCGCTGACATTTAATGTTAAAGTTCATCATTAATAACTCCTACTGATAATGATTTTATCGCTTTGTACATAAATCTACGATAAATCGGATATTTTCAACACGGATTCCTTTTTTAATATATTCATTTCCTTTAATATATAATGCAAGGAGCTCGTAGGGGGAAACAATAATTTCATTTCTGGGCGTAAATTTTCTTTTTAACTCTCCATATGCGCAGTCTTCTAACCATTCACCTGAGGGGGAACTATTATCAAACAAATGTTGCTTCTGTCTCCAAATCGTTATTATTTCCCTATCTGGAAGATCATTTCCGTTAGTATCTTTCAAAGTTAGTTCCATCCCATACTCCCCTGTCACTGGGATTTTTATACGGTTTGTTATTGCGCCTGGTAATAACACAATAAATGCACTCTTTGTGGCTTCGATTTTAAAATGATCATTATCTTCTTCGGTGATTATCTTCTTCCGGCAATCCCAACCCATAAACAATTGTTCTAAAGCATATTCGATAGCATGTGACCTTGAAGCAAAACGTCTCGTAGCGATATCGTAATCCACCCTTTTAATCAAATCCTCATCAATTGTATGAGATACTTTAATTTTAACCATACACCCAGATATAGGCGATAAAGTATTTAAAAGTATACTTTAGCAAGCAATAATCTGATATATTTCTATTTGATATGATAAAGTAGTATAAAAGTAGATCAATGACTACCTACCTAGTTGAAAGCTGTAAACAATAGTCACATTGATGCAGGTGTTACAATCCAGGATTCAAATAAAAAACGCTATGCTTAGAACCTCATCAGCTTTTAAGCCAATTTTCTTGATATCGGCCTCCATCGCTATATCAGAATCTAAATGGACAGCAGAACTCCCTACTAGACCACGCCCAGAAAAACCAAAAAGATAAAATTTCTGTTGAGACTCAGCTTTCACCGGATGCAAAACTCTTCCGCGAAACTCAGTCATTCACTCTCAGTAAGCACTGTGGCCTACCATCTCCAGGGTACAGAGCCTCCTTTTTTTCAAGATCGTCTAATCTTTCATTGATTACATCTATTTCGGTATTACATCTGGCAAGCCCCAATCGATATTTTTCCTCAGCCTTATCATAGTTCCCTGAAATCCTGCTGTCAGGTTTCAAGTAACGATACATATCTCCCCAGCCGATATAACCCCAAACATTGTCTGGAAACTTCGTTGTCAATTCCTGGAACAATTTATCTGCGGTTTCAATATCACCCAGAGCAGCATATGATTCTGCTTCTGCTTTGAGCATGTTATGGATTATCGACTCATCTGAACTAGGAAAAGTTCGGCAAAAATCCTGACAGTATTTTATCCTCTTTACGTAAAAAGAGCCATCTTCCGACCCTGCGTTACCTGATTCCATTTCAAAATCCTGGCACCAATTAAAGATACTTTGTGTTAGATGAGGAATGAATTCATCGGCTGCCCTAATGGATTTTAGATTCGAAGGAACAATTATTCTTATCATATTCCACGCTTTTTCCCACTTTTCCATTCCATCCCTGTAATTGTTTTTCCCAATATCTTCATAACCTTCTTGCATAAGGTCATCAATCATTTCCATATTGCATCTTTCCGGAATTATCCGGTTCCATAATTCGATTATTGCTAACCATATGAAATCTTCATCCTGAACTTTAGCATGAAAATTCTGCGTATAATAGAGATCCTCAGATAACTGAATTGCAGAGATATAATCTTGAGCCTGTTCTTTGAATTGTTCTATTTCAAAATCGATATGCAGGGATTGTAATTTTTCAATTATTTCTGAAGTGCTCATCTTTCTTACTTTATTTAGATTCCAGTTCTGGAGAATGAAATCTTTGAAACTTATATCCGTTCTATTGAAATATTTTTCAGTTTCTTTAGTCACATTTTCCAATTGTTTGGGATTGTCGGTTAATTTCTGTTCAAATCTCATTATCGCTAACCGACTGACAACTGGCCCTTCAGATTTAGAAGTAGTTTTATTTATGGTGACGCTTTTGTTATTTAAACAACATCGTTTATATTTTATACCAGAACCGCATGGGCATGGATCGTTTCTTCCAATTTTCTTCAACATTTTGTTAGCCAGTTTGTTTCTTCTTATAATAATGTTTTGTCTTTCCTCTATAGATTCATGTGAAAATTCTGCAGATTGTCGTAGTGTCCTGTTGCTTATATGGTTGCAGCGCATGTTTACACCCCGGAGCTTTCCATAACCCCAATTTTCTTCTTCAACGGCGCGCCTGCTGGCGATAGGTTGCAACGGTGATCCTATCGCTTCCTCCGGTTGAAGTTGTTCACTATTCCTGGGCGCGCGTGTATATTGAGATGAGGGGGCAGTGGGTTACTATTCATGGGGCAGCGGGGGATATTGATTTTGAGCCTGCCCTAGTCTATGACTTTATGCATCTATGATTAGCCGCTGTTGCGGCGTGCGGGACGCCTGCAGTGGCAGGCTTTCGGGCTGCTGCCCGAACCCACACTATTTCTGCTCCGGGTTATCGCTGCAGGCGCTTTTCAAGACACCGCTCCTGATCGTGTCCTGTTGGTCGCTGCCAGGGTTATATTGGTGAAGAAATGGGGTATCGCTGTTCTGGTGTGTATCTGAGGATTTTGTATGAAATTTAAATAAAATTGGCACAGACGAATCATTATGGATATATCATCATCTAAAACCGATGCAGACCTCTCGAAGGTGATCTCTTTTGAGAAAAGGCAGGAACTCTACAACATTCTACACTCTGAAGATCCTGAACATTACTCCCGACTCTGGCTCACAGGCTTCTTGAAATTCTGCGGCTACAGCATTGATGAAATATGCGCAATTATTCATCATGAAACCTGTTGGGTGAATTACGATACTCAGATGACATACTGCCAGGTTGCAAGCGTCTTTCGTTCCTGGGGACATGGAAGGCAATCGTCTAAATCACGCGATCAGCATGCCAGCAGCAGCGGCATCCTTACGAAGTGCGTCTCCTCCACTCCGTGTTCTGACTCCATTGATGGTTTATGGGGAGTATCATATCCCATCAGTCGATGAAAAGACTCGACGCGCATTGAAATGTGTGATGGATCACCAGATAGCGAAGTTCCAGCGGCAGAAAAGGAGGTATAAGGCCTTATCCGACCTCTATTTGTGAAGAAATGGCTGGGTGTTGTTTTCATTTTTAACTTGAGTTGCTGGTTTCTATAAATAGTCGGCTGATCTTTGATTTTCGAGATGCGTGAGCACGGATTTTAAATAAAATTGGTTTTAGTGAGTTATAAAACTCAAAAGCGCAAGCATTCGCAGGGAGGTCGAATCCCGCGAGTGCCAAAAGTGCGCTTTACCGCCTTAATCGGAGGCAGTATCTATGAATACAGAATCAAAACCACTTAAACCATTCGCTCGATCAGAGCGGGAAAAGATTAGAGAACATTTTATTAAGCGTGCATCTGAAGCGCCTGTTGTCAGTCCGCTTGATCCGTCATCAATGGAAGCCTGGTGGGACTATGTTGACGAAATGCGGGAAATAGAAAGGCAGTTGCATGATGCAGGTGAGCATCTATGAGCTATACTCGTTATACCTGGGTTGGCAACAAGATATCCGAAGAAGATATGGCTGCTCTGTATCGAATCAAAACGAAGTCCAGGCGACCGATAACAGCGATGGTTGCTGAAGCTGTCAGTCGATATGTCAAAGAGGTGGGAAAATGATCCCACTTCCAGAGTATATTGAGATATCACCACGAAGCCTGTGTAGAAACAGGTAACATCATGGTATCTCTATTAGTTTAGGCCACCTCTATATAAATCAAGAAAAGAAGGTGTCATGTGTACTTTTACTTTTCTATAAGTCTGGCTAAGAGCATTCCCCTTGCAAGATTTGCTATGAATTACTGGACTGGAAATAAAATAAAAGTATGTCATTGATGCAAGGAACAGCTGTGTTATGCGCTCGTACTTACCTACTGCCTGATCGTGCCCCATATCGAAATTCTTTGGCTTAACTGTAAAAAAATGATGGGTATATGCGAAGCATGCGATATTGTCCTGTATAGTTGAACTGATGATCTGTTGTATGTGGATACAGAAATTGGCTATTGATCAACCCTCTGATTTCCACTGGAAATATAACGAATTATAATGTTGAAAAAGATAAGTATATATTTTTAAAAATTGAATGAATGTTTATGACCTGGCAGTATTAAGGTTAATTCAGTAACCCTCTAGCTTCAACCGAAATCTACCGGGTCTTATCGCTTATATCTGGCGCGCCCCAGGTAGCAGAGTGTTAACGAATCAAAGGTGTTTCACTTTGCAGGGGCAGTGCACCATCTTTTGACGGCAGGTTTTCATGCTATCGCCGCATGCGCTGTGAAGATATGTCTCCCTGCTCAAGTCCTGACGAGAAAAAAGGAGATTTATTTTTATAAGCACGTCTTATTTTAATTTATAGGGCATTATTCCATAGCGGTTAAGGTGTTCGTATCCCTGAAATCAAGCAATAGAAAACGATTTCTTGTTCCTGGCACTCCATATTCACACACCACAAGACGAGCGCTGGGTTTTACCCAGACCCATTGGTCAGCTTGTGTTGCGCCATCTGCGGATGGATAGCGCGCCGCTGTTGCGGCGGGAGCAGTGGACACCTCGTTTTTAAATAAAGTTGGTTTTGGTGAGTTAAAATACTCAAAAGCGCAAGCAATCGCAGGATTCAGAGTCATGCGATCGCCAAACGAGGTAGATATGTACAAACACATACCAACATATACGAGCGTAGTCTACGCAGAACCGCAAGAAGAACTTTTCGACCAATTCGGTGATGTTTATCAAGCATCATGGTCCGACATCCAACATTGCAGTCCGTTGGATGATAGGTCATCATTGACTTATTCTCAAGCCAGGAGAGTTGCAGGTATGACGAAAGCTGGAGGTAATCCATTTACGATGATACTAAGACAACCAGGCTCTAAAGCGCAATATGCAAGCCTATTGATTAAATGGAAAGTAATGGGACTCGACCGACCAACCGTTAGAAAATTTCATAGACTGAATATGGAGGATCGCGCAAACATAGTTGCAGATTATGCTGCAGGTATTCCGGTGAAAGATATCCAGGTCAAATATGATTGCGCGGACTCTCAGATATATCGGTCAATGAGAGTCCTTGAAACCAACATCCCTCGAAGATGTGACCAGTTGCAGATCACAGCGCCTGAAATATCCACTGTTCTGGAATTGTATAGCCAGGGAAAGTCTACCACTAAGATTGGACGACTGTTGAATAGGCATCACTCAGTTGTCAGAAGAGTGATCGTGGAAGCAACGGGAAAGAATCTTTCTGATAGAAAATTCGTGAGACTTTCTGAAGATGAGAAAACTAAATTGAAGGGGATGTTTTCTGAAGGAAAGACCTGCGCTGAGATCGCAAAGCTGACAGGACATTCGAAGACCACTGTTCGTAGAATTGCCGATGACAGCCCAATGAAACACCACAGGACGTTCAGTGAAGTTGACAGGGAGAACCTGCGAGAAGCTTTCCAGAAAGGTCTCAGTTTAAGAAAAACCGCCAAGCAGTTCAATAGCGGTCCATCGTCTGTCAAGTTCTGGTTTGATAAGTTCAAGAGAGGTCTATGACACCTCTCTTCTTTTCTTATCATCAATTGTTTTCAGTATCGCGCAGGATATATGACCAGCTTTCGCCTTGGAAATCCGCAGTACCCTCTTTATCTTTATTGAAGAGGGCAACCTGTGCGTAGACCATTTCTTGAATTGACATAACTCACCTCGATACTGTCAAGATTGAAGTAATAAAGCAATGGATCCGCACACCAACAAGCAGCAGGGCGAATTTTAAATAAAATTGGTTTTGGTGAGTTTATACAACTCGAACAGCGCAAGCTTTCGCAGGATTAGGCATCCTGTGATTATCAAACTCGCTTACAGCCTAAAATGGAGGCAGTGTCTATGAGTACGGAATCAAAACCGCTTAAAACATTTGCTCGATCAGAGCGGGAAAAGATCAGAGAACAGTTTGTCAAGCGTGCGGGTGAAGCGCCAATACCCAGTCCCTTCGATCATGAGTCATTGAGGATATGGGATGAATATGTGCGGGAAATGCACGAACTTGAACAGCAGCTAAGGGATGCGGGTGATCAACTATGAGTTATCCAAAATACGCATGGGTCGGAAACAGGATATCAGAATCGGATATGGTAGCTCTATACAAGATGAAACAGCAGACCCGCCGTCCAATCACCGAATTGGTTGCTGAAGCTGTCAGTCAATACATAAAGGAAGGGAGTAAATGAGCCAAAATCATAAATGGAACTAAATGCTTGGTCAGGATATCCCACAGTTCGCAGAACACGAGGGGAGCGAGCACTGTTACCCGCCATTCGCAATTCTGGGAGACACACTCCACCATCAGTTGGTTAGCCGAAACCCCGGCTGACTCTTTTTTTTTGCTGCCTGGCTGTTTCTATTGCTCAGGCGCGTCTGTTCTTCCTCTTCTGCTTCGGTCTTCAACGACAGCGGAAGCCTGGACAGGATTTAAATAATGCTGGCACAGGCGATTTGTTATGACTGAAAACTGTAACTATCCAGTACCCGACATATCAAACGTCCAGAAAAAACCAGCTGACATATTATTCCATGACCAGATCCCTAAGATGAAAGCGCGCGTGTGTATGAACTGCAGCGGAAAAGTCGAGGGATTCGATACCGAGTTTGCCCAGAAGGAGTTCCTGATCTCCGGGATGTGTCAGATATGTCAGAACCAGGCATTCTGTGCTGATGATGAAGGATGCCAGGTTAGTCCCAAGCCACGTCTAACCTGTTCCTTTTTCCCCTTCTTTTCCTGCCCTGTTTTCCCTCTTTCCATGATTCTATCTTGACCATATCCCGGTGTTTTCTCAATATTTATAGTGGTCATATTATAGATACAAACTTTTCAGCCCCTTAATGGACTTAACAATTTATCTTAAACAGTTATAGATTTAATTAACTATATTATATATAAAGAGATATTCTGAATTATTCCGCCTGTTAAGGGCGATTTCTGGGTTAGCATCGGCCTCAATCAAGCGGAGATCGCCCCCATATCATGTTTATGAGGCTCGTCAGTATAAATTGATGATAGATGTTTGGGTTTTATCACCATTTACCTTTCAAGGGACTCAGAAACAGCGATGGTTGTGAGAGAACCTCACAATCATCTCCATGCCAGCGAAGTCGCAAATATCTGCCCTACGAAGACATAACCGAATTTGCACCCTCTGCACTCCGCATTCCATCGTTGTAAAATTAAAATGATGAAGATGCTGTTTTTTGGCATGTAATTGAACCCCCTGGGGACTCTCCACAACAAGCCCAGTACCTTATGACCCGCAGTCGTTCCCTAGTGAATCCCTGCCTACCCCCTATCAAGAACAGCGCGCATACTTTTCAGTTGTCGTGAAGTGGGACTTCACCCATGATGCATTGGTCATTATCGACCTCGGCATCCCCTTCCGCATATCCTTGTTTGAGCATAATAAATAATAAGGGAATAATTGGGTGGTGAGCGATTTCCGAATTGTGGGCATCATGCTATTGGATTTGACATTTAGTTTTTTGTGTTTTATCTTATTGAATCGAATAAAAACAGGAGAGGTACTAATTATTTCTTGTAAGTCTTTTTCCAAAATATTTTCATTTGATTCGATAAAAGCGCAGGGAGAAATATTACCTTTAGAACTTATCTCAATAAAGTTATTTCCACCGCCGCATACATAGTCTGATGAAATTATTACAAAATCATTATACTTCTCCTTAAGAGTGTCTTTTATTGTTTCAGATTTTACTTTATCAATAGATAGATATGGAAGTCCCCTTCCTGAGGGCACAAAATCTTGGACTCTTAACCCCTTTGCACCGTTATTTAAAGAAAAATTAGCTAAATAATTCATTTGGTCAGAATTAACGCTTGTTAGCACCGTAGATACAATGAACTTCGCTCCTATTCTATTCATCTTATTAAAAAATTCTTCAAGATTGGTATCCTTTGTTCGCTTAAACATTTTATCTGTTTTTACATCACCATAAATACTTACATCTATTTCATCAAATTTCTGCAAAAAGTTATCTGTGACATTTGTTATGAGCTTTCCGTTTGTTTGTAAAATTAGACTCTCGAATTTGTTTCTTGCATAAGAAGTGATTTCTTCTATGTCTTTTCTTAATATTGCTTCACCACCTGTAATTATTAGATTTTTTATGCCATCCAACTTATCTATAATTTTATAGCAATCTTCGGTTCTTAATCCATAATCGTTATACACAGAAGAATTATTCAAACAGTGAATACATCTTAAATTACATTTTTTTGTGATTTCCCATGTCGCAATGTAAGGATAATTCATTTATGCTCACTTATATCTATTTAATATCTTGATTATATCATTTTTCTTTAAATGCACCCACAGTTTCAAGAAGCCGCTTTATGATAATCCAAGATTAAATTCTCAGTCGTAGCTAATCTTAATCATACTTATAAAAACGTTTTATGGAAGCTAATTATATAAATTGGTAAATGCTTCCATAAAGCAGAAATAAAAATCTAGGTTTCTATCAATTCTCTTGCCTTCTTGGTTATACTATATTTGCCGTTATTCTCTATCAAATATCCCTCCTGCCTCAATCTATCTATATTCTCTTTAACTTTACTTTTATCCACTTCTACTTTCACTACCAGCTTT
This sequence comes from Candidatus Methanoperedens sp., assembly GCA_027460585.1. Taxonomy (GTDB): domain Archaea; phylum Halobacteriota; class Methanosarcinia; order Methanosarcinales; family Methanoperedenaceae; genus Methanoperedens. The sequence continues at coordinate 25,905 of JAPZAP010000039.1, read as the reverse complement.
GGATAGGTTATTTTTTCGTTTTCATACACTGTTCCCAGTATTTCACCCATCTCAAAAGCGGTCGGGCAAGTAGTTTCCCTAGAGACACACAACTCATCCTCTAATCGCTTGCCTATTTTTTCATACTTCATCCTTTCACCTCTTAATGTTTTAGCTTGGAAGTAATTATAACGTTCGTTTTTCTTTGATAAATAGCTTATGGAATGGACTGCACCCCAAAACTATGGCGTCAAAAGTACTTCTGTGTAAATTTTTAGATATTGAACTTAAAACAACTCCCTAAAGTGCCACTCCCGATTCGTAATTTTCATCATTTTCATCCTTGCATAACCCCCCAATCCATAGTGTAAAATCAAAGTGTAAATGTGGAGTGAGGTCATAGCTGAGTTCATCGCTGCTGCACATTTGTTTTTTTGATTCTGAAAGCAGTTGTTACTTCTGGGAATATGCACCACTCCTATCTTTCCTTGCCAGAATAAATCACATATCCCCCCTGTTTGTAAATATTTAATTTAATCTCCTTTTGGTATACATGAAAAAATTTCAAGCCCTTAACGGCGATGCTTTGAGGAGAAGGTATTCGCTTCCTGAGATACAGGCTACATGGGCTTCATGATAAAAATTCCAGTAAGGATGCTCTCGATCTCAGCTTTGTTTTTTAGTATGTGCTCATGGTCGGTAGTTACAAAGCAGATGTTTTCTTTAATATATTTATTTTTCATAAAATACGAATCCAGTACCACAAACACATCGTTTTCATAGTTAATTACTTTGAGAAGTCGAGTGCTTTCATCACTATAGCAGTTTCGGTAATCAGGCGGGCAGTCGTCGTATCTGTAGATCATTGCTTTTGGATCTGAATAGCAATCCCTATCTATGGAATTTATTGCTACCATGAAAGCATCTATTATTGCCCTTCTGAAATCACCGAACTCTCTTTCCCCACCCAGCGCCGTATTTCTGATCTCCATGAAATTTCTCTCAACGAATGAGTTCAGTATCTTGCTCTCTTTTTCTCCAAGGCTGCCGCTGAACCTCCTGGTAAAGGTTCTTATAATTTGGTCAAGACGCATCGGGTCCGGGGATTTGTTGAATTCTTCATAAAACCTTTTCAAGTACTTCAAGATAAGGCCCCTGCTTCTTTCAAACACTCCCCGGCTCTCATAATAGACCCGTTTGCTGGTATGTCTTCGAATGCCTTCAAGTGCCATATAGCGAGTTGTACTGTTGTTCTGCCTGTCCCAGCTTATACGAGAACCGACCAGGATATTGGCATCTAAAAAATGGTCTTTGAACATCTATGGATGATGCTCCTATGCCAGATAACCGTCAATAACAGATGACAGGATTTTTTTGGAATTATCTCTGGGAAATCCGGTAAACAATCTGGCTGGCTCTATCTCGGTCAAAACTCCAGAACTGAAGTTATCGATATGAGTGTAAAATGTGATCAGTGATTTGTTATACAGAGGTTCCCATTTATCCAGTCGGTCATTATAATATTTATCGTGGCCCACATCCAGGATCCTGATTCCTTTCGTAAAGGTAAGCCAGGTTACTTCGGCTGTATGAAGGATCTCCTCATCCAGATACAGCAGATTATCACCATCCTTTCTGATGTGATCAAATACCCGGGCCGCTCCTGTTACAAATGAGGAAAATGAGGCATTGAAAGATTTGAAAAGGGGTGCAGAAGGAAGCTCAGCCTCGCAATCATAGAGGATATCCTCAAGTTTATCAACATCAGGATAAAAGCCTGAAAACTTATCGAGGGTCTGCTGCCCGGAAGATACCATTTCCACGTAATCCTCCATGATATTCAGAAAATCCATCTTGAACAGAGGCATAAAAGCGCATGGTGCGTACTTCCTGTAAAGTTCATCCACAAAGGAGTTGAAATGAAAGAAGTCCACATGGGCAACTATTGAACTCAGTTTCTTCCTGGCTTCTTCAAAGTCATCTGCCTCAGGCAGCGGTATCTTTTTCTCAATTCCCAGTATTGTTTTTTCTTCTGAGGTCGTGTACTCTTTTAATATGCCTTCCTGCTTCAGCGCGCCTATTCTGGATTCAACGACATCTGAAAAAGGGCCGTAATTATACCAGTAGAACGGAAGGTGTTCTCTTATGGTGCTATCTTCAGGCAGTTCAACTTTGAGCTTGAATAAAACTTTGTGGATAGCATATTTAGCTAATTTCAGGTCTTTTTTCTTAGAAAAGATTTGGCTGATAAGACCGCTTATCACTTCATCTTGAAGCATTAGAAGTTAATTTTCCTTATTAGTACATATAATTATGTGAACTTCGGCGCATGGTGCGTTACTTTTGTTATATGTGAGAGAACAGAGGATCGTGAGAAAAGCCAAAATGGGAAGCTGGCGAGTGGCATAATGAGCGAACATGATATCTCTGCGAAGGCAGCGGGGCACAGCAAGGAGACGAAAGCAAGGTATTACAAGAAGGTGAGCTATGAAAAGGCGCAGGAGTGGTATGCAAAGCATCATCCTGCTTTGTGTAGAGCTGTGGTAAAACGGAGCAGATTCATAGTTCTATTTTCATTTGATTTTAATGCTAGAAATTGCCCCAAAAACTTAGCGAGTTTGTTTTCCAAGTGCAGACATCAATTATACTTGTATGAACTCATAGGCAAGAATTAGCTTACCAGTTTTATTATCCTATCACTGTGATTGGTACTGAAATCTTTTGAGTTCCCCCACTGGTTCTATCATCACCAAGATAATAAATTACCTCACCAGTAATTGTAAATGTTCCAACTTGATTGGGCATTACGCCAACATTAATGTACTCTGTTCTTGATTCTCCTGATTTTATTATCGAATCCGAAACATATTGACCTACACCTGATTTAGCAAAAGACGTTTCAGTGGCTGAAAGTCCCGATGGAATTACAAGAATAACTTGCAGATGAACATCTTTAGTATTTGTTATTTTATTTACAGCAGATAAAGTAAGAAAAATGTTCTCATTTTTACTTATTATAGTCTTGTCACTGCGGAGTTGGATTCTGAGTTCATTTGTAGAAATGTCGGTGACTGTTGTTGGTGCAGGTGCCGACACCGAATAAGAAGTGACATACCCATTTACATCGATTATATGCGACCCTACTTTTTCATTCTTTATCTCAAATGAAACAACCTTTATTGAATTTGGCGATATAGAAATAGTTTGGCTTTGTCTCATTTGATCATCAATTTTTAGATTTAAAACAACATCCTTTACCATGTTTGCATTATTTTTTATAGTCACAGAAGCAATAACAGTGCCATCAGGAGTAACATCTTTTGGCGATACGCTCAAATCATAACTAAGCTCTGGCGTATCTTTAAAAATTAGTACCGAGGTTGTATCAGATGTTCCCTTTGAATCTTCTGCCTTTATTGTGTATATTCCTTCCTGTGCACTCGCGGTTGTGAATGTAGCACTTATTGAGCCGTCTTTTAAAAGTACGCTTTGGGGCGTCAGAGAAGCATCGCCACTTTTGGCGCTTACTAAAATTTTGGTGTTATCAGGTATATTCGTTGTCCCTGAAATAATCAAGTCCTGACCAATTCTAACGCTTGAGATTTTATTTAACTGTATAGCAGGCTTTACTTTGACAATAAGTGATGTTGTATATCCATCAATTTCTATATTGTGAATTCCAACATCTTCCTTAACAATAAATTGAATTTCTCTAATGGAATTCGGCTGAATTGTAATAGGTTTAGATTTCCGTACCAAACCATCAACCTTTAATTCTATATTCCTTGTACCCTCGATGTTGCCATTATTTTTAACACTGGCTGTTATTGTTGCAGATTCGCCAATTATAAGTTCGCTTGGATAAACTGACATGCTGACCACATCCAGCGCAGCTTTTAATTTGATAAAGGTTAAAGTTGTACTAGCTGAGTTGCCATTTGTGTCATCAGCTTTTACTGTATAAACGCCCTCTTTATAACCGGAGGTACCGAAAGATAAACTGAATCGCCCATTATTTATTGTTGTTGTCTGACGAGCTATCTCCATATCTGCATTTTTAACGGTAATCAATACCGAAGTACCATCTGGGCGATTTGAAGTCCCAGTTATAGTCAAATCTCTACCAATTCCTATGTCTCCAGAGATGCTATCTAGTTTTAAAAACGGTACTGGTTTAACTTCAATTAATCTTTCATGACCACCAACACTTATTTTATGAGTTCCTACACCTAAATTATCTAAATTAAATTTCGTGATTTCGAATGAATTTGGTGGGATGGATACTTCAGCCATTTGGTTAAAAGCACTATCTAACCATAGATTTAAATTAAGCTTCTTGATTTCATTGCTCGGATTTTTTAAGGATACGGCCACTGTGGTTGGTGTTCCAAATACATCGCTGTTTCTAATTATTGATATATCTTCGATGTTTGCTAAAATTAGGTTAAAGGATTTATTGATTGAAACTTCTCTACTGATGACATCGACTTGATACAAACCACCATCCAATCCAGAGGTATCGAAAAAGGTATTGAATCTTCCATTGCTCATATTGATTGTTTTATGTAATCCTTTTCCAGTTAGTACATTTCTAATTTTAACATAAGGATATGCCCAATTGAATTCTATATTATTCGAGTTTGTTTCCAGTTTAACGCTGTCGTAATAGGGAACAATAGGAGTCGGCACCGTCTTTGTGGTGCAGGATATTTGCCGCGCTGAATCGTACATTATGGCATGGGTAGGGGGGGTTTCCATACAATCAAAAAAGCTCTCTTGCGCATTATAACGCTGACGAAAATGACCCACTTGATCACCAAAAATCCTAAGAATATTCCCACTAATTAAAATCACATCATTATGCCAACCAGGAACATCCTCTATTCTGAACGGTGTGGAGCCACTTATAATAAAATATACATAACCATATAAATCATTATCGTGTGGTGAGGGTGTTGTCTTCCAATATGCTTCAAGCTTGTATCCATCCCCTATGTCCCAGGAATCCAATTTCACGTCATCCACAATACTTCCAAAATTAAATTTTTCATCTAAATCAGTTCTATCTATCTCTTTTATAAACTCAATTGTATACATTGAATTTATATTTGCTCCTTTTAGGATTACGTCCACCTGAGATTCATCGAGACCTTTTGCCATTCCAGTGACTGTAATTTTATCCCCAACAACTACATCCTTAATATCATCCAACTGTATAGAAGGGTCAAAAACATTGCCAGATAGAGTGAGGATTAGCCCTAATATTATTCCTCCTATAATTGAATATGCTAATAATCTATTCAGCATTGATTCCTCTGAAATTTAACACCACATTTAAGGGTGGAATGGTTTCCTCGATTTCTTGTTTGGAGAACATCTTCTTGTCTCTTCTCCTCTCTTTGAAATATCATAGTTTCTTTTTTTTTCGAAACACAGCAAACAATAGACTGATTATACCAATAGTTATTCCAAAACCAGGAATCGACTTTTGAGTAGCGGTTGCTATCGGATTTTGGGAAGTATTTTGTGGCGCAGGCTTCGGTTTAACAATTAGGGTAACCGTTTCATATCTTGTCGGTGATCTCGTACCACCCTCAAACTGGTAATATATTTCTGCATCTATCTGGTATTCTCCAGGTCGATCTGCTCGCATGCGCACCGATATTGGCTTGACGCTATCTCCAGGTCCAATTTCAAATTGGCTTGTGCACATACCAGAATTACTTTTACAGTCACTCTCATAAACATAAACCCCAGTACTCGGAGGCTTCAAGATTAACTGCGCATCCATTTTGGGATTTCCGATGGGATTAACAGCAGATAAAACAACGTTAACGTCTTCCCCTTCATTTACCTCATATTTTAATTTTGGGAAGTAAACGCTTGGCGAACCTCTCGCTACATTAACCTTCATTTCCTCTACTTTTTTGTTCCCTTTCGAGTCGATTGCCTCGACAACTATGGAATGTTCGCCCATTGATAAAGGATCAGTAGTAGCGAAATAAATACCTTCATTGTTACGCAATTCTATCAGGTTCCCATCCACCAATAATTTTATAGATTTCACACCGCTCTCATCATTTGCCCCATAAGTAATAACAAGTTTTTCCCCTTCATCTAATTGACCGTTTTTGTTGAAATCAACAATCTCCTTACTTATGGAAATGGATGGAGGATAAATATCTACAGCAGGAGTGGGCGTAATGGCAACCTGAGATGATATGTACACATCTCTAAATTGAACCATATCAGCGTTAGCCCCTGCAAAAAAAGAGTATATCTTAAAACTAATGATATCATTGTAAGTATAAGTCATGCCTTGAGCTAAAACTTTATCGTCTAATACGATTCCATTTCTGGAAAGAACAAGCCTTACTGTGCTTGGGTTTCCAAAGCCAATGTTGATCTCTTGAACTGTTAAGGTATATCCCCCGCCAATATCCCAAGTCTCACCTTGCACTATAGTTTTTTTATCGGCATCGTATCTTACCATATTTTTCATCTCAGTCGAAGTGGGCGTTGGAACCGATGTACCTGTCGGAGTTGGTGTAGGTGGCGTAGGTGTTGTAGTGGTTGGAATTGGCGTTGCAGTCATCATAGGTGTTGGGGTTAAAGTTGGTGTAGGTGCTGGTACAAAAGCATAAATGTAACCATCCCAGGAACCCATGTAGACCGCACCTCCTGAAACCGCAGGAGAAGAACGGACATGGTTGCCAGCCTGGTATTTCCATTTAAAGCTACCTGTGCTTGCATCTATTGCATGTATATAGTTATCATCTGAGCCAATATACACTACACTTCCTGAAACTGCTGGAGATGATCTGACACTTCCACCAGCTTGGTATTTCCATTTAAGACTACCTGTAGTACCATCCAAAGCGTACATATAGTTATCATCAGAACCTACATAGATTATGCCACCATACACAGCAGGAGATGAATATACACCGCCACCAGTCAGGTATTTCCATTTCATGATCCCTGTTTTCGCATCCAGAGCGTACACATATTTATCATCGGAGCCGACATATACCATACCTCCTAAAACAGTAGGTGAAGAAGATGAGCCAGAAGCCCCCCCTGGCCGGATTTCCCATTTAATAGCACCTGTAATTGCATCCAGCGCATATACATAACCATCAGTAGTGCCAACATATACTATACCTTCAGAAACTGCTGGAGAAGAATATGCATATATTATACCTGTCGACCATTTTAAGCTACCCGTACTTGCATCCAGTGCCTGAATGTCGGCAATAGTGCTAACGTAAACCACACCTTCTGAAACAGCAGGCGAATAAGAATCTCTGGAATATCCCCCAATCTTATATTCCCATCTCAGGCTGCCTGTGCTTGCATCTATTGCATACACATTGTTATTCTCAGATCCCATCACATACACTACACTTCCCGAGACTGCTGGAGAACTGACCTCATAGGAAATCGAAGGAGAGGAACTGGCACCAACCTGATATTTCCATTTGAGGTCTCCTGTGCTTGCATTTATTGCATACATGTAGCCATCATAAGAGCTTACATAGACAATTCCTCCTGAAACAGCAGGAGAAGAACCAACTGCAAAAGCTCTATATCTCCATAGCAGATCTAAAGGCGGTTCTACTACCTCATCAGCTATGCCTGTGTGCTTAGTATCGTGCCTGAACATTGGCCAGTCGCCAGCCTGTACAGCCTGGGCTACAATTAAAATGACCAGCAGCGCAAGAAACCATACCGCCATTCCGCCCAGTTTTTTCATTTTCCTCCTTTATCAGCCCTAATCAGTCGAGTAAATCTTCCATAACATTAAGAACTTTACTCAGTGGCATTCCGGTCTCTCTTGCTATTTCTACTGGCGAGCATTTATTCGGCTCTTCACCTCTTCTTTTCAGCATCTCCATAACCACTTCCTTGGGACTGGTAAAGTAATAGCTATACCCTACCTTGAATTTGCCAAGTATTCCTTTACTCACCAAAGAATTTAAAGTTGCTGATGCATGCGTTCTGTACTTCAGGCTTGGATAATTATCCCCTATTTTCTCAGAAACTTCCTGCGCTGTGATTGGCATTCTTATTTCTAACACCAAATCTCGCACTGCCTCTTCCATCGGTGTTAGCTTTACCTCCTGCGCCGAGGTAACAAGCTCCTTTTTGATTTCTTCCAATTTTGCCTTAAATAAGCTCTTTTTTCGCTCGTCCACCAATATATTAGCCAGATCCTCAGCTATCTGCCCACCATTTTCTTCTAATTCGAGCAGCACCTTCAATTTCTCTATACTTTTGTCCATACATTCACCTCAACAGGTTTTGAATTTTTATCGAAAAATGCTGCCTCATGTTGTCTGGTGATACTACTCCATTTAATAGCATTGCCTGCGATTTTAACAGGGTCTGTTCTCGGCATTCTTGATTCACTGCTTACCGCATGCACTCCAAACATTACACTTGCATTGGGAACAAGTTCTTTCATTTTATTAGCTACCTGAAGATGGGTATTTTTATCGACTTCTGATAACTCGGCAGCCCCTTTAGGATGCGTATGGACTATGACTATTAATTCTGGAATGCTCTTGCGTTCCTCAAGTATATGCTCGACCATTTTCTCGGTATAATATGAGATTCTATCAGATGATGCGTGCGGTACAACCTCATTTGAGGAGAACTTGTGAATAGCGTCTGGAATGTTTTTGGATGAGCCTGTTAATGCATACACAACTTCGATATCCTCCTGATTCGGTCTGAATACAGATTCTGTTCTCATCTCCATAAATGTAATTAAATTAGTGGAAATGGAGATGCCGTTTGTTGGTAAAGAACCAATATCAGGCAAATATTTTGAGGGTGTTAATCCTGCACCCTCTTTTTTAAGCCTGATATTGACTTTTGCATCTCCTTTTACGCTTACCTTAATTGGCATTTTGCTTTTCACCGCTGTTCAATGTTTACTTCCGACTTCGGAGGTTTGCGTCCAAGGGCAAACATCACTCCGATCCCAACAAGCACTACGAAAACACTAACAGACACTTCAGTAGAATGGCTCTTTACCCATCCAGTAAACCCATCTTCTTGTGGTGATTGTATTGGAGTTGATGTTGGTATTGGTGTTGGTATTGAAGGTATTCCATTTACTGTAAATGGATGCGTTAATGATATCGGTTGGTTCTTATCTTTGTCGTCATCGGGATAATACAACCCAGTAAAACTTGCAAAAAAATTTCCTCTTTTTTCAGGAACAATATTTATTTGTATTGTTACCATTTGTCCGGGTAGCACATCGAACGTTCCGTATGCTGTTCCTGCTGATGCTGCTGCTCCAAAACCTTGCCCATATATATGGACTCCGCTTGGAACAGAAACCCAAGCATCTACATGAAGAGTGACATCATTAAGTGACGGATTTGTCATTTGCAGTTCCACTTGTCCAGCTTCCTTTTCTGTGATTATATCGTTAACTGGCCTCAGGCTAACGACTGGACCCACTCTGAATTTTTTTTCTATAATTGTAGTAGGCGTCGGCGAAATTGTTTGTGTCGCTATCGGTGTAATTGTTATGTTTGGTGTTACGGTGGGTGTTACAGTCGCATTTGTTTCATTTGTGGCATTTGCAGCATTCTGTTCAGCTATAGCAGGTAATGTTAATACCAATACCCAGATGCCTACTGCGCACAAAAGTGCTGGCATATTCAAATTTGTTTTCATATTCTTCCTCCCATTGTGTACAAGATTATATTTAGTTTTTATATTATAAACCAAATTTTGTTTGTGTACAATTAATTATGTCTTTGTACTGGATCTAATATAAATCTTTTGGTCGATAACAGTACCTCCGAAATCAATATGGCAAAGCGAGTAACATCCCTCCCATGCACAAACGGTCTAAGAATATAGATGTGGATATACTACCAGTGGACTCCCGGTAAGATTACCCCAAATGGAAGGGGTAGCACAATGGCAATTCATGATATAGCTTACTTGTCGCGCTAACCGATGACCAACGAATACGAATATATATGGTAAAGTTTAATAGGTTGGAGTAATGTAATAAAGCACCAATAAAAAAAGAACCCCATGCGCGTAAAACATTTGTGGGCTCAAAGGTGTTAATAGAGTTTATTGGGAAAAAGAGGTGATATAATGCAAGAAAATAATACAGAAGTTGAAAAATTAGTATTGCCACAACTGAAAACTATTGAAGGTTTGCTGTATGCAGGTCAAATAATTATTAATTCAAGGTCTTTTCCATGTCCATGGGAGAATTAATTTCCTGTATGTTTGCTGCATGCGGGTCAAATAGTTATTAATTCAAGGACTTCTGCCTGTGGTGGGGATTAGGGTTGAGTTTTGGCTTGACTTGCTACATTAATATTTAATCACAATCAAGGGATGTATGCCTTACTATTGACAAATATATGAGCAAAATTTCATTCCGATATGAAGTTTTTACCATCCCTTTTGATGATAGTTTCATTTTTTACATACCACAAAAAGGGCTTATATTTATTATTGATGAAAAAAGAAGAAATGAAGCAGACAAAATAAAATCTGGTCAAATAAGCAGTGACGACATAATTTATTCTCCATTTTTAAGTTTATTGAAGAAATTAAATTTATTTGGACAATTCGAACCATTTTCATCGAATTTAAATGAATATGACTTTTCCCCAACTTCTGTAACTTTATCACTTACCACTCGTTGTTCGTTGTCTTGTGTTTATTGTTATGCAAGAGCTGGTGAAAAACAACTAGACATGCCAATAGAAATTGCCAAAGCAGCAATTAACTATATTATAGAAAATGCACAAAAAAAGCAAGAGAGCGAAATAACAATTCGCTTTCACGGACAGGGAGAACCAACAGCTAGTTGGACTTTATTAACAAATATCATTAATTATGCAAAAAAAGTTGCCATTGAAAATAATCTCAAAATAAATTTCTCTATGATGACAAATTGTGTTCTAAACGATATGCAAAGAGAATTTATCGTTCGGAATTTTGGATATGTATGTGCATCTTTCGATGGTTTACCAAGTATACAAAATCAACAAAGGTGCTTGAAGGATAAGGGAGAATCATTTGATTCTGTCTATAGAACTCTAAAATACTTTGACAGAAATAATATGTCATATGGAATTAGAGCAACAGTTCTTCCAGACAGTGTTTTTTCAATGTCTGATTCAACTAAATTCATAGCTAAGAATTTTAACGTTAACCAGATACATTTTGAGCCAGTAGTCGAAGGCGGAAGAATGGATAGTATTTCTCTTAAAGATCAGTTCTATTATAAATTTACTGAAGAATATATAAAGGCAGAAAAAATTGCAGAGAAACATAAAATAAATCTGATGTATTCCGGCTGCCGAACTAATGAACTAAGCAATCATTTTTGCAGAGCTGTTGGGCCATTATTAAATTTTATTGTAACTACTCAAGGGCTTGTGACATCGTGTAATGAGATATTTGATAAATTGCAATCTAAAGCTAAATATTTTATTTATGGATCATTTGATGAAAAGAATCATAATTTTGTATTCGATATGGAAAAATTAAAATATTTGCAGGAAATCTCCGTTGATTCGTTTATTTACTGTAACAGTTGTTTTTTAAGATTTATTTGTGCTGGAGACTGCCCCGCTCATTTAGATTATGACTTGAAAGATGTTTTAAAAAAGGAAGGAATTGTTGCTGATTCGCCAAAATGTTCTGCGAATAAGAAAATTGCAATTTATAAACTGGTTAAAGAAGCCATCTATCAAACCTCTAAATTCTACACAAAGCAAAGAAATCAATAAGTTGTAGTTCGCTGACTTGAGAAACCATGAAAGCCCAAAATGGCGAATTGATGAATATGAAATGTATTAAAGGTTTCCCACGGATGCAATAGCAAATCAATGCTCAAGTTGTGAGTTCTTCGAAATCTGTAAGGGTGGCTGTCCGTATGATTCTTGGCTTGCTTACGGCTCCATAGTGCAAAAGACCCCCTTATTGCTCTTCTCGAATGAAAATATTCAAATACATATGGGAGAACTTGAATGGATATATTCCCTAAAAAATTGCGGAGTTAAGGATCTAAAATTACATTTTCCGAAAGAAATAAGTGTATATTTTTTGTTAGATACTGGTGCGTGTCTATATCGGATATAAGTGCTAGAGAAATTCTTTCTTATCCCGCCGCCAGTCATTATAATTTTCATAGGTCAATGATGGGTTTGTTTAACTTAAAATTTTGGGTATACGATTCGGCAATATATATTAGTGGATGCTACAGCTAATAGAGTTGGTTTATTTTGTTCAATTCGCTATGCATGCTGTTTTTACTATTCAATGATGAAATTATCTCTATATTTAATCTTTTTTGAAGATGCTTTTTAGTTGCATAGGTTCATTGGCATGCTCCAACAGAAGCCCAACGGACACCAAACGGAGCCTCAACGGACAAGTATCTGACATATAACGAAGATTTAACGGAGAAATCAAGATATAAAGCCTATGTTCAACAGCATTTTCGGCATATTAAGAGCCAAAAAAAAGGCAAAAAATGAGGATAAATTAGATGAGATTGCAAGGTGTCATCTCCGGCGTAAAATTCCCCACTTTCTCCGGTTTAAATTTCCCCACCGCATTATAAAGTTTCCTCTCGACTTTCAAATTTTCTAATAAGAAGTAACCTCATTTTCGTGGAATTGTCAACCCATGTTTCTTTCGATCTTTAAGTCGGTAGCTTTCTCCTTTGATATTGATCGTGGTGCAATGGTGCAAAATCCTGTCCAGCATAGCTGCGGCAATAACTTGGTCATGGAATATCTCGCCCCAGTCGCCATAGGATTTATTCGATGTAAAAATGGTTGACGTCTTCTCATATCGTTTAGACACAAGTTGAAAAAAGCAATTGGCACCTTCACTATCAAAAGGCAAATAACCCATCTCATCGATTATCAGCAATTTGAATTTTGCCAGAGTTTTGATCTTATCTTCAAGCACCTCTTCGCTGTTTGCTTTCTTCAATCTTTCAATGAGGATCCCTGCATTGGCAAAATAAACTGAAAGACCAGCTTGAACCGCTTCAATACCAATAGCAACTGCCAGGTGGGATTTGCCAACTCCAGGAGGGCCAAGAAAGACCACATTTTCAGCGTTATATATGAATCTTAACAAAGCAAGGTCGGAGATAACCGCTTTATCAATCGAAGGTTGAAATTCAAAATCAAAATCCTCAAGCCTCTTTTTCACAGGAAAACCAGCAAGTTTCATTCTCTTTTCCTGTGATGAGGCATCTTTTGCATGTTTTTCCTGATCCATCAAATAATCAAGGACTTCCATTGTAGTTTTCCCGTCCTTTGCAGCTATTTCAAGATAATTGTCTAGAATAGTGCCGATAGTGTTCAGTTTCAATTTAACAAGGTTTGCATGAAGCCTTTCGTAAGCAAGATTACTCATGGAATCATTCCTCACTTAAAGCCTCATAAACCGAAAGAGAACGTTTTTCCACTTCAATGCTCTCGAATTTCAGTATCGATTGCCCTTGTTTCATCATAGTAGCTTTATTTTCCTTCAGGATTTCACTCATCAATCCTTTAAAATGTTCTTTGACCCTTGATACCCTGCCGCTTCCTGAAAGTATTTCATGTTCACAGATAGCTTCTCCACCCACAATAACGCTAAATTTGCCATTGGATATTGTAAGTGTAGCCTCTCTGCCTGCAAATCGATATGGAACGGAATATTGGTTCCCGATGTATGAAATAAAACAATCCCTTGATATCGTTCTTGTTTCTTCACGGATAACATGATATTCGGGGACTCCATCTATTGGTTTTAGTCCTTCTGATTTAAGTCGCTCAAGGGGAATTTCATGGGTTGTTCCATGCATACTTGAATTTACTCTCTTTAGCCATGAGATTGCCTGGACATTTATATCTGAAACTGAGTTAAAGCTCCCACCGAGAAAGAAATCTCTTCTAACATATCCAACTGTATTTTCGATCTTCCCTTTTGTTTGGGGTCGATATGGGCGGCATAAGCGAGGAATGAATCCATATTGTTTGAAGAAGTCCTCAAATTTTGTGTTCCACTCTGAATCGGTGGATTTTAAGGCTCTGGTTATCACTACTTGTTTCATGTTATCGTAGAGTATTTCTTTTGTGTATCCACCAAAGTAACGAAAGGCATTCATATGGCACTTGATCAGGGAATATACGTCAATACTTAGCGTAAATTCGATATATCTCATCCTTGAATAACCAAGGATCATGTTGAAGCAGTATTGTTTTTGGATTTTACCATCTACCCCTACTTTTCCAAATTCTGACCAATCAACCTGTGCCTGTATCCCCGGTTTTGTCTCGTATCTGAGTGTGGCAGGTACTCCCCGTTCTGGTCTTACTTTTGTCACAAAATCACTGACTATTGTGATTTTTCCAGTAAAACCCATTTCCTGTATTTCTCGAAATAGTCGTCCTGCTGTGAAAGGTCCTTCGTGAAGCTTCTTGATGATGTAATCTTTGTAATTATCGAGCTTGCTATCTCTTTTTGCTCTTTTCTTTGGTTCGGGTATTGTTCTTAATTTCAAATATTTTCGTACGGTCTTCCGATCAAAGCCTGTTCTATTGGATATTTCGGTGATGTTCAAACCCTGCGCATGCAGATCTCTTATCATAAACCATTCCTCCGTTTCGATCATTGTCTCCAATCCTGGGATTTTTAGCCCAAGATTGTCAACTGGGGATTTTTAACCCGGAGAAAACGGGGAAATCTAGACCGCTGATGACAGGCTGAATAGATGATCGAAAGTACAGCTTGCCCCGCTTGCAGTAAAGACTTATTAATCGAAATCAGGGCCGAAATTAAAGGAAAGACATTCGAATTCCCAAGCGGAATAAAGATAAATTGCCCTGAAGTCCAGTGTGGAATAAGAAACGTATGGACTAAGAGAGACAAATTCGATAGGATCAAACAAAGCATGTATCAGAAGCTTTCATGCCGTCCTATTTGCAGACAAAACCTTATAGAACGTCTCACCCACAAGTGCTAGCTCACCGAATCCCTTGCCTACGACCTCATCGAAGAGATTAAAGTCGATTTTGGCCTGTATGGGCAGGATAACATGATAATGTTCGCTTAGGTGCATGGCGATAAGTTTATCTCTCATTACTTAGAAATACCTCTTTTAGCCCTCTGGGGCAAAAGTGATAGCGGGCGATTTGCCCTCTAAAAAAGCGAATTGAACTTGTATATCAAATCCCTTCCCCCGCATAAAAATAATAAGTGTTTTTTTTCTCTTTCATGCCAATCGGGAATACAATTGTTTTTTGTCAGCTTTCGATTTAGTTCCTTCTTCTTACGGGAGTGACCTTTTACATTATCGCGCAAAAATGGTGAAAACGGTATTTCACAAAGGTGAAATTTTGATTTCAGCAAACCCCCCGTAGACGGAGAAAACAGATATAATATATACCAAGGTTTTAATAAGAGGTTGATAGGTGTGAACAATGTCTAAGGATAGACGCATTTTGACCGACGAAGAAAAGAAACATGTTCGTGAGAAATATAAGAACTGTTGTTACATTTGTGAATTAACTTTGGACGGTTATGAGAACCATGAAATCCAATATGACCACATTTATGCTCATGCCTCGGAAATTCCCGGTGGTGAGGAGCTCGATAAATTTGCTCCGATTCATGCTTCAACAAATCCAGAAAAAAGAAATTGTCACGGAGGAAAGGGGACAAAGAGTTGGTTCGAATACAAAGAAGAACAACTGATAAAGAAAAAACTAAAAACAATATCGGGTTTGAAAGACCTATGTAAAAGCGCTAAACAGTGTTCTTTCAAGAAAATTAGCGATACCGAAGTTGAGTTGAATGGTAAGCATATTCCTTTATATAATCAGAAACTATACGGCAGAGATAATTTATACTTCTTCGACGAAATCTACATCGAGTATTTAGAGAATGATAACCTCATCCAGCTACGCCCTCTGGAAGCAGATAAGATTCTTCCACTCACATTTCATCTTAGAAGTTCTATACAGCTTCTTCCATCGCTTGGTAGATTAGACACCAAAGAAAACAAGATCAAAATATTCGATGGACAGCATAAAGCAGTGGCGCAGATTGTTGGAAATAACAAGAAATCGATTCCATGCATAATCTTCGTTGACCCAGACATCACAACACTTCAAACTACTGTATTTGATGCTCATAGCAAATTTCTGCAACAAAGATACAAACGTTCTCATATTATTGGTAAGCTTGCAGAACAGTATAAAGCCAAAGTAGAACAATGGGAGGCAATTCATGGCAATGCTCCATACAGTGAGATAGATATATTAAAGGGCGAGGGAAAAACAAAAAGGCGAAATTTTATCCTTGCATCGATTCGTGACGAACTAAGTAACTGCGGTGCATTCATTGAGGGCAAATACAACTTCGAGAAGGATTTTGTTGACACTACGAAGAAGAAGGGTGCAAGACAAAACCCAATGCTCTGGGACAACTATGAGCGTTTGATATCCCTATTTGTAAACCTCGAACCAGTTAAAGAAACTTATGACTCACCCAACAATTTCAGAGCTCCCGAAATAGAGAATCTCAAACATCTCCTTGGACTAATGTATTGGTTTGCAATAAAAGATAAATGGAATCATGCAAATCCAGACTCTGAAAGTCATCGACTTGCTGTGAGATACTTCTATGACAAGGTATTTGAAGTATATGGTCCCATTCTGGTAAAAGCCCTCAGATATTCATATGAGCAAAAGATGGATAGAGCCTTAGGGGGAGATGAGGGTTTGTGTTATAGGGAGCAGTTTTCCGAAGACATAAAGAAGAGATTTGCGAGGATATTTGAGCGTTTGTTCAAGCATGGAATGTGGGCTAACCCAACTTATACGGAAACGTTTCGCTCGACGACCTCTGGACCTATCGCAGAACTATTCACAAAGGAAGGTTTAGATTACATATATCTTACAAGGCCAGAGTAGTGCTGATGCACAGTGCCTCAGCACGGGGCCGCGTCACTTATCAGAGCAATCCTAGGATAGGTTTAATTATATCCCATAAAATCATGAGAACAATTGCAACTTCAAGCCAAAGAGCCAATTGCTCTGCAGAAAGTTGTCTTGCTGTTGAGTAGAGATCCTGGAGAGAATCGATCTTTTCCTGCACTAATTTTCCATAGTCCCTTACTTTGAGTGTATCCAGCATATTCTGATAGAAAGACTGGTAATACCAATCAGTTGTAATTTTGTGAGGATTCATCAGGTCTTTAATATCATCAAGGATCACAAGCCCGATTTCACTCACCATAAATAGTGATTTTTCAAGTTTTCTTGGCGCCTGTGTAATAAAATAATATCTGGAGCTGTTAAGGCTTTTTAGAGCTTCGAAAGCGTTAGATATTTCAAGATCGATCTTCCTGTCATATATCTGGAACAAAAGCAAAAGTGATATGGCAAGTTCCAGTAATTCGCGCAGTTCATTGATGTAACCATCGCAACCAATAACAAAAGCCCCCTCGGTCGTAGCAAGAAACAGGTCTTCATCGTAATATGAGAGGTCATTTGCGATCTTTTCCATGATTTCCTTGCTGTGCAGGGCACGGCTGGAAGTCTCTCCTGAAAGGAAACGTGTGATTACCTCCCCATATTGCTCTCGCAGGCTTTTCTGGTCGAGTTGGGGCGTAAAATCTTTAATTTTAAGAAATGTGAATTTTTTAATATCCGGATGATATTCGACCGTCTTTATTGGATTGATTTTCTCACGTACTTCTTTTATCCTTTTATTTACATATGACTGATAGTCAAATCCTTCCACGATAATCGTGTTTGAATGAAGAGCTGTCTGGATATCATGCAAAGATATCTTATCCCGGATCTCGATTTCTGTTCGCAGTATTGATACCCCTGCGGCAAAAATATCAGTATACATGTTTGTATTGCAGGTAATTTTTTCGCTCCCCACGCCAATAATTGTCACACCTTCTGCTTTTTCAATTTCTATTGGTTTATTCCATCTTTGCGCAATTACATCTGAACCAATAAACATCTTTAATTGGGTTTTATCAAGTTCCCCCCCATGCCCGAAGGCTGCAAGAATTGTAAGCTTGCCTTTGTGAATTGTGAAATCGCAAGTCGAATCCATATCAATATAAAATATGTTTTAAAAATATATAAAGTTATGACAGTGTTATTAAAGACTGATTGAAGAACTTTAACTAACTTCAAAACCAAACTTTATTTAGATATTTCTCGATAATTTTGAAATCTTATGTCAGATCAAGTGTTGCCCTCTGGGTGCCATCATCCATTGATTCAATCGTAAATCCCATTTCCCGCAGCAATTTGATCGCCTTATAATTATCGGGTAACATAATAGCATTGATAGTCTCAAGTTTTTTATCCTTACTGATCTCGATCATATAATCAACCATTTTAGAACCCAGGCCCTGGCCCTGCCACGTATCTGTTACGATAAAAGATATCTCTCCTGTCTTTTCAGATGGGTCAAGGTTAAGTCTTACAACACCGAGCATTTTCCTTTTCCCATCTTCTTCTATCTCTGCGACAATGGCAAGTTCCCTGTCGTAATCGATATTGCAGTACCTGACACTGTATTCATGTGCGGGCTGTACTATGGTTTGAAACAACCTGAAATGCAACGATTCTTCCGAGAAATTATGGAACATCTCAAGCCACAGGGGTTCATCTTCAGGTTTTATTGGTCTTAAAATTACTGTTCGTCCATCCCGAAGTTTCCATAAATACTTATACTTTTCAGGATAGGGGGTTATTACAAGATTCTCATGTGGTTTTGCATTGAGACCTTCTTGATATATCAGCCCTCGTGCATCAAGGGCTAAAGCCTCGTTTTCATCAATAAAAAGAGGATTGATCTCGAATTCTTTCAATTGAGGGAAATCGATCATCATCTGGGAAAAACGAACAATTATTTCATCCAGGAGTTTAATGTTAGCAGGTGGATGATTTCTATAACCTTTGAGAAGCTGGTATACTTTTGTTTCTTCCATCATTCTTCTTGCAAGGGTCTGGTTTAACGGTAAAAGCCCGATAGCAATATCTTTGTAGATTTCCACATCAATTCCGCCTCGCCCAAACATGATCACGGGGCCAAAGAGAGAATCTGTCTTTGCGCCAAGAATTATTTCAATACCCCTTTGCTTGATCATCTTCTGTACCGTAACTCCCTGGATTTGTGCATCCGGATTGTGCTCTTTTGCACTTCTTATGATATCATCAAAAGCCAACCTGAGTTCAGGTTCAGAATTGATATCAAGTTTAACTCCCCCTGAATCTGTTTTATGAGTTATTTGCGGTGACAGGATCTTAACAGCTACCGGATAGCCTGTTTGGGAAGCGCTCATGGCGGCTTCATCCGCAGTTTTTGCCACTTTTGTTTTTACAACAGGGATATTATAATATTCAAGAAACTTTTTTGATTCGGTTTCTGTCAATATGTATCTATTCTCTTTTACAGCATTTCGAATAATAGATAGCAGGGGTTGTTTTGGAGGAATGCTGTCAACAGGTAACTCTACCGGAGTTTCATACAATAGCTCAAGGTTGCGTTTGTATTGATACATGTACATGTATGTTGCAACTGCCTGTTCAGGTGTGGAATAATTCGGTACGCTATTTTCTGTTAGAATATGATTTGCCTTTTCCACATCTTCATAACCCATAAATGAAGTTAGATATGGCTTTGAAAACTTGTTCTTTTTGTAAAGGTCCAATATTTTCTCTGCAATTTCAGCCGGATCAGAACCACCCTGAGGAGTATATATTATCAACACACCATCAACGTTTTCATCAGTGAAGCAAGCTTGCGCCGCTACTTCATACCTTTGCGCCTTTGCATCTCCAAGTATATCGACGGGATTACCTTTACTCCAATGAGACGGAAGGACACTGTTTAACTTTTCGATCGTTGCATTGCCCAATTGGGCAAGTTTACCTCCAAGAGCTATGATCGCATCGGAAGCCATTACACCAGGGCCTCCCGCATTTGTAATTATGGCAAGATTTGGTCCTCTGGGAAGGGGCTGCTTTCCGATTGCTTCGGCACAGTTGAAAAGGTCGGCAATATCCTTTACTCTCACAATTCCTGCTCGTTTAAATGCTGCATCATAGACCATATCTTCGCCGGTTATAGCTCCAGTATGTGAAGCTGCCGCCTTTGCAGTTTCAACGGATCTTCCGGATTTTACTACAATTATTGGTTTTGTGCGTGAGAAGTGCCGTGCTGCACTCATAAACTTCCTGGCATCCGTGATCCCTTCGATATACATTAAAATGCTTCTTGTTTTGGGATCCGTGCCAAAATAATCGATAAGATCCCCAAAATTCACATCGATCATGGAACCCACTGAAACGAAATTGCTGAAACTGATATTCTCATGAGTTGCCAGGTCAAGGATCGCTGATCCCAGTGCTCCACTCTGGGATATGAATGCAATGCTGCCAGGTTTTTGTTTTTTAGGAATAAAAGTAGCATTAAGATTGATATCAGGATGGATTATGCCCAGGCAATTGGGGCCTATTATCCTCATGTTATATTTATTTTTTATTTCCAGAATTCTCATTTCAAGTGCCTTGCCCGATGCTCCTGTCTCTTTGAATCCGGCTGAAATAATAATTATACCTTTAATTCCACAAATTCCACATTCTTCTATTATATCAGGAACTGTACTTGCCGGAGTCGCAATTATTGCAAGATCAACGATCTCGGGAAGTTTAGAAACTGATGGATAGGCTTTGAGGCCAAGTATTTCCTGTTTGTGGATATTAACAGGATGAACATGCCCGGTATATCCCATTTCTGTAAGATTTTTCATAAGAATATAGCCTACAGAACCTTCTTCGTCACTGGCTCCTATCAATGCAATGCTTTTTGGATCAAAAATACAATCAAGATTTAATGAGTTCATGCAATTCTCCCCGATTGTCCTTATCTTCACTTCTATCCTAATAAATATTAGGTTTAATGAAGTCTTCATTTTGTTTTGAAATTAGCTTATCACAAAAACGCATTTTACTAAATTGAAGGGAAAATTTTCCCTAATTTATTCAATCTGCTTCTGCATTTTAACATTTTGGAAAGCAATTTCATGCACTGCGCTGAACTGGCTTTTTCTTTCAACTCTAGTATATTCAGATGCACGTCTTGCTAGACCGCTCCAGAACAAATCCATATTATTCACCTCATTTGCTGGATGACCGGAAGAGTATAAAGGCATAAGCTGAGAGCGGGGTGAAAGTAATAGCATGAATGGTACTTTCACTCCTCCTGCATAATGCTTTTATGCAATTTCTATTAGTTCAATACTGGTTCCAAAATTTTGTCCGATTAGCAGGTTTATTCTTTTTAGGGAAAAAAATACAGAAAACTGAATATTCCATATCTGGAGCTGTTTTCTTGCAGACATGATCTATGTATCGCACAGCATCTTCTTTCGATTTGAATCCTTTCACATTTCCATGTTTCCATTCTACTACTATATCTTGTATTTCGTCCCCAGTTTTCGCATAATTATTCTTCAGGTTATTCAACCACCTATCTGTATATTGTGGGGTTTTTCGTGGGTCAATTCCTTAATTATGTATTTCTAATAAAGCATTTTAATCATTTTTTTATTTCTCTTGCACTTTCAGACCCGCATTTTAATATTTCACAATCCCACACTTTCCGTTTTATCCAATCCATATTTGGGCACTATTTTTACTTAAGTATATCGCACGTTCAAAATCGTAGTGCATATCATCATATGCAATTTATAATATCATGATCCGCTAATAATTTGAACAAAAAATGGGCCCGCGGAGATTCGAACTCCGGATCCCCGCCATGTAAAGGCGATATCATAGCCGACTAGACCACGAGCCCTGCGGTGGCTTAAATGTCAGTTGGGGTATATAGTTTTAATTGGTTCTTGTTTTGCCTGAAAAATAAACGTTTCGAGGATTTTAAAGATTTTAGGATTAAAAAATTATTAAACTGAATAGAAACATTTATGTTTAATTGTGCCGTACAAGGGGCGCACGTCTACGAGGTTTTAAGAGAATTGCGATTGATTGAGGAACATATTTTATCCAGGATTGGCAGCATTAATCTGAGATTTGTAGATTGTAAAGTTGGGCTCGTAGCTCAGTCAGGCAGAGCACCGGGCTTTTATTCAAAAGAGAAGAAACCCGATGGTCGAGGGTTCAAATCCCTCCGAGCCCGTTTTTCCGGGAGGTAATTGTGTGAAAGAGAAAGAGCATGTCGGAAGGGAGTTTAACCCCCTTCAACATAAAATGGTACCAAAACACGAAATATTAAATGAAGATGAAATTAAAGAGCTATTATCAGGATATAACGTAGAAAAAGAACAATTGCCAAAGATCCGTGTAACAGATCCTGCTTCAGTAGCTGCTAAATCCAAGATCGGTGATGTTATAAGGATCACCCGGGAAAGTAAAACGGCAGGAAAAGCCTTTTATTATCGCATGGTCATCGCGTAAGCCGTAAATTGAGGTAATATGTTGGACAGAAGGGTTCTATCAAAAGCGTATTTTACAAGTGATAAAATAGTAAGACATCATGTAGATTCTTTCAATGATTTCCTGGACCATGGTCTTCAGAAAGTCATTGACGAACAGAGTAAAATAGATACCGAAATCGAAGGTACCTATGTTAAACTAAAAAAGATCCGGGTGGGCAATCCTGTTGTAAAAGAGGCTGATGGCGCCTCTGACAAATTGCATCCTGCCGAGGCACGACTCCGGAATATCACATATTCTGCGCCTCTAAAGTTAAGCATGGCAATAGTCACGCCTGAAGGTGAAAAAGAAGAAAAGGAAGCTGAAATAGGTTCTCTTCCTATTATGATCTGGTCAAAAGCCTGCAATCTTGTGGGATTATCCAGGAAGGAAATGATAGAACTGGGAGAAGATCCCCAGGATCCTGGCGGATATTTTATTGTAAATGGTACTGAACGCGTAATAACCACACTTGAGGACCTTGCCCCTAATAAGATTCTTGTGGAACTTGAAGAAAGATACGGAGAAAACATTGAGGTGGCTAAAGTATTCTCGCAGCGCAGGGGTTATCGGGCCCTGGTAGTTGTGGAAAGAAGTAAGAAATCTATTCTTGAAGTTTCATTCCCATCCATATCAGGAAGGATCAATTTTGTCACTCTTATGAGAGCCATGGGCATCGAGACTGACCAGGATATTGTCAATGCCGTTTCCGATGATCCTGAAATCATCAAATACATGCTTGAGAACCTGGAAGAATCCGAGGCTGCAAACAAGATCGAGGCAATGGAGAAAATCGGCCTGAGAGTTGCTTCAGGCCAATCCAGGGATTACCAGGTAAAAAGAGCCAATTATGTGATAGACAGGTATTTATTACCTCACCTTGGTAACGACGAAATACACCGTATTGTAAAAGCACAATTCATCGGGCGCATGGCACAGGCATGTTTCGAATTGGCGCTAGGAAAAAGAGGAAGCGATGATAAAGATCATTATGCAAACAAGAGACTCAAACTCTCTGGCGAACTGATGGAAGACCTGTTCAGGGTCTCTTTCAACAGGTTGACCCGTGATATAAAATACCAGCTTGAAAGAGCAAGCATGAGGAACAGGGATCTGAATGTGACGACTATAGTCAGGTCTGATGTGCTTACAGAACGCCTTGTGCATGCACTGGCAACTGGTAACTGGGTAGGAGGCAGGACAGGTGTCTCACAACTGCTTGACCGTACAGATTATATTGCAACATTGTCCCATTTACGAAGGGTGATCTCACCATTATCAAGAGCGCAACCACATTTCGAAGCAAGGGACTTGCATCCTACGCAGTGGGGAAGAGTCTGCCCGTCTGAAACACCAGAAGGCCCGAATTGCGGACTTGTGAAGAACTTTGCGCAGTTAGTTGAGATATCAACCGCTGCAGGAAATGAAGCGCAGATCAAGAACCTGCTCCTGGAAATGGGTACAGAACCTATCGTTCGGGAACTTGTTGGCCGTGAAGACGTCCCCACAACATATGCCACCGAATTGGAAGCGCTTGAAGAAGCTGAAGAAACAAAACCCATGCCAGAAGAGGAGGTTGATTCATTTGAATAAAGCCAGAGTATTCTTAAACGGAGAACTTATCGGGACTCATGATAACCCAAGATTACTTACTTCGCAATTGAGGAAAAAACGAAGACTGGGTGAGATCAAGAAACAGGTCAATGTCATATATTATGAGGATACGAATGAGATAATTATGAACTCTGACCAGGGAAGAGCCAGACGTCCTGCAATAATTGTCGAAAATGGTAAACACCTCATAACAACTGAACAGATCGAACGTCTGAAAAAGAACGAGATAACTTTTGATAGTCTCGTCGACGCTGGCCTTGTCGAGTACCTTGATGCTGAAGAAGAAGAGAATGCCTTCATAGCTATCGATGAAAAAGACCTGACAATGAAACATACCCATCTTGAGATGGATCCGTCTTTGATCCTGGGTATATGTACCGGAATGGTCCCTTTCCCGGAGCACAATGCTTCGCCAAGAAACACAATGGGCGCGGGCATGGTTAAGCAGTGTCTTGGTATGTCAACACCGAATATGAAATTAAGACCGGATACAAGGGCTCATGTGCTGCATTATCCCCAGAAGGCAATGACCTCAACACAGACAGCAGAAGCTATCGGCTTTGATACTCGTCCTGCAGGACAGAATTTCGTTGTTGCGGTATTATCTTATGAAGGATATAATATAGAAGATGCCCTTGTCGTTAATAAAGGCGCAATAGACCGGGGTCTTGGAAGAAGTCATTTCTTCAGGACAAACGAAGGGGAAGAGAGAAAATACCCTGGAGGCCAGGAAGATAAATTTGAGATCCCTGACACGGAAGTAAGGGGCGCAAGAAGTGCGGAAGTTTATAAATTGCTCGATAGCGATGGTCTTGTGAATCCTGAAATACCCGTAGGGCCAAATGATGTCCTTATCGGAAAAACAAGCCCCCCAAGATTTCTGGAAGAACCAACCGAACTGGGATTAAGCCCGGTACAGCGAAGGGAGAGCTCTGTTACGATGCGCTCAAATGAGAAAGGCATCGTCGATACCGTAATTCTTACGGAATCCGAGAACGGTTCAAGGCTTGCAAAAGTAAGGACGCGTGATTACAGGATCCCTGAGATCGGGGATAAATTCGCTTCGAGGCACGGTCAGAAGGGAGTTATCGGTCTCATTGTACCCTATGAAGATATGCCCTTCACCGAGAATGGCATGGTCCCCGATCTTATTCTTAACCCGCACGCCATCCCCTCAAGAATGACCGTAGGTCACGTTCTTGAAATGATAGGTGGTAAAGTGGGCGCACTTGAAGGACGCAGGATCGACGGGACGGCTTTTTACGGAGAATCTGAAGAGGACATTACATCATCACTTGCAAAATATGGATTTTCAAAATCTGGTAAGGAAGTTTTCTATGATGGAATAACCGGTAATAAGATCCAGGCAGATATCTTTGTAGGGGTTATCCTGTACCAGAAATTGTATCACATGGTATCATCAAAGATGCATGCAAGATCGCGCGGACCTGTCCAAGTATTGACAAGACAGCCTACGGAAGGGAGGGCGCGTGAAGGAGGTCTGCGCTTTGGAGAAATGGAACGAGATGTTCTTATAGGACATGGAGCAGCAATGGCTCTAAAGGAAAGACTGCTTGATGAATCAGACAAGGTAACGGAATATGTTTGCACCCATTGCGGCATGATAGCAACTCTTGATAAACGAAGAAATATCACGATATGCTATGATTGCGGCGCAGAAACGGACATTCATCCCGTAGAAATGAGCTATGCCTTCAAACTATTGCTTGATGAGATCATATCGCTTGGCGTTGCGCCAAGGCTTGTATTGGAAGATGCTGTT
>JAPZAP010000038.1 GCA_027460585.1 Candidatus Methanoperedens sp. | reverse complement strand
AATGTAATATTCCATGAAAATAGCCTGTTTTGTCGAAGCATATAATTTCAAGGACCGCTCTGAGAATAGAGCCCTTTTGAAATTCAAATCCACTGCAGAATCAATGGGACATTCATTTGAATTCATCTTCAAGGATGATATTTCAAAAATCCGGGATTACGATGCGCTGTTCATAAGAGCAACGACAGACCCAAGCAGTTCCGCATACATAGTTTCGCGGCTTGCAGAACAAAACGGACTTAAAGTCATTGATGACCCGCATTCGATAAGAACCTGCTCGAACAAGGCAATACTTCATGACCTTTTCCTGAAAAATAATACACCGTCGCCAAAATCCATCTTATTTTACGGGGATTTTGCGGCAGGAACTCTTGATACGATATTCAAGACCCTGGGGTTCCCTGTTATCATCAAAACACCATATACCCGTTTTTCATCCCATGTGGAGAAAGCGAATAATGAAACTGAATTTAGCGACCTGACTAAACATTTGCTCAGGAAAGCAAAGGTTCTGGTGCTCCAGGAATACATTAAATCTGATTTTGACTGGCGCGTAGGTATTCTCAGAAATGAGGTTCTATACCTGTGCAAATACTGCATCCCGAAAGGGGGCTGGAAAGTAAAATCAAAGATTAGCGGAAGAAACGTATGGGGAGACACAATCGCTTTACCCCGGGAATCTATTGCCCCGGAATTAAAAGATATCAGCATCTCGCTTTCAAGATGCGTGGGCAACGGGCTCTATGGTCTTGATGTCAAAGAAACTGACAGCGGGTATAAGGTTATCGAGATAAATGATAATCCCAGCATCTATGATGGATATGAGGATTCCGTGGATACGGACATTTACGAAAAAATAATCAATGCGCTGGTATCATAATTTCCTGAAAAGATGAAGCGCATCATCCATGTTCTTGTAATAATTGTAGAGTTTTTTATCCATAACAAAACCCTTCGATGCGTACAGATTCTGGGCGGGTTTGTTATTGACTCCTACTTCAAGTGTTACTTTATTAAATCCTTTTTCTTTTAGTAATCCAATAGTTTTATCCATAAGCAGGCTTGCTATCCCCTGCCTCCGGTGCGCGGGATGCACGTTTAACGAATATATCCTTGCGTTGTGGATATTATCCCGCAAAAGAACGAGAATTGACCCGATAATGCCGCCGTCCTCTGCAACCAGCACAACCGACCTGGCTTTAAGTAAAAGATACTTTAATTGTTTCCTGTGAAATTTTTCCTCCTTGAAACATATTTCTTCAAGATTCAACAGGGAATCAAAATCCTCTTTTTTCGCAATGCGAATTACGGGTTTCAAGGAACGGTCACGCGCGCCCTTACGCACTCTTGCACCTGTTTTACAACCTCTGGATAATCGCCAAAGATGAAACCCAGGTCCACAGTGCCAACCAAATCAACTACACCAATGGCAGCTATGCCATATCCTTCCTTATTCCTTACGGGTACAACTATCACGGGGATGCCTGCATATTTGCCGCTTGTCGGGATGATGCGAATGGTTTTATTCTCTTTTAATACCGCTTCAAGCACAGGACCGCTATAATTATTATCAAGGATTTTTCCTTTTTCAATCCTGACACCTTTTTTGTTCAGGCTCCTCATGGTCACAGGCAGTCCCAGGAGTTCATGTATCGAGAGAGCAAATGGCGCAATATCTTCTGGACTTGAATCCGCGGAGATCTCAATTTTTTTGAAATTCATATTTCCCACCCGATTTTATATCATATCAATTATCTTGCAACAAGTACAGTGCATTCCGCATTCCGCACCACGTTCTCGGCAACGCTTCCCAGGAGGACTCTTTTTATTCCTTTCCTGCCTTCGGAACCCATCACGATTGTATGGACTTTAAGACTTTTTGACACATTCAAAATAGTTTCTGCAGGGCTTCCAAGCTTCAGGATTTTCTGTACCTCCACACCCATTTTCCCCCCATCTGCAACTACTTCGTCAAGAACTTTTTCACCGTATTTTATCAATTCGTCCCGTTCTGATGCGGAAGGGACATTCACAACAAAAAGCGCAGCCATCCTGATGTTATACGATTTTGTGATTTTTAATGCTGCAATTTCCGCTTTTTTAGCTGATTCAGACCCATCGGTCGCAAGAAGAACTTCAACTTTTGCCATATGTGAATTTTGTGCTTTAACCATATTAAAGCTTACAGTCAGGATTGCTTCGACTCTTGAGGTTCAGGGAAAGAAATAACTTGAAAATAATTATTCTAACTTTTCAACCTGTATTTCTTTCATCGGTATTACAGGACTCATCACAATAAGGTTTTCAGAGCATCGGGATTTATATTTGGTGCCGTTGGAATTAAGCACATTCAAAAGGATTTTTTCTATTGCATTTATAGCACGCACATCCGTATTTCCATGATATATGTACAATGTATTCTCGTTCACGTCGATTCTTTCCACAATCCCCATGAATTCATACACAGATTTCATGGTCGGGATAAGTATTTCCAGCGGTATATCCCGTATCGGGATCTTATGAATTGCCTCTATAGGCGCTGTGAGATAACTTGGCGCCTCTTTTCCTATTAACAGTTCATTATAATAATTTTTTGGAATGGTTACCATGTTATAATTGGTCTGTTTATAGAGATTGACAATGCATTTCCAGAATTCCTGCTTTTTCAAAACCTCGCACGCTATATCGTCCATATCCCCAAAATAATTAACAAGAGATTGCCTGGCAAGATTCGTATTCGCCTGCTTCTTGAAACTAATAGTGATTTTGTTGGACATCTTTTTCAATGATACGATTTCCTGCTTTTTATGCGTGATTAAATAAGAAGAAATCATTCCACCGAGAAATTCCATTTTATAAATGCTATTCCCGGACAGGGTAACCTTCACATGCGATGGATGAACGTTATCATCGTAATCATCTATTTTTATAGCGGTCTGCCAGCTCACACCTGATGTCATGTCATCAAGATATCGTTCGAGGTCGGAGAGCATCACTATCTTTGCCGGGTCTATGATGCTGTTAAGATGCTCAGTATCTATCAGCCTGCCGCGGGCCTGTTTGATCAGCCAGTAAACAATTGTTTCTGTGAAGTTGTAGTCTGTTTTTAACCCGTCTATAAGTTTATTCACAGCCTCAGGATCCTTTGTCATTATATCTATAAGATCTATTATTTCACGCATCGCAGCGCTGAAATTTCCATTATGTTTTCGGACAAGCGGCTCCAGTTTCTGGAGATGTCCTGTTTCTAATGATATATTTTTTCTTATAGACATAAAAACGTCCTTTTAGCGCGCAAAATGTTCTATGGTTTACCTGAATATAAACGAAGTTGTGAAAATTGTGTGAATAGTGAACATGGAGTAATGAAAACTATATTAAATCAAGATATCACACTTATTCACAACAGCAGTTTTATCCTTGAGAAACGTATAATGAAGATTAAGAAATGGTTTCTAAAAATATTACAACCTTGAGTTTTTTGCTTCCAGTTGCCATGACTTTAGGTACCAGTCTTGCTATATTTTTTTATGAATATTATTCGTTGACATTACTTATCCTGTATGCGGCCGGAGGATTGCTGCTCTGCGTGTATGTATTAGTATTAAGGGCTGACCGGCACAGGTCTGTAAGGTAGATTCTAAGTAATTACGATTTTAAGGATGTTTTCAGACACCGGCAACAAGTTTTAATTTGGAGCCGCAATACGGGCATATGAGCCAGCTCGGCTCGATGTTTTTCTTACAGAATGAACAGGTCTTGGCAACTTCCACTTTCTTTATCAATTGGCTGCCGCAATATGAACAATTATTCCATTTGGGGTCTATAAGGTTCTGGCATTTATCACAGAGCTTATATGTCGAAGCCCATTTCTGGCTCTTTAACTCAATCCCGCATTTGGTACAGAACCTGTAAGAAACTACTACGCGTTCCCCGCATGAACACACTGGTACATCATGCATCCGCGTTGGATTGAGTTTCTTTTTAAGGTTCTCAAGGCACACGCCGGCTTCACGCTTTACCATTTCCTCCGGGTCTTTCTCTGCCTGAACCTCGATAATCCTGACAAGACTCTTGGTAAAATCAGGCATTTCCATATCCATTTTTGCAAAATCCACTTTATCCTGGTTAATCGAAGAAGAAATATATTTCAGGGTCATGAAGCGCGTGGCAACTATTTTACTTTCAAGTTTTTCAAGCATGTGCCGCCGTTCTTCCTCGGATAATATCTTGCCGGCCATACTATTCCGTTATCTCCTCAATCGATATGGATAATTGTATCGCGAATACAAAAAAGAGAATCAAGGTCACAGATAATAAAGCCTCAAAAACGGGATAGAACCCTTCAAAAATAATAGTACCGATAGAGCCGACTGCCCTTGTAATACCCAGCAATATGAAAAGATTGGCCATGATAATGAAATTCTTCCACATCAGGTCCATCGTCTTTAAGCCTTTCAGTTCTCTTGAAATCCCGACAAGTAAATGAAAGGAGAGAACACTGCATACCATTACTATCATGGAGGCAACAGAATTCAGGACAACAAAGAATTCTTCATTCATCTGAATCCTCCTTGCTGAACACACTCCACGGCTCATTACGCATCGCATTTATAATTTTGCGAAGCCCGAAAAGAAGTATTACGAATACAATAACCTCTAAAACCGGGTCAAGAATCCTTACAATCGCATAATAAGTATTCAGGGCATCCACTGATATGGCAATATCATGTTCGGCTCTTTGCGCTGTCAGCACATCCAGCAAAATACCAAAAGCCATTATGACATTCCAGAAAACGAACAAAACCATGGAAATTGAAAGGTATTTCCAGGTCTCGGACCCTTTTTCCGCTCTCTGCCACAATCCTGCAGCCAGGTAAGTCGCACCGCACATGCCAAGAAGGAAGGAAATTAACCTTACGATTGTCCCGCTGATGTCAATCCCGTTACTTATGCCGTAGGCAGCCCGGGCAACATCCAAGTCAGCCAATAATAATAAAAAAACGCCAACTGTGGTTATTGTTCGTTTATTCATGATATCAAGAACCTTAATCGTTTTTATTCTGAAATTAAACTTAATGTTAATTAATCAGGATATAAACCGATTTGTGAAAAACGTGTGATATAGAACAATGATAATTAACAGAATTTGACAAGGAAATATGAAAATAAAATGTAACGGCTGCAAATCAGCCGCGAAGATTAGATCTTAACGGATTTATACCAATCGCAGACCATGCACGTGCCATGTTTCTGGGCATGTGTGCCCTGGACCTTGCCTCCGCAGAATGTTCCTGCAACCATCCAGCAGTCTCTTCCATGTTTCGGATATGCCGGGCATACGCCCATTTCTTTAACTTTTATTCCGCCGAGTTCTCTTCCGCAATTCTTAAGTTCCCAACAATTTTT
>JAPZAP010000037.1 GCA_027460585.1 Candidatus Methanoperedens sp. | reverse complement strand
GAAGAACACTGAACAGCCTGTGCATAGGAGCGCCGGGAACAGGAAAAACAACAGCTGTGCTAAAGGTTTTTGAAGAGATCGAAAAGTATTCAACAAAACTTGTGCCCGTGCTTGTTAATTGCCAGGTGAATTCTACAAGGTATACCATAATTTCACAGATTTTCAAGAAACTTATCGGTTATGCGCCGCCGGCTTCGGGTGCGTCTTTTAAGAAAATATTCGGCGAAGTCGCAAAATACATAGTCGAGCATGAGAAAGTGCTTCTGGTCGCGCTTGATGATATGAATTACCTGTTCTATGAGAATGAGGTGAACGAGATCCTCTATTCACTTCTCAGGGCTCATGAAACATATCCAGGCGCGCGAATGGGCGTTATTGCGATACTTAGCGACACCGGCGTTCCCCACATGCTTGACCCCAAAGTCGAATCCGTCTTCCTGCCCGAAGAGATAAAATTCCCGCAGTATTCCTTCGAAGAGATACGGGATATCTTATCAAACCGCGCAAAGCTTGGATTCTATCCTAATGTGCTTGATGATAACGTTCTTGAGAACATCGCCAATCATACCTCCTCGCTTGGGGATTTGCGTGTGGGGATAGACCTCTTGAAACGATGCGCCCTTAATGCTGAAAAGCGTGCAAGCAAAAATATTGGCCATGAAGATGTTGAGTCGGCTTATGAGAAATCCAGGCTTGTGCATCTATCATACATGATGCGTGCATTGAAAAAAGAAGAAAAAACACTCCTTGGATTAATAGCGGATTCCCCGAATTCAAATTCAGGCGAGCTATATGAAAAATTCCATAAAAAGACCGCTCTTGGATATACGCGATTCTATGAACTGCTCAACAAGCTTGGCTCGAACAAGCTGATAGATGCTGATTTCACAGGTAAGGGCGCACGCGGGAGAAGCAGGATAGTTACTCTTAAGTTCCAGCCTGAGGAAGTTAAAAACCGGTTGACATGAGCTTCCTGATTAAATTTGCACGCCAGTGGATCGCAGGTGAGACATTGGATGACGCTATCGATAGTGCAAGAAAAGCAAATAGCAACGGTCTTGGCGCAATAATCAATTACCTGGGTGAGCATGTCAGGGATAAAGAAGAAGCAGAGGCGAATAAAAATGAGAACTTTAGAATACTCCAGGAGATCAAAGAAAACAAAATAAATAGCTCTCTTTCCATAAAACTGACGCAGCTCGGACTTGGGATCGATAAGGATCTTTGTCTCTCCAATGTGGAAGCGATCGTGGATCGTGCTGCTTCGAACAATATTTTCGTATGGATCGATATGGAAAGCTCTATTTACACGCAGGATACGATTGAGATCTATCTTACTATCTTTAAAAAATATAAGAATGCGGGAGTCGCCATACAATCAAACCTCATAAGAAGCGAAAGCGATATCCACAGGATCGCAGCTTCTGGCGGCATCATCAGGTTGGTAAAAGGCGCATATAATGAAAAAAGTGATGTAGCATATCCGGGCCGTTCTGAAGTAACAATGAATTTCTCAAAGATAATGGGATTTCTTTTCTACAGGAGCCCTTTTTTTGCGATTGCAACGCATGATGAACGACTGGTATATGAAGCAATAGAAGCGAACAAAGCCCATCAGAAAAAAATCGAATTCCAGATGCTTCTTGGCGTCCGGGAAGAATTGAAAAATGAGCTCGTGAAGAAAGGTTTTACAGTTGTGGATTATATTCCTTATGGCAAGAAATGGTTGCCGTATTCTTTGCGAAGGATACGGGAACGAAAACGAAATATTTTGCTGATATTCAGGTCTATTTTTGATATATGAATTGGTTTCGGACAAATCTAACCGCCAAGTCGGTTATAAAATTTGTTTCATAAATGAACATGAAATATATAGATAAAACAACGAACTTATACGAACTGAAACGAACTCCGATAGCGTGAGTTTGTTTTGAGTTCGCACGAGTTCGTTGTTAATTTTGTTCATACCAGAACGTAAGTTCGCCAAGATTATTGCAGATTTTCTAACTTTGTAAAGACCAGCGGGACAACATATACCGAAGAAAAACCAAGCAATAAGTACATAATATATGTAACAACCGGGTATATCAGGGACAATATTCCTGATACCATGAAAATCGTACCCAGGATAACGATCCCGACAAGCGCTCTTTTAATTAACTGCTTTTTATTTTTTGTATCCTGGAACCTGATCTTTTCTTCTTCAAGCAGATAACCTACTCCCACGGAAGCCATCACAAGTCCCAATTCAATCTGTTCTTTAACAAGACCCTCCTGCAAAGATGCTATTAAAACAAGTAATATAGGCAGAAATAAAGCTATAAGATATTTTGTGGTACGATCCTGTTTTTCAAATAAACTGGTAATACCGGTTTCCCCTTTGTAGAACACATATGCAACAATTAAGCCAAAAACAATGCCTCCAGCCACGTCCCCGGGATAATGGACACCCAGGTAGATCCTCGATAATGATACCAGGAAAACAGCAATGGAACCAGCAATAATTATCCGGCTATTTTTGAGACGCAATCCCATATATCCCCAGAAACCCGATGATACGAGCGCATGACCGCTTGGGAATCCGAAACCATTCTCTGTGACCTTGTGAAGATACTCAGGAGGTCTTGACATACTGAAAAGGGGTTTTGCAAGAAGTGCAAGATACGCCGAAAATAGGATCACATACAATGCCCTTATCCCCATTTTGCTGTCATAACACCAGAAAATGAGCGATGCAATAAATATATAGACAGGCTCACTGCCAAGATTGGTTAATACTTTGAAGAATAAATCCAGAATAGGAGTCCCGACATCATTGAAAAATATATTAGTATTATCACTGAAAAGTAATTGAATAGGTTCCATGACAGAAACCCGAAATAGATAGATGCCAGAGGCAATCCATCTAAATTAAGTTATGAGCCTTTGACGATGGCTTTTGGTGAGCGGGCTATCTTCTTGCGCTTTTGGCCATCAGAAGTATATCGCTGCATCGGGCCTGGGCGCTTGTGGCTAAGTTCAGCTTCAGGAACCATTATTATGTTACCTTTGCGTCCCTTAACCCTGCCCCATTTTGTTATACCTGTTTTTCCCATGTAATTTTTATCCTCCAAAG
>JAPZAP010000036.1 GCA_027460585.1 Candidatus Methanoperedens sp. | reverse complement strand
CCGGCGATGAAACAGGCTGTGATTTATGGGTTGGATATTATGGTCATTGACCATCATCATCCTGACGGGACTATCGATCCCATGGTGCTTGAACATGTAAATCCCGCATACGCAGGCGGGGATTATGGAGTAACAACAGGAATGATAGGTACAGAGATAGCACGAATGATAAACCCTGATGTTACCGAGGAAATAAAACATCTTCCCGCAGTTTCAGCCATGGGCGACAGGTCGTCTGCACCTGAAGCAGATTCTTATAAAGCTCTTGTGGCAGATAAATACAAGATCGACGATCTGAAACAAATGGCACTTGCAATCGATTATGAGGCATTCTGGCAGAGGTTCAACGATGGGCGGGGGATGATGAATGACATTCTAAATATTGGCCCGGGCATAAGGCATAAACAGATCGTAAAATTACTGAACGAGCAGGCAAATGCTGCAATAGCCGAACAGCTTGAGGCGTCAATGCCCAATGTTAAAACGCAGATATTGCCTAATGGAACAATAATGAATGTGATCGATGTAGAAAATTTTGCCCACAAATTTACGTTCCCTCCGCCAGGAAAGACAAGCGGGGAGATACATGACAGGCTGTGCAACCAAAATGTTGGACAGCCGCTTGTTACAATTGGATACGGACCTGATTTTGCGGTGCTTCGCTCAAAAGGGGTAAAGATGAACATACCGCAGATGGTAAAAGAACTACACAGCGAAATAAAAGGCGCAGGAGTTAGCGGTGGAGGGCATCTCGTAGTTGGAAGTATCAAATTCGTGGAAGGAATGAGAAAAGAAGTGCTTGCTAAACTTGCAGAAAAAATAGGAGCGGCCGGGGTCGGATGAAGGTAAACGGGAATTGCGTAGGCTGCGGCCAGTGTGTTGCATATTGTCCATCTGATGCGATAATCGTATTGGCCTGTGCCTCCATGAATGAAAAATGCACCCAATGCGGCAAATGCATCGATTATTGCCCCATGGTCGCCATTTCGGAGGAGGCATGAAAGCAGTAATTATAGGCGCAGGTCTTGGCGGATTGCTAACTGGTGCAAAACTTGCAGGAGCGGGATATTCTGTTGAGGTTTTCGAGAGACTTCCATTTACTGGAGGCAGGTTCACCAATCTTCCATATAAAGGTTTCAAACTCAGCACAGGCGCGCTTCACATGATACCACATGGGGGGCGCGGTCCGCTTGCGCAGATGCTCAGGGAGGTGGGTGCGAACGTCATCATACTCGATTCGGAACCCATGGCTGTCATAAGGAAAGAAAATGGTGCGATTATCTCTTTTCATGATTTTCGAAATGAACTTTCACTCACAAAACAGGTGAAACTGGGCACTGTTCTTGCATATTCCCTTAAATTCAGGCCTGATAATGATATCTCCTTCAGGGATTGGGTCTTAAAATACTTTGATGATGATTTCCTGCTGAAGCTTGCTGATTCGTTCTGTGGATGGGCATTGAGCTTGCAGGCAAAGGATGTTCCGGCGAGTGAAATGCTTGAAATAATCAATAATATGTATCTCTATAAAGGTTCAGGCGTTCCCGCAGGCGGATGCAGCGCTGTCACGGACGCACTCCGTGAGATCATAGAGTCAAAAGGTGGAAAGATTTACACCCGTTCATGTGTTGAAAGGATCATTGTCAATAATGGCATTGCAAAAGGAGTTATCGTAAAAGGAAATCAAATCGATGCTGACCTTGTAATAAGCGATATTGGACATAACGGGACAAGCTGTTTGTATGATTGCACAGATAAGGAATATCTTGACAAGATAAAAAATCTCAAGCCTTCTAAGGGCATTAAGATATGTCTTTCCTCTGATGAACCGCTAATAGGTCACAGCGGTGTGTATTTTACACCATACGCAAAAAGGGTCAACGGCATCAATGAAGTCACAAACGCCGATCCATCCCTTGCACCTCCTGGAAAACATCTTATAATGTCGCATCAGGCTATGATTTCAGAAGATACAAAGATAGAGATCAATGTTGGCCTTCTTGATATTGCCCGGCTTTTCCCAGATAAGAAATATGAGGTGCTTTTGATCCAGTCATATTCCGACGGATGGCCGGTAAACAGGGCTTCCTCAGGGAGCGATACCGGGAATATAACTCCGGTCAAGAATCTATATATTGTTGGCGATGGCGCGAAAGGACATGGCGGCATCGAGGTAGAGGGTGTGGCGCTTGGTGTGGGGAATTTGATGAAAGAGATTGGAATATATTAATATTAAGATTTCTAATTACAAAAATCAATTAAATTCTTTATATTGACTGAAACCTCATTTTACAAGGTATAGGATTTTCTTTTGCATGCCTTTTTTTAGTTTTTTGACGGATTTTGGAAAGATAATAATATCCGTGCTTTTCCGGTGCGACAAGAAGCTATGCTATGAATTGCAAACGTGCTACCCCTTCCGTTTGGGGTAATCTTACTGGGATGTGCTTCAGCAGTAATGCAGAGGTGCAAAGCTCCTAGGACAATGAGAAGAAATCTGATAATCCAATT
>JAPZAP010000035.1 GCA_027460585.1 Candidatus Methanoperedens sp. | reverse complement strand
GATAAGACAAATCCCATATTGAAAAGAAGAGAGATATCGATAAAAGTTAAGGATAAAGTAACACCCTCAAGGATTGAGGTTAAGGGCAAACTTGCAGCGCTTCTGAATTCAAAACCCGAGTTAATCGTGATAGAGCGCCTTGGAACGATGTATGGAAAACAGGAATTGTCAGGGACAGCTTGTATCTACCAGACCGAAGAGCGCTTAAAACAGTTAGCTCATGAGCATCTTGTTGCAAGGGATGCGCCAAAGGTAAAAGAAGGCGAAGAGGCTCCTGCCCAGGCAGCTCCGGCTGCAAAAGAAGCTGAAGTTAAAGCCGAGCCAAAGGCTGAAGTTAAACATGAGCCTAAAGCTGAAGCCAAAGCAGAAGCAAAATCAGAAGAAAAGAAAAAACCTGAGAAGAAGTGATTTTAATGGCAGTTAATGAATATTATGAAATAAGCGGAAACAAAGCGAAAAAGATAAAACCGTCATGCCCCAGGTGCGGGCCCGGCGTATTCCTTGGCGAGCACAAGAACCGCCTTGCATGCGGTAAGTGCGGCTATACCGAGTTTAAGAAGTAATTTTTTTTGTATGGGCGCTCCCTGCGCCTTTGCGGTGATTCAGGTTAAACTTTGGCGCCCCATCCGCCAATAAGATGTATGTGCAGATGGAATATTACTTGCCCCCCACCGCTGCCTACGTTTATTACGAGCTTGTAGCCGCTGTCTTGGATTCCAAGTGTTCTGGCTATTTCCTTTGATTTGAGCATCATTGTTGAGATGATAGCGCTGTGGCGCTCTTGCAGCGCATTGACGCTTTCAATATGCTCAACCGGCACTATCAGAACATGAACGGGCGCTGACGGTCTTATATTATGAAAAACCACCATGTCATCATCTTTATAAACAAAATTTGCCGGAGATTCGCCTTTGATGATTTTGCAGAAGATGCAATCGGTTGCCATATTTCATCCCGCAAGCACTTTCTCAAGCATCTCAAACCGGCTCACTGCAAGTTCCTTGCTGGCAATGCGCCTGATTATTGCGCGCCCGGTATCAAAAACAATAATTTTCTCAACAGGAGAATTCGTTAGAATAATCATCTCGTTGTCTGGCGTCACCTGGACGCTATTAAAGTGTTTTTTAAGTTCTTCGACAGCATATTGAGTTATTTTTATATTGCCAAGTTCAGCCTCTCCGCTAAATAAATCCTCCTCTCCCTTAGTGAAACATGGGTCAATAGTTATAATTTTCATGGGTTTTTTAGAGAAGTGCCTCGACTTTATCCATTATCTCTTTTGCTATCTCATGTTTGGTTCCGCTGACTTTTTTAATCCCGTCATCGATAAGATAAACCTCATTTGTATCCGTGCCCATGCCGCCTAAAGATACATCGTTCGCCACGACCATGCTGAGTCGGGACGATTCCATCGACTTGCGCGCACTCTCAATTAACTCATCTTCCGTTACCCCTGTTTCAGCTTTAAAGCCGATGATTTTTAATCCTGGATATTTTGAGCGCACGTTTTTGATGAGTTTGGACGCTGGTTTCAAAGTCAGGGTTACTTCCTTGTCTGATTTTATCTTGTTTTTGGAAGGCGCAAGTGTGAAATCAGAAATTGCAGCCGCACTGATGAGGAGGTCGTATCCTTTACCCAACTCTTCAATCACAGTATCTGTCATATCCTGTGCGCTAT
The DNA here is from genome assembly GCA_027460585.1 of Candidatus Methanoperedens sp. Lineage (GTDB taxonomy): Archaea > Halobacteriota > Methanosarcinia > Methanosarcinales > Methanoperedenaceae > Methanoperedens. The sequence goes on along the minus strand of JAPZAP010000035.1, from coordinate 16,749 downwards.
CCACGCTGAACTCGCAAATCCCCTGAATCCCGATGCAGCCTCTGTGAACAAGTATGACATCGGCGCCCCTTCTGAAAGCCTCAAGCGTAAGCTCGATTCCGGTCTTCCCTGAGGCGCGGTTTGTAAGTATCCTGATAGGGTCAATGGCTTCGGCTGTTGCTCCGCCAGTAATCAATATGCTTTTTCCTGCAAGAGATTTCCTGCCAAGCGCCCTTTCAGCCCGCAGCACAATTTCTTCATTTGAGGCTATCTTCGCTGCGCCTTCTTCCAATATGGGATTTATGAACTCAACTCCAAGTTCTGTGAGTTTCCCAATATTTTCAATAACAATAGGGTGGTCATACATGGATTCATGCATTGCGGGGACTATCATTATCGGGATGCCTGAACCAAAAGCCGTCGTTGCAAAAGTCGTAACAGGCGTATCATCGATTCCGTGTGCGATTTTTCCTATTGTGTTCGCAGTGCACGGCGCAATTAAGAGAAGTTGCGCTTTGCCGCCGATTCCGCAAAAATCCACGTGCTCCACGCCGCCTGTAATTTCTGTAATCACCGGATTGCCTGTGGCGTAGCGCATGGCTTCGGGATGAATAATTTTCTGCGCCGCCAGTGTCATCACGGCATGCACGCTTGCGCCGTGCCTCATGAGATCCCGGGCAAGCTCGACGCACCGGACGGCTGCAATGCTTCCTGTGATGCCGAGGACGATGGTTTTGCCTTCGAGAGAGATTGAGGTTTGGGTGATTTGTGCCATGGTTTTTTATGTTATTTTCTTATATTGTTAAGCTATTATACAAAACTTCTTGAATGGACATAAGATTAACGGCAAATTGTGGAAGACCACAAACTATATATTATAATAATCTTAAAATGATAAAGGTGGATGGTATAAATATGGAATTGGAATTTTACGTGATAGCAGTCCTATTTTCGATTGTAGGATTCTATTTTGCTATAAGGGCATTTTTAAAAGTTAAAAATACACCTGATGATATATTCAGGGCAAAAGTGTTTCTAAACAAAAATTTTTTGCGTAATAATTTAACCATCGTGTTTATTGTGGGCGTTTTGGTGCTGATTCATACAATTTTAGAATTAGCACAATACAGGTTCGTAAATCCCTTAAAATCAACCGTCTATTTACTTTACTCCCTCACACTACCAATCATTGCGCTTTTTGTAGCTTTTTTAGCATATCACTGGAACAAAGCGTTTTACAAAAAAAATGAAATGTTTGGAAAAACTAAGTAAAGAGCGCAAATGTTAAACCAAAAGGGACGGCTGGAAATTTGTTTGAATGGCATGAAATGGGCATCATTAATTCTGATAACTATTTTAATTTTATCTGGAACTGCACTTGCAGCCATATCATATACTCTAAACTCAATACCGAACCCTCCTTCAATATATACTGGTGATAGTACTACTGTTTCATTTTCAATTGCAAATAATAATTTATTGTATAAAGGTATGTGCGCTATTACCGTGGATTCTTCCCCTTGGTCGTCTGAATTTCCAGTTAGTGCTGGATATTCTGTAACTCAATCAATCTCTGTACAAGCTCCTGCTTGGGGAAATGGGGCTGGAAGCGTACAACATACAGTTAATTCTTATTGCTACAGTACGCTGGATTCCACAAAAGTTTACCAAAGTACTTCTTTTATTCTAACTTATACTGAAAATCCAGGGTACATTGCAAGTCAAACAATCAATTCTGCACAGAGTGCTATCAACTCGGCGCAATCCAGCATAAACAGCGCACAAAATGCCATAAACGATGCAAAGAATCTTGGCGCAGATGCTAGCCTCGCAGAGAATAAATTATTCAATGCTCAAAATTCTATGCAAACTTCACAAAGTAAACTAGCTTCTGCGAATTCGTATTTAGCTTCATCAAATTATAACCAGGCAACAAATACTGCTAATGAGGCTAAATCGTCAGCAGATACATCAAAAACTGATGCTGATAGTGCATATTCTATAGTAGTTCAAGCAAAACAATTAGTTCAGGCTGCAAAAGACAGCGCTTCAACGGCAATTACCAGCGCTAAAAAAGTTATAGATTCAGCCAGTACTTCCAAAGCAGAGGCGCAGAATGCAATAAACGATGCAAAAAATATTGGTGCCGACGTTGGTTCAGCCCAGATGCTTTTAGATGACGCTATTTCTAAATTAAATTCAGCAAACACAAAGTACAATGAGGCTAATTCATATTTCAATAATATGAAATGGAACGATGCAAAAGTTAGTGCAGATGACGCAAAAACATACGCCAATGATGCTCTTACAAATGCTGGAATTGCCAAATCAACCGGCATTCAGGCTAAAATGAACACACCCACCCCTACACCAAAAGCCAGCGTTAGCATCGACCTTCACGGCGAAAAGACAGATGTTGTATTGGGTGAAGACATTTTGCTCAAGCTTTCAGCTGTTAACTATATTTCAATGCCTAAAATGCATGTTCAGGTAATAATAAAACCACCTTCTGGTATGAGTGTGGCATCATCTGAATTCAGTAAATCCGGTGCAGGACAGTTCACATCTGACTATGAACTTGACCCTGGAGGTGTCAGGGATATTGAGGTGAGAATAAAATCAAATCAGGTCGGGAACTTTAATGTGGAAGGTATTGTCGTATATTATTTTGGTGATGAAAAGGATAAAGCAGTGGACAAAACCGTTAACCTGCCGATAACAGTAAGGAATGAGCCTGTTCAAAATTCAATAACAAACCCAGTGCAGAAGTCAATTCCTGGGCTTGGGGTTATTGTTGGTCTAATTGGATTATTGTTTGCCATATTCTTAAAAAAGAAGAGGCAAAAAAATAAATAGCCATAATGTTTTAATTCAAAAATAAACCAATGATAACGATCAGCGTAATAACGCGAGGAAAATACGGTCACCGCCTCATAGAAAATATAAAAAAAAATTCAAACTTTAAAGTCTCAACAATAGAAATCCCCGACACCCTTCCCGATTTCATAGAGGCTCCGGGAGAGTTTCTGGAATCATTAAACCTCGACAAAAGCATTTTTTCAAGCGACCTCATAATAGCATACATCCTCCACCCCGACCTCACCCCCGAAATCGTACGACTTGCGGGAGAGAACGGCGCCCGCGCTGTAATTATAGCGGGCGGCGGGGCAATGGCAGGCGGGTTATCCGAACTTCAAAAGATTTGTGAAAAATATAATATGCATATCGAAATCCACGAAATCTGCTGTGATTTGGAACAATGCGGTAATGAAGTCGTTGACGAATTCGCTTCATGTTTCGGAAAACCAAAGCTTAAAATAACTGCAAAAGCCGGTCTTATCACAAAGGTGGAAGTGTTCCGCGGCGCACCATGTGGGAGTACATGGCACATGGCAAAGGGACTTGAGGGAATTAGCATACAAGATGCGCCTGCTAAAGCGGGGCTGCTCGTGCAGCAGTACCCATGCAGGGCTCTTCGGGGCATAAAAGGCGGAATACATAAGGCAGGGGAGTTACATAAAAAAGCAGTAGAAATGGCTTTCGAGGAGTGAGAATGGATGAAAGATTCAATCTATGAAAAGGCGCTTCGTTTCCATGAGTCCAATCATGGGAAAATAACCCTGAAAAGCAAAGTCAGTATTAAAACAAAAGAAGATATGAGCCTTGCATATACACCCGGGGTTGCAGAGCCTTGTCTTCGGATTCATAAAAACAGTGAAGATGTTTACCGCTATACAGGAAAAGGGAACTTTGTAGCCGTGGTGAGTGACGGCTCATCCGTGCTTGGATTGGGCGACCTCGGGGCTCTGGCAGCAATGCCGGTAATGGAAGGAAAAGCCATGCTTTTTAAGGTCTTTGCAGGGGTGGACGCGTTTCCAATATGCCTTGATACAAAGGATACGGATGAGATAATCAATATAGTAAAGAATATTGCGCCTGTTTTCGGAGGTATCAATCTTGAGGATATTGGCGCACCAAGGTGTTTTGAAATAGAGACCCGCTTAAAAAAGTTGCTTGATATCCCGGTTTTCCATGACGACCAGCACGGCGCGGCGCTGGTAATGCTTGCGGGCTTGATTAACGCGTTAGTGGTAGTGGGAAAGAAGTTTGGCGAAATAAAAGTGGTCATAAGCGGGGCTGGAGCGGCGGGAACGGCAAGCGCCAGGCTCCTTAAAAACGAAGGGGTAAAGGAAATACTTGTATGCGACTCCACAGGCATAATTTACGAAGGAAGAGCCGGATTGAACCCTGCAAAAGTAGAGCTTGCTAAACTTACCAATAAAAACCGGATATCCGGGTCACTCGCAGATGCCATGAAAGGAGCCGATGTTTTCATTGGTCTGTCAATAGCCGGTATAGTTTCCGAAGATATGGTGAGTTCGATGGCAGATGACGCGATTGTTTTCCCTCTTGCAAACCCGGTACCTGAAATCATGCCCCAAAAAGCAAAAAATGCCGGGGCGCGCATCGTCGGGACAGGGCGCTCGGACTGCATAAACCAGATAAACAACGCTCTTGGTTTTCCGGGCGTATTCAGGGGCGCGCTTGACGTAAGGGCGAGGGATATCAACGAGGAAATGAAACTGGCAGCTGCAAATGCGCTGGCTTCGCTTGTGCCCGAACCCTCCGAGGACATGATTATACCCGGCATTTTTGATCCGATTGTTGCGCCGTCGGTTGCTTCCGCCGTGGCGAAGGCTGCTATGGATAGCGGCGTGGCAAGACTGCGCGTTGACCCACTGGAGGTTGCAGAACACACGAGGGAGCTTGTAAAATCGCAATGAAGCTTACAAACCTGCTCATACTTCTATGCACAACGTTTACCTTATACGCATGGAACACACCAGACAATCTTGCCTTTAGCGGATATGCGCTTTTTCACGGAGGATATTATACCCTTCTGACAGGGCTTTTTGTCCACGCCAATATTGTTCATCTTGCAGGCAACATGCTTTTCCTGTATATATTCGGCAATATACTCGAGAATGAGGTCGGGGCTTTACGTGTTGCATCAGTTTTCTTTACATCGGGCGTGCTTTCCTTCATCCTGAGCATCCCCTTCTATCCGAATGCGAATATGGTGGGCGCTTCGGCTGCCATATTTGCAGTCATGGCGGCGGTTTTGCTGGTTCGCCGCCCCGGTTACTCCATTCAATTCCTTTCGCCTGTAGGACCTCTGGCTTTATTGTATTTCATTTTCAATATAGCAGATATCGGGTCCGGGGGAAATGTTGCATACATATCGCATGTTTTTGGATTTGTTATAGGGCTGTTTTTCGGGGCACGGTGGAACATTGAGTGGAAGAAAAGCCTGCTGTTCACGCTTCTATTACTTGCAGTGTATATAGTATTGTATAATTATTTAAAAACATGGATTTAAAAGGGAAGGAAAACCATAGACTTATAGGCAATTGTTAAAATAAAGATAGAAACAAGGAAAAACCAATGAAAATTTCAGTAATCGGGACAGGATATGTCGGTACCGTCAGCGCAGCATGTTTTGCAGAACTCGGGCACGACGTGATATGTGTTGATATAGATAAGTCAAAAATTGACCTGATAAATGCAGGCATTCCGCCGATTTATGAAGAAGGGCTCCAGGAACTACTGAAAAAGCATGCCGGCAAGAGACTCAGCGCCACTTCAGATTACGATTCAGCGATAATGAATTCTGATGTATCATTTATTTGTGTGGGAACCCCTTCCGATTCCGAAGGCAACATTGACCTCGGCATCGTCAAGGCAGCAAGCGCAAGTATTGGCGACTCGCTAAGGAAAAAGAAAGGATACCATGTTATCGTTGTAAAAAGCACTGTTGTACCTGAAACGACAGAGAAAGTAGTGCTGCCTGTAATAGAGAAGCATTCAGAAAAACATCTGGGGGAGTTCGGTATTGCCATGAACCCGGAGTTCCTGCGGGAAGGCAAGGCTGTTCATGATTTCATGCATCCCGACAAAATCGTGGTAGGGTCGATGGATAAGAAGTCCGGGGATATTGTAGCCGCTCTTTACAACGGCCTTAAACGCGAGGTAACAAGGACAAACCCGCGCACTGCCGAGATGATAAAATATGTTAACAATTCGTTCCTCGCAACAAAGATTTCGTTTGCTAACGAGGTCGGGAACATCTGCAAGGAACTGGGTATAGACACCTACGAAGTAATGTCTGCGGTAGGAAAGGATTTCAGGATTGGACCGCACTTCCTTAATGCAGGAGCCGGCTTTGGAGGCTCATGTTTTCCCAAAGATGTGAAAGCCCTGATTGGCAAAGCTAAAGAGATTGGCTATGAACCCCAATTGCTCAAATCAGTAATTGCAGTTAACGAGGGGCAGCCGGCAAGGATGGTGATGTTGCTAAAAAACAAGATTGGGAGCCTGGAAGGAAAAAATATCGCAGTTCTTGGGCTTGCGTTCAAGAATGACACCGATGACATCAGGGAATCAAGGTCAATACCAGTAATTAAAGATTTACTGGATGAAGGAGCCGTAGTATCCGCTTACGACCCGATGGCAAACGAGAACATGAAAAAGCTATTCGGCGGCATTCGATATTACAGCTCGGCAGCGGATGCATTACGCGGCGCTGATGCCTGCCTTATAATGACCGAATGGGATGAATTCAAATCGCTGGATAAGGAATTTGATGTTATGGAAAACAGGCTCGTAATAGACGGACGGCACATATTGGTTAAGCCGGGGAAGGATATTGAATATGTGGGCATTTGCTGGTAATCAGGAGATATCGTGAAAAATAAAATCAAAGTGGTAATTCCAGCAGCAGGGGCAGGAAAACGTCTTTTTCCGCATACATTCACAAAACCCAAGCCAATGGTGTATATCGCAGGCAAACCCATAATCGGGCATATACTGGACAGGATGATAGATGTCGAACCTGAAGAGATAATAATGGTAGTGGGTTACAAGAAAGAGCAGATTATATCGTATGTGGATACGAATTATTCGAGTTTGTTCAATATCAGGTATGTTGACCAGGAAGAACAGCTCGGCCTCGGTCATTCGATTTATGTCGCCAGGGATGAAATCGGCGATTCCGGTATAATGATTGCACTCGGGGATATGATTTTCAAGGCAGGCTATTCAGAGTTTTATAAACATTATCTGACTAACGGCGAGTGCGCTGCATCGATTGGCGTGCGCGAGGTGGATGACCCGAAGAAATATGGAATTGTAGAGCTTGAGGGAAAATATATTAAAAGGCTGGAAGAAAAACCCGCACATCCGAGCTCCAACCTGGGTATAGCAGGCGTTTATTTCATAAAGGAAACCTCTGTTCTTTTGTCGATACTGGATGATATGATTAAGAAAAATACGCGGACGCGCGGGGAATACCAGCTTACTGATGCATTGCAGGAGATGGTGAACAGGGGACACCGTCTTAAAACTTTCCCGGTTTCAAGCTGGTATGACTGCGGGCACCCGGAGTCCTTGCTTGAGACAAACAGGGTACTGCTGGATGAGAAAGAGGATATTGACCATGTTCACCAGATAAAAGATTCGGTGATTATACAGCCCGTTGCCATCGGGGATAATGTTACGATTATTAATTCGGTAGTAGGTCCGCATGCCTCCATTGCGAGCGATTCATATATTGAGAGCAGTATAATCTCCGACAGCGTAATAGGTTCGCGCTCCCACATCTCGAAAGTTAATCTACAGAGGTCAATCGTTGGAGATGACGCCAGCGTCCATGGGAAACATAATTCACTTAACATAGGAGACGCCTCTTCTATAGAATTCTGAGGTACTCATGAAAAACTTTATGAAAGCACTGGTAACAGGCGGCGCAGGATTTCTCGGTTCGCATCTGTGTGATTTGCTGTTGTCCAAAGAATATGAAGTGATATGTGTAGATAACCTGATTACCGGAAGCGCAGAGAATATCAGCCACATAAAAAATGAGAAGTTCTCGTATATCAGGCATGATGTAACAAAGCCTCTTTATTTAGAGGAAAAGATAGATTTCATATTCCATCTTGCCAGTCCCGCAAGCCCGATAGACTATCTGGAGTTACCCATACAGACCCTGAAAGTAGGAGCCCTGGGGACGCATAACATGCTTGGTCTTGCCAAAGAAAAAGGAGCGCGTTTTTTGCTTGCCTCGACTTCAGAGGTTTATGGCGACCCGCTGGTGAATCCGCAGAGTGAAGAGTACTGGGGGAACGTGAATCCCGTAGGGCCGCGCGGGGTTTACGATGAGGCGAAACGATATGCTGAGGCAATTACTATGGCTTATCACCGCTATCATGGAATTGATACCAGAATCGTGCGTATATTCAATACATATGGTCCAAGAATGCGTTTAAATGATGGACGTGTTGTGCCAAATTTCATAGGGCAGGCCCTGCGTGGTGAAGATATCACGGTTTATGGGGATGGTTCGCAGACCCGGAGTTTCTGCTATGTGAGTGATGAAATTGAGGGGATTTACAGCCTGATGATGTCGGATTATGCTTTACCTGTAAACATAGGAAATCCTGAAGAGCATACGATTTTTGAGTTCGCAGAGCTAATATTGAAAATGACAGGAAGCAGATCAAATATCGTATTCAAAGAGCTACCTGTGGATGACCCGAAGCAGAGAAGACCAGATATAACAAAAGCACGGAAGCTCCTTGACTGGGAACCGAAAGTTTCACTTGAGCAGGGATTAAAAGAAACAATAAAATACTTCAAGGATGTATTAGGCGTTGAAATAAATGCAAAGCACAGATAGGAATCACGCAAAATATCAAGAGAATTTAAAGAAGGATTTATAGCTTCGACATATTATTAGATGTTAAAATGAATAAAAAAGCTCTCATAACAGGAATAACAGGACAAGATGGGTCTTATCTTGCCGAATTGCTTATTGAAAAAGGGTATGATGTTTATGGGCTTATCAGAAGGCTCAGTACACCAAATATATCAAGAATTAACGATATTTTAGATAAAATAACTCTTGTAGAGGGAGATTTAACAGACCAGTCTTCACTTAATATTGCAATGAAAGATATCCAACCCGATGAGGTATATAACCTTGCAGCCCAGTCTTTTGTGGGTACCTCCTGGAATCAGCCGGTCCTTACAGGCGATGTAACGGGTATGGGTGCTGTGCGCTTGCTGGAAGCAGTGCGTCACTTTTGTAAAGATGCAAAAGTATATCAAGCCTCATCCAGCGAGATGTTTGGTAAGGTGCAGGCAATGCCACAGAGCGAGAGTACCAAATTCTATCCTAGAAGCCCATACGGGTGTGCCAAGGTCTATGCTTACTGGATGTGCATTAATTACAGGGAAAGCTACAACATGCATGTTTCCAATGGCATTCTCTTCAATCATGAATCTCCAAGGAGGGGAATAGAATTTGTTACTCGCAAGATAACCGATGGAGTGGCCAAGATATACCATGGGCTTACGAAGGAGATATACCTCGGGAATCTTGATGCGAAACGGGATTGGGGTTATGCCGGCGATTACGTTATTGCAATGTGGAAAATGCTTCAGCAAGAGGTTCCGGACGATTATGTCATTGCAACGGGGGAATCCCACTCAGTGCGGGAGTTTGTGGAGCTTGCCTTCAATGAAGTCGGGTTAAACTGGGAAGAGTATATTAAAATTGATCCAAAGTTCTTCAGACCAGCCGAAGTAGATTATCTGGTGGGAGATTACTCTAAAGCTAAACGTGTGTTTGGCTGGGAGCCTGATGTTAAGTTTGAGGAACTGGTAAAAATGATGGTAAAGGCTGATGTTGAGCGTTATTCCTGAATAAAGAGGATAAAGTGTATGAATTTGAACGAAAGGGGCGTTAAATTAAAATGTTAGTATTGGTGACCGGTGGAGCAGGATTTATCGGCTCGCATATAATTGAGAGGCTTCTGGGCAGTCATGAGGTAATCTGTCTTGATAATTTTGATGCTTACTACAATGTAGAATTCAAAAAAAAAAACATTGAGCCTTTCCTGGCTAATGAGAATTTCAAGCTGGTGGAAGGAAGCATCCTTGATAAAAGCCTGCTTAGAGAATTAATCGAAGGGGTAGAATACATCTTTCATAATGCCGCCCAACCTGGAGTCAGGGCGTCAGTTACTGATCCTCTAAAAGCACATGAAGTCAATGCTACGGGAACACTGAACATCTTAAAAGCAGCTTTAGACTCAAAGGTGAGGAAAGTAATTAATGCGTCATCGTCATCCGTTTACGGAGAAGTTAAGTACCTGCCGTTTGATGAAAAACATCCCACCAGACCGGTTTCACCATACGGCGTATCAAAACTTGCTGCTGAGCATTATTGTAGGGTATTTCAGGAAGTCTATGGGCTGAATACAGTATCGCTTCGGTATTTCACAGTATTTGGACCACACATGCGTCCGGATCTGGCAATAAACATCTTTATCAGAAGGGCTTTGAAAAACGAACCTATTGAGATTTTTGGAGACGGTGAAAAAACCCGTGACTTCACCTACATATATAATATCGTCGAAGCAAACCTGCTAGCTATGAAGAAAGGGAAAGGCGAGTATAACATCGGCAGTGGCAAAAGAATTAGTGTAAACGACCTCGCTAAAAAAATCATTTCTCTTACTGGCAGTTCATCCGAAATAACTCACACGGACTCTGTTCAGGGCGATGCTATGCATACATGGGCAGATATTGAAAAAGCAACGAAGGAGCTTGGATACAGGCCAGAGATCGATCTGGATGAGGGACTGGAAAAATTCTTAAGATGGTATAAGGAGACAAATGTCTGACTCTCTTTCAGTAGTAATTCCTGCATATAATGAGGAAAAAGGAATAGGAAAAGTTCTGGTTGAATTAAATGATGTCCTTAACAAGACCGGATTAGCTCACGAGATCATTGTTGTTGATGACGGTTCGGAGGATGCAACCGCTAAGATTGTCCAGGGTAACGAATTTGTGAAACTGGTACAGCATCCGGCCAACAAAGGATATGGCTCGTCGCTTAAAACAGGAATAAGAAATGCGACCGGGAAATGGATACTTATCACCGATGCCGATGGAACATATCCCGTTAAAGATATACCGCGATTGCTTGAGCATATTGGTAATTATGACATGGTTGTCGGGGCCAGGACAGGTAAAGACGTGAATATACCTCTTTACCGCAGACCTGCAAAAAAAATACTTGCATGGCTTGCTAATTATCTTGCCGAGACAAATATCCCGGATATCAACTCGGGAATGAGGGTTTTCAGAAAGGAAGATGCCTTGAAGTTCTTCAGCATATTACCTAAAGGTTTTTCCTTTACAACTACAATCACTATGGCCTACTTGAGCAACGATTATACTATTAAATATCTGCCCATAGACTATTACAGGCGGCACGGCGTATCAAAAATAAGTCCTATCAGGGATTTTGTTAACTTTGCAGTACTGATGATAAGGACAGTGGCATATTTTAATCCGTTGAAAGTATTTTTACCCGCTTCAATTATATTTTTCGTAGCAGGTTTTCTGGTTCTATTGTATCAAATAATACTTTACAGGAATATTGCAGATTTGCCTGTGATGCTTCTTTTGGCTGCTCTTCAGATAGGGTTAATGGGATTGCTTGCGGATTTAATTGTCAGGAAGAGGTTATAAAAAAATGAAAGTTTTGTTGCTCAACCCGCCTTATGATGAAGTATATTCTGAGGTAAAAAGTGCTGAAGGGATAAATCCGCCGCTTGGACTTGCCTACATTGCAGCATATCTTAGGGAAAATAATATTGAAGTTGAAATCCTGGATGCTCATGCATTGCGAATAGGGCTAAAAGAACTGCAAAATAGATCATTTAATTATGATGTAGTTGGTGTTCCTTCCATGACTCCCACCCTATATACATCCATAGAAGTTCTAAGGATTGTTAAGAAAATCAATCCTAACTGTAAAACTGTAATGGGTGGACCGCATATCTCTGCAGTTCCGGTAGAAACCATGGCATCTTATCGTGAAATAGATTTTGCAGTCATAGGGGAAGGAGAGCGCACTATGCTGGAACTTGTAAAATCGATACAGAATGATGATGATCCTGGTTATGTTAATGGCATCGCCTATAGAAAGAAAGATGAAATTAAGCTCACTCCTCAAAGGGCTTTGTTCGAAAATATTGATGAAATTCCGTTTCCTGCTTATGATTTACTGCCGCTGGATAAATATTGCCAGCATTTACACCATGTCAGCCTGGGTAAAAATATCCCAACTCATCCTTTCATGATTTTTTTCAGTTCAAGAGGCTGCCCTTCAAGATGTACTTTTTGTGCCAGTGATGTTATATGGCGTCGTAAGGTCAGGTTTAGAAGTGTTGATAATGTCCTGTCAGAAATAGACCTTCTTGTTAATAAATATAATATTAAAGTGTTAGATATTGCAGATGATAATTTTCTGTTGAATAAAAAGAGATTAAACGGGATATTGGATGGTTTATTAGAGCGTGACTATGGTATTCATTTTAACTGCTTAAGCAGGGTCAACGATGTCGATAGTGAAATTTTACAAAAGTTAAAAAGAGCTGGATGTTACCTTATAAGGTACGGAGTGGAATCTGGAAATCAAGAAATGTTAAATCGAATGCACAAAAATATCACCATCGATCAAATAAAACGTGCTTTTAAACTCACTAAAGAAGCAGGGATATCTTCTTCCGCAAGTTTCATTATCGGACATCCGGGTGAAACAGAACAAACTGTCAAAGATACAATAGGGCTGGCAAAAGAAATAAGTCCGACTTTAGCTCATTTCTTCATTGCTATCCCATTACCACGTACTGAATTATATGATATTGCAAAAGAAAAAAATCTTATAGTGAATATGAATCTCAGGGAATGGAAACAGATGCCGGAATTGCCTGCGATAAGAACAGAGGAATTGACCCCTGAGGATTTAAAAGAGTGGAGACGAAAAGCATATAGGGGTTTCTATTTCAGACCTGCATATATTTTTGAAAGATTGAGGAGTATAAAAAGCACGGCGCAAATCAAATTTTATCTTAAAGGGTTAATGGCTGTCAAAAGCCTTACAAAATAATCTGTGATATAATTTTATATCATTTCAATGTAAAAATTGGTTGAACTAAACAGGATTATTGTCGGAATTAAAACCACGGATTAATTTTTTTATCGACACCAACCCCATTATAATAGAGAATATTAATATTATTATATGAAGGCTGAATCCCATGTTTATTGAGGATTTCAGTGGAATTCCCATCAGGACCAGACCGACCACCCAGCCCGTTTCAGATGTCCCGAATCCGCCAATTCCACTTATGGGCAGGACGGTTGCAAGTACAAAAAAAGTGGTTGCTACAATCATTTCAGTGAAGCTCAGGGACAGATTCATACCTGTCCCTAGTAGCCAGTACATCAGTACAAGGACTACCCATATTAATATTGAAATCAGAAAGGACACGAACATGGTATGATGGGAACTCATTGACTGCAGACTCGTTATAAGAGAATTCGATTTTTCCAGCAGATACTTCGCTGCACGGTTATTTTCAAGACCGATTCTTCTGAAGATACTCCCGGGCAGGTTTATAAAGTTCTTATAAAATACCATTAGAAGCAGCATGATAAAAAGCAATCCCAGGAGGGCAAGAATTGCCCAGATAATCCAGATACTTATTCCGGGAAACTTCTCGATTCCAAGTGAAATAAAAAAAAGCAGGGAAATCGTTATATAATCCAGTACCCTGGCGACTATGAGGCTCGCTGTCCCATCATTCAGGGGAATACTGTACCATTTTTTTATGAGGTACATATATGAAAGTTCCCCCGTCCTTGCTGGCATCACATTATTAGCCGCGTTATGCATGCATTCAACTTTAAACATTTCGCTGAATTTGATTTTGTTATTTAATAGTACGGTGAAGCGCATGGTCCTGAGTAAATAGCTCATTATATAGAGAAGAAACCCGGAGGCAAGGTAAGCCGGGCGTATGCTTTTCAATGTCGCGGCTATATCGCCAAAGCTGGTACGGGACACCAGCAGCGCGACAAGAACTACAGTTATGAACACTGACAGAACTTTTATAATAAATCTTTTCATTTCATTCCTTTTATTTATGCGGTATCGCAATATAAGCGCCAGATTTTAAATATGTTGCCACGAATCCTTATTATACGAAAAGTCTATGAAAGACGGTATGCTTGATTTATCCGGAAAAAGGGCTGTCCTTGCTATCTACATCGGAATAGTATTGCTAAAGGTTCTGCTTTCCTTCCAGATTCCCTCTCCGTTTATCTCGTCGGATGAGGTATCATACTCAAAAATGGCCCAGAGTTTTTACGAAGAGCACAAATTCCTGATTGATGTCGATCTACCTTCACAGAGTTACCCGCCGCTATACTCTTTCGTTATTTCAAGTGCATATTTTCTTGGAGATATCAACATAGCCTACCCTGCTATGAAAATCATTAACATCCTCATTTCCTCCCTCATCGTTATCCCGGTCTGGTTGATTGCAAAGGAGTTCCTTGACTCTGAAAAATCCTTATTCATTGTGATATTGACTGTATTGCTTCCATCCGCTTTCTCTTACCCATTTATCGTGATAAGTGAAAGCCTTTTATACCCACTGTTCATGCTTTCTATATACCTTATTATCAAATCAATTAGAGGGGATAAAGCCATGGGGATATGGTGCGGGATTGTAATGTTTTTAACAGTCTTAACAAAGTCAACAGGTTATGTTCTCCCGATTGCAATATTCATAATCTTTATTATAGAGAACTGGAAAGATATATTTTCTTTTTGGAATAAAAGGAACACAAAAAATATAATTTCAGCGGCTTGGAATCTTAGATGGATTCTAATTTCATTTATATCTTTACTAATTATCTGGAAATATATACAGAATTTATGGGGCTTGGGTGGCGGTACTGGCGGTACTGATTATAACCCTTACGAATCAATTTCAACAATAAATGATTTAATATCGGTAACATCCTGGTCGATTATGCATATGGGATATTTCGTTTTCGCTACAATGATCATATTTTTTATTTTTGCACTGGTTTTGACACAGAAATATATCGGGAAAAAAATTCCTTCAGAAAATCTGGCAGTTTTGATAATAGTATCCTGGACAACGTTAGTTCTTCTAATTATAGTGAGTGCGCAAAGCAGGGTTGCATGGGGGGCTGGTGCGTCTTTCGCGGTGATGGGAAGATATATAGACCCAATACTGCCCGCCTTTTTAATCATGGGAGCAATAGGATTCGAATACAAAAGGGATAAATCCTTCTGGCTGGCAACCGCGATCTCGATCATAGCCTTATGGTTTATTCCGCTGGACTCACGCTTGAGGTCAATTAACGCACCCGATACTTATCTGCTTGTAGCGCCCTCATATCTCCATGAAACAGGCATCATTCCATTTGAGGTTAATGTTCTGGAAATTAAGTTAATTTTGGCATCAATTGTTCTTATTATCTCAATACTCTTATGGAAAAACATTTTTACATGGAAAACTCTCAAATATGCATCAATTCTTTTTTTCATAGCATCAAGCGTGTTAGCTTTTGGAGTGGCTTATACTGCCTCGCACGATGTTCAGGATCACATGATAATAGGTCACTGGCTCCGAGAAAATACACCGCCTCACAAAGTTGTGCTTTTTGATGAGAGGGACTTTAACGGGACTTCTTGGCCGTGGTTTGCTGTGACGTTCTGGACAGATGACCGTTATGTATTCGGCAACGTAACTAATGAATCTGTAAAAATAGAAACAGCTAATGGGTCTGTTAATAAAAAAGTGGACTATATTGTCTCTATACACAAGCTGGACAATCCTCTCCTGCTTGAAGTACATGCAAGAACACAAATTAGGAGCCACTCGGATAACGTTTATTATTTATACTCAGCTAATCAAAGTAGATAGCCATGAAAGTAATAGCGGTCATTCCTGCGCGCGGCGGTTCCAAAGGAGTCCCGAGGAAAAATATAAAGCTTCTGGCCGGCAAGCCTCTTATAGCATATACCATAGAAACCGCCCTCCAAAGCAAGTCCCTCGATCGTGTGATCGTTTCCACAGACGATGAAGAAATTGCGAAAATTGCAAGACAATATGGGGCTGAAGTGCCTTTTATGAGACCGAAAGAACTGGCAGGAGATACCGTGCCCGATTTACCTGTTTTTAAGCATGCGTTAAATAATCTGGAAAAGTCCGAAGGGTATCGTGCCGATCTGATGGTGAACTTACGACCTACGGCGCCGTTGCGGACAGTGGATGATATTTATAACGGGGTAAATAAACTCATAAATACGAATGCCGACTCTGTTAGGTCGGTCTGCAAGGTTGAACACCATCCGTACTGGATGTTGAAAGTGGAGGGGGACAGGGCATTTCCTCTTATAGAAGGAGAAGAAGAGAAATATCCCCGGAGACAGGATTTACCGCCAATTTATCGGCTCAACGGAGCAGTAGATGTGAGCAGGCGTGATAATATAATTGAGAAAAACACATTATACGGTAAAGATATGCGTGTCATCATTATGGATCAGGCAAGGTCAATTGATATAGATACAGAAATCGATTTTACGATTGCTGAGATGATAATAAAGGGGTTTAAACATTGAAAAAAGTAAAGATAGGTGATAGGCTAATCGGCGAAGGCGAGCCGACGTTCATAATTGCTGAAGCGGGTGTAAATCACAATGGCGATATTAAACTTGCTAAGAAATTAATAGATGCTGCTTCCGATGCCGGTGCAGATGCAGTAAAATTCCAGACATGGGTAACGGAAGAGATAATAACAAGGGAAGTTCCCAAG
>JAPZAP010000034.1 GCA_027460585.1 Candidatus Methanoperedens sp. | reverse complement strand
GTCAAGAAAGAGGTTGAAATATTTGTAGATGAGCATGGCATCAAGCCTGCTCTTGCTACAATACTTGTCGGAGAACATCCTCCTTCAAAACTGTATGTGAAGCTCAAGCATTGGGCATGTAAACGTGTGGGTATTACTTCTGAAGACCACAAATTTCCCCAGGAAACAACAGAGGATGAGATAATCAAACTTATTGAAACGTTGAACAACCGCTCTGAAATACATGGAATTCTTGTTCAGCTTCCAATGCCCAGGCATATTGATGAACGCACAGTGATGATGAAGATAGCGCCGGAAAAAGATGTGGATGGTTTCAATCCCCTCAATATGGGTAAAATGCTTATCGGGCGCGAGGGATTTGTCCCTTGCACGCCTAAAGGGATAATCAGGGCGCTTGAGGAACATAATATCAACCCGCAGGGCATGGAAGTCGTTGTCGTGGGGCATAGCAATGTAGTTGGAAAGCCCGCGGCCATGATGCTTTTGAATAGGAATGCAACTGTTAAGATATGCCATGTTTTCACAAAGGATCTTGCAAGCCAGACAAGAGAAGCCGATATCCTGATCGTGGCAACTGGTGTTCGGGGATTGATAAAATCTGATATGGTAAAGGAAGGTGCAGTGGTTTTCGATGTTGGAATAACATGGCAGGATGAAAAAGTGTATGGGGATGTGGATTTTGAGGATGTGCTGCCGAAAGTGAAATTGATCTCTCCTGTACCAGGTGGAGTTGGTCCCATGACAATAGCCATCCTGATGGAGCATACTTTGCAGGCTGCAAAACTGCAAATTATGGCGTGATTGTTTTCAAATCAGAACCGGCTAAAACCAAATTATTGCAAAGTCGGCCATGAACTATGGTAAACAACGAACTAAAACGAACTCCGGTGGCGTGAGTTCGTATGGAGTTCGTACGAGTTCGTTGTTAATTTTTCCATACCAGAACGCAAAGCGTAGCAGCAATAATCTTTGCAAACTTTGCGTCCTTTGCGGTGAGATTTCTATATTGCACCAACTAGGCACTGGACACTGACATTAACAAAGAACACTAAATCGTTGTGATTTTAATTGGAATCGACATTTGAGTTCTACATGGTTATTCATGTGAATAAGATTTAATAACGGGTAATGAGTATTTAGTGACGCAGCAATGCTGCAAGGAGATATGAATAATGGCAGAAACCAAGAATTTTGTTTTAGTTGAGACGGATGGAACAGAAAGCAGTGTTTTTACAGGTCGCCAGCCCAGGCAGGCTGCTCTTAAAGCAGCAAACCGCATCGGTGGAACGAAAAAGAAACCTGTTGAGATCAAATTAAGGGAACGTGGAACAAAGAAATTGCATATTTTTAGTGGCTGGAAAGAGGTCGTTGCTGCACCCGCGAACAAACCAAAATGGATGCCCGATAAGATCAACAAGCCATTCGTTAAGAAGGTCGGAACGGAAGTCCAGGAATAAATTCCTGGATATTTTTTATTTTTTTGTAACTGTTCAGGCACCCAAACAATATTTTCCCCATGAGACACAAAGGAATTAAATAGTTTAACTACAATAAAATAATGTGCAATGAACATCCTGTTGACATTCACATTATATTTCCTGTTTTTTGCAGTATTTCACAGCATTCTTGCTATGGATCATGCTAAAAATAAGGCAGAGAAGCTCATGGGAAAGGGCTACAGGTATTACAGGCTGATCTATTCCGTAATTAGTTTTCCATTAATCATTCCAGCTTTTTTGGTGTGGGCATCAGCTTCAAAATCCAGTCCTTTAGTTTATGAAATTCCTGGTGATCTGTATCCTCTTGTGATCTTAGTTCGCCTCTGTGCATTGGGTATGTTCATTTATGCAGCAATACAGACAGATGTCCTTGAATTCATCGGTATAAAGCGCGAGAAGAAGAAAGCATTGATAACTCGCGGTTCCTATGGAATAGTTCGCCATCCGCTTTATCTGGCAGGTATTCTTATCCTGATAACAAATATGAGAATGACCCAGCTTGATCTGCTGGCAACGCTGCTGATTTCAGGATATTTTGTGATAGGGGCTTTCATAGAGGAGAAAAGATTACTTTCTGTTTATGGGGAAGAATACAGGCAATATAAGCAGCAGGTGTCGATGTTCATTCCGGTGAAATGGTTCGCCAGTAAAATGGAAATCTAAATATTTACAAAGTACCAATGGTTGTGAACGTCTAAAAAAAAAGAGCCTCCAGGGACGCTAGCAATATATAAATACTATCAAATCACTATAAATTTTTATGACTGAAACTACAACATTAACATTAAAATTCAAAGGAATCGAAGCACATCTTCTAAAACAGATGGTTGACTTAGGCTTGTTCAACAACAAGTCAGAGGCTATAAGATCGGCATTAATAAAATATGCTATTGACCTTAACCTGCTTGATAAAAAAACAATATGGCAGGAGATACAGGCAAATAAAAAGAGAAAAGTCAGCCCCGAACAACTGGCAATAGATATTCAGAGTATACGTGATGAAACATAGGATTTTTCTGGATACCAACGTTTTCATATTCGCCTTTGAATTTTCCGACTCAAATTCAAATACGATCATAGAAATGCTAAACGATGGAAAAATAGAGGCTATAATTTCAGAACGCGTAATAAAGGAAGTATATCGTTATTTTAAAAAATACCATGACAAAAATCTTGCAGACAGCTTCAGGAACTATCTCTATAAAGCCTGCAGGATAATACTTGCCAGAGACGTTAAAGATACTATGAAAAAATACAGGGGACAAATAAAAGAAAAAGACCTGGAACAATTAGCTGTTGTGAAAAAATATGGGATTAAATATATCATAAGCCTGGACAGGGATTTCATAGGACAGGAAGAATACAGGACACCCAGGGAATTTGTAGAGTTAATCTATGGTAAAAGTAAAAAGTGCGATTTCTGAATATGGATAGTGGATAAAAGAAAATCCTAATTCAACTTGATACCCGTCACACTTGAAATATTGTTTTCCTGCATCGAAACACCTATCGTGCGTCTTGCTGCCTCTATCATTGGCTTTCTCAGCGAGACCACAATGAACTGTGCATTTCCTGCTGATTTCTGGATGCGTCTTGCCACCCTGTCCGCGTTCACGCCGTCAAGGAACATATCGATCTCATCAAATGCATAGAAAGGCGCAGGCCTGTACTGCTGGATCGCAAAAAGAAGCGACAACGCTGTCAGGCTCTTTTCACCACCCGACATGGCTTCAAGGCGTTGCAGTGTCTTTTCTGACGGCTGGGCTTTTATTGTCATCCCGCCTGTGAATGGCTCATCAGGTTTTTCAAGGAAAAGCGAACCTGTGCCTTCTGATAATTCTCCGAAGACCTGCTTGAATTGCTCGTTGACGCCATTAAAAGTTTCCATAAAGGATTCTTTCTTAAGTTCCTCATATTTCTTTATGCGAAGAAGCAGTTCTTCACGTTCATTAAATAATATGTCGCGCCTTGATTTCAGGTCTTTTTGCCTGTTCTCGACCTCGTTATACTCATCAATCGCCCTCATGTTCACAGGTTCAAGTTTATCCATCGCCCTCGTTAGAGCCTGTATCCTCTGGGTGATCGCCTCGGATGACGGGATTTCCTCGTTCTGGGCGATCCCAAGCCCTGCTATCTCATTATCAAGCTTTATTATCTGCTCTGTCAATGCGTCTTTTGTAGAATATAATGCCTGCAAATTGCGGTCTATGTCAATCTGCAATCTCTGGATATCAAAGAGCCTGTCTTTTCGTGTGGTGAGTTCTTTCTGGACCTGGGTTCTTTTATCCTGCAGGGTAAGAAGTTCTCCGCCCAGTTCTTTTTCCCTTGCGGTCTTAAGATTAAGCTGGGATTCCAGCGTCTTTATCTGTTCCTTCAAGCTACCGGTCTTTGTGCGGTGGTCATCTTTCTTTTTATCAAGCTCAGAAAGTCTCAGCTTTGTTTCATCTATTTTTACCTGTGCGTATTTTCGCTCAAGTGTGATCGCATTGATCCCTGCCTCAATATCCCTGATCCTGCCGCCTAGCCGCGCAATTTCCTCTTCGATCTGTGTGGCTTTATTGTTAAGTTCAGGAACTTCAGAGCCTTTCAATAACTCTTCGATCTTTGCGATTTCTTCCATTATTTTATTGATCGCAGCGTCTTTCTCCCTCTTTTGCCCTTCCACATTATCCATGTCCTTCTTAATCTGGATTCGCGCTTCCTCTATCTCTTTCAGTTCCCTGTTACGGATTTCGATCACTTCGCTCAAACGTGAGCCGCGACCCTCGATCTCGGTCAGTTCCATCCGCAGGCGCGCGATACTATTATCAAAACCTGCTGATTCGGTCTTGATCCCTGCAAGATGTTCTTCCAGGTTTTCCAGTTTATTAACGGCAGATTTTCTTCGTCCTTCATATTCTGCTATCTGCTCGGCGATCTTCTTGATATTTTCTCCCTCACCGCTTGCAAAAGAAAGTCTTGATTTGATAGAGCCGCCTGTCATCGCCCCGCCTTTTTCAAGTAGTTCACCATCAAGTGTGACCAATCTCCTGTTGCCCATGAGCTTCCTTGCACTTGTAAGGCTATCGGAAACAAGTGTATCCCTGAAGACATACCAGAATGCCGGGTCAAATTTACGGTCAAAGTTCACAAGATTAATGGCATAATCTATGATTCCTTCTTTTTCTGCTTTTGACATATTTTGCATCGGTTCCATTTTATTTAAGGGGAGGAATGTCACCCTTCCAAGGCGGCGATCTTTCAGGTAATTTATGGCTCTTGCCGCATCTTCATCCGTATCGACAACTATTGATTGCATACGTGCGCCGGCTGCGATCTCAAGGGCTGTTGAATATTTCTTATCAACTTTCCCAAGTTCCGCAATGGTGCCGTAGATGCCTGGTAATTCCTTGCTCTTCTTTGCAGAAATAACTGCTTCGACAGGTCCGCTGTAACTGAGTTCGGCCGCAGCTTTTATTCGCGCGTCTGACTTTGCATACTCCTGCTGGAATGTGCGCAGGGTATTCTCGATATCTGAAATAACACTCTTTATCTGCACCCTGTTTTTCTCAAGGTCGATAAGATCCTTTGAAAGTTCGCGCTTTTTTACATTTATTTCTTCGATACCGTTTTTTGCATTAGTGGCATCAAAACCTGCAGATTTCATTTTGGAAACTGCATCCTCTATCTCAAGCTCCCTGTCCCTGCTCTCTGAAGACTTTCGCCGCGCAGCATCAAGCAGGCGGTCTTCCTCGCGCATAAGCTCGTTTTTGTCATTCTTCTGTGTCTCAAGACCAACTTTTGCCGCCGAAAGTTTGTCACGCGTTTCTACGAACCTGGCGTCCACTTCTGATATCTTGCTTCTTAAAATTAACAGACGCGCACTTTTATCATTGAGTTCGGCTTTTATGGTTTCATTGCGCTGGTTTTCCTCTTTCAGCTTGAGTTCAAATTCTTTTATTTTACCCTGGATATCATTAACATCAAGGAAAGCCTTCCTTTTCTGTGATTCGATATCATTGATCTCATTCTCGGAAAGTTCAATAATATTTACACATCGGGAAATCTCACCCCTTATTGATTCGATCTCTTTCCGGAGAGCTATCTGTTCCCCTTCCCCTTTCTGGACAATCAAAGTAGTCAAAACGCTAAGTTGTTCCTCTGTCTCAAGAAGTTCCTTTTTGCGAGTCTCAACCTGCTTTACCAAGTCATCTTTCTTAGTCTCTTTTTCCTTCAATTCCCCAAGAAGTCTCTGGAGTTCATTTTTTGCGTCTTTTTGCCTTGCAAAGAGAATATATCCTTCATATTTTCTTTTTTCCTCACGTAGAGACTGGTATTTTAAAGCCTGGTCCCGTTCCAGTTTTAACTTATCTATCTGGTCATCCACTTCAGCTAGGATAATATCTACCCTTTCTATTCTTTCACGCACAATTTCAAGCTCATTTAAGGCCTGGTCTTTTTTCTCATCGAACTCAGCGACGCCTGCTATCTCATCTATTATTTTTCGCCTCTCTGTCGCCGTCATTTCAATAATAGCAGTCACATCCCCCTGCATGACCACATTGTAACCTTCAGGCGTTATCTTGGCTTTTGAAAGGTAATTATGAATATCATTTAAGCTAACTGCTTTTTCATTAAAATAGTAATAACTGTAATATCCTGATTCTGTCTGCCTGACTTTGCGCGTTATCACAATCTCATCAGAATCAAGGGGCATTTCCCTGTCTGTATTGTCAAAGCGGATAGTGACCTGCGCAAAATCCCTTTTGACTTTAGAATCCCCATTATAAATAAGATCTGTGAGTTTTTCGGCTCTCATAACCCTTGAGTTTGAGAGACCCAGGCCGAAAAGGATGCTATCGATTATATTGGATTTGCCACTTCCGTTCGGTCCGGAAATGGTCGTGAAATCATCAAAGAAGGGTATTTTGACTTTTTTGCCAAAGGATTTGAAGTTTTGAAGTTCTATCTCTTTGATATGCACTATTTACCTCTTTTCAAGGTCTCGCTTATTTCCACCCCTTCCATTATCTTTTCACTTTTCTTTGAT
>JAPZAP010000033.1 GCA_027460585.1 Candidatus Methanoperedens sp. | reverse complement strand
TTTGGGATTTCAGATATATTTTTAAATGTAGAAGATATTGTTACCATGGTCAGTTGCAGGTAATATCATTACATTAAAGAATAAATAAGTATTTATTGTGATGATATTACTTTGACCATAACTGGATTATGTAACTGTGCCGTAATGGTTCCTTAGAAATTACTCCAAATATCACTCATATTTATCTATTTTCATCCGGCGATTCTAAGTTGTTGCCAGGTGAATTAGATCCAGAGAAATATAATTGGATGCCATTAGATGCTATAGAAGTTCCTGTTTCTGAAGCTTTTGATGGTTTATCTAAACAGTATCGATTAAATGCTACAATTCCAGCTTTACCATTTGGAGCAGTTGATAAATTTACAATCCATTTGATGATCTCTGGAAAACACATTTTGATCAAAGAATCTTTTAAACTCAGAATTCATACATCAAAAATATTTTATGATTTTCCATTTATATTAGAAACTAATAAAAATGATGCAACCAATAAAGCTAAACGTATATTAAGTAAAATTTAAAGTAACAACTTTTATTGAATCGAGAATCTCTATGGGTTTATTAATAACAAAATTGGTTGATTGTTTTCAAATTCGCTATGCTAAGGCATAAACTACACCTTCCTAATCCCCTAACATTTCCAGCAACGGGTCTTTTGCACCCACGTTCTTGAAAGCCCGCTCGCGCCGCAGGCATGATTCGCAGACACCGCAGGGCAACTCTCTTCCCTCATAACATGACCACGACCATTCAAGTGGTGCATTTATTTCAAGACCGCGTTTCACGATATCGGTTTTGTTCATGGAGATCAAAGGAGCATATACCGAGGTTTTTGTAAGCGTTCCAAATTTTAGCATTTCATTGAAACGTTCCACGAATTCAATGGTATTATCAGGAAACGTGGCGGCTTCTTCAGCGTCAAAACCTGTGACTATATTGTCATATTTAAAGTTCTCGGCAAGAGCCGCACCTATCGACAGGAAAACAACATTTCGCGCTGGCACCCAAACCTGTTGAGCTGTTTTTTGCGCAACTTCCAGGTTATCAAGATCAGTTCCTGATATTTTCGGCAATTCCCCTCCGCCTGTCAGGACACCGCGAAATGAGCCATACCAGGGAAGGGAAATGACAATATGCCCCACTTTGAACTTCTCACAAATGGTATTTGCGAATGATATCTCTTTTTCTCTTGCTCTTTGCCCGTAATCAAAAGTAACACAGAAAACCTCTTCGCACCTGTCGAAAGCTTCCTTGAACGCAACAGTTGAATCAAGCCCGGATGAAAGTAAAACGATAGATTTCATAAGAACCATTTATCCTTAAGCAGTAAATATTTATCGTTTGGCGCTTATTATTCGCCGATGCGACCCACAATAGATGAATATTTCATGGAGATAGCGACAGTAGTGGCAAAACGTTCCACTTGCCTCAGGAACCAGGTGGGAGCGGTGATAGTCAGGGACAAGCGGATACTTTCAACAGGCTATAACGGCGCGCCCAGGAATCTTGAGCACTGTCTTGATATCGGCTGCATCAGGCAGCAAAACAACATAGCATCGGGCACGCGCCATGAACTGTGCCGCGCCGTACATGCAGAGCAGAATGCCATCATCCAGGCTGCGCTTCACGGTGTCAGTATCGAAAATGCAACCGTTTACTGCACACACCAGCCATGTATCCTTTGCGCAAAGATGCTCATTAATTCAAGGGTCGAGAAGGTCGTTTTCGGGACAGTATATCCCGATAAAGAAGCACTGGCTTTTTTTGACAAGGCAGGAGTTAAGCTGGAGCAATTGACCTTCCCTGTGAACAGGGGAAATAATGTTTGAAATACTTGCTACAATATTTTGGTTGATTATTAAAGCATCATGGCTGATGCTTCCTGCTTACATAGCAAATCCAACAGCAGTCGTATTTGGCGGCGGAACACCCATCGATCTTGGGAAGAAATGGAAAGACGGTCGCAGGATATTTGGCGATGGGAAGACATTTCGCGGACTTCTTGGGGGAACAGGATGCGGTGTAGTAATAGGTCTTATCCAGTTACTGGTCACCTTTTTGCAGTTTCTTGGAACTTTCAGTCTTGTAGTTATTATTACGCTCTCTTTCGGGGCTCTTCTTGGCGACATGATAAAGAGTTTTTTCAAGAGAAGACTTGGGTATGAGCGAGGTGCAAAATTCCCGCTCGTTGACCAGCTTGATTTTGTGGCAGGCGCCTGGATATTAACATATCTCTTTGACCCTGCGTGGTTCAGGAACAATTTTCTTTCAGATCCCTGGATGATGGT
This sequence comes from Candidatus Methanoperedens sp., assembly GCA_027460585.1. GTDB lineage: Archaea > Halobacteriota > Methanosarcinia > Methanosarcinales > Methanoperedenaceae > Methanoperedens. The sequence continues at coordinate 5,071 of JAPZAP010000033.1, read as the reverse complement.
CACGGTTATTCTTTTCACACCGCTTTTGCATCGCCTGACTAACATTATTGGATATTATGCCAGATTGAAAAAGGAGCCATGGTAATGACATCTCTTCCAGACTATCTCAAAGACTGCGGCGCTATCAAATTCGGTGATTTTACCCTAGCCTCAGGAAAAAAGAGCAAGTATTATATCGATATTAAAAAAGCAAGCGCAATTCCGCGTATCTTAAAATTGATAGCCAGCGAGATTGCCGAAAAAATAAAGATTTATTCGATCGATGCCGATTATATCGGCTGTGTCGCCCTTGGCGGTGTGCCCATAGCAGTCGCCGTGTCGCTTGAAACGGATCTGCCGCTGATAATAATAAGGAAAGAAGCCAAGGATTACGGAACAAAAGGACAGATAGTCGGGGATTTTGTAAAAAATAGCAGAGTACTCATGGTTGAAGATGTCGCAACGACTGGCGGTTCCGTCCTGAAGGCGATCAAATTATTGCGGGGTGAAGGTCTCATCATCAGCAATGTCATCGTAGTCGTTGACCGCGAAGAGGGGGCGTGCGCGGCTCTTGCGGATGAAGGTGTTGAACTGACGCCGCTGGTGAGGATCGGCGATATATTAGAAGGTGCTTCACATATTGATTAGGTGTATAAAAAAGTATCGACCGGAACCACAGACAATCGTATTTATTTTAAAAAATAAAATAGTTTGATAACTAAGCAATTTTATTTAACTCTGATTGGACAATGGCAGGCATTACTATCCCAACCAAGATAGATACGATAAACCAAAGCAGAGTGTTATTATCCTTCTTTACATTTTGGGCAAAACCTTCACAGTATTTATATATCCAATATATATTTGCTATTGGAATTATTATTAACCAAGCCGTAGGTATTTTTGCTCCTAAACTGTTTATATCATCTTTGGTTGAAACCATCCAATAAATAGCATAAATTCCTAATGTTATTATTGAAAACAAATATACCAACAATATGTTTCTGTGCTTAACCATTTATTCACCTTTTTCCCTTTTATTTTAGTATAAATTTATATTAAAATAGATATTGCATGTTTAAATAGTTTTCTGAAAAAAGGAAAAAAAATTAACTTTTGAAAAGGTGAAGAAAATAATATGCGACATGTTTCAGGAAAAGATACCAAAGACCTATTGTTAAAGTCTATAAAAATATTTCTTATGCGCGTGGCCTAAAATCAAAAAATGATTTCTCTTTTTGAAATTGCCATCGGCCCTATTAATACGAATACCGCTCCTCTTTCCATGGGTCCGCAGTATTGCTGTAACCCCTATCTTCCCAGTAGCCCGGTTCCTGTTTTTCAGTAAATATCACCTTTCGTACCCATTTAGCGCACTTGTAAGCGTATTTTTTCGGAACTACAAGGCGAAGCGGTCCTCCGTGCAGGGCTTCAAGGGGCTTCCCGTCAAAATTGTATGCGAAAATAACATCAGGCTCCATGAGTTCATGAAGCGGCATGCTTGTTGTATATCCGCCATCAGCCTCTATTGTTGCGAACATGGCGTTGCTTTTGGGTTTTACAAGTTTTGCGATATCACTGAACCGCACGCCTTCCCATTTATTATCGAACCTGCTCCATCCTGTCACGCAATGGAAATCACTGATATCGGTTGTTTTTTCAAGCGACAGTAATTCATCGTATGTCAGCCGGATGGGATTTTCCACAAGCCCTTCAACGCGAAAATCCCATGTCTCTCGGTTGAATTCCGGAACTCTACCGAAATGGAGGACTGGAAAATCTGTGGTCAGTTTCTGGTTTGGGGGAAGTCGGGGCATGATACTGATTTAGAATAGGCGAGATTAAGTATTAAGGATAACGAACGATGAAAATCCGTCAACCAGAAAACGCTCGTATAAATTATCGGCAAAATATCGGTAATATATCCGCAGTTTATCGGCAATGCGTGGCTGGAAAAAATTGAACCTTATATTTCCATTCCTAATTCCCGTTTGATATTTTCTTTCTCTTCATCGTCCGGCTTCTTTGGGAAATTGAAAATCTGTGAAAAAGTCTCATTCGCCATGGGACGATTACAATCAGGACATCCTGATGTCTGAAAGGCTCTCCCGTCTTCGATAACCGAAAGGAGCACATTTTCATCAATCCCGAAATCACAGATATTATTATTCTCAAATCGCATATCAGGGTAATCCGCCAATTTTTCAACTATCAGATGCCGGGCAAGCTGAACAGCCCTATAATGCCTGATAATTTCACTCTGTGGTTTTTCAGCGATCTCAAACTGTGTTCCTGGAACATAGGTATAAGAAAAAAGCGCCGCATTAACATTATTTTTCCATAATTCTGAAATAAGCCTTATGGCATCCTCATCCGTTTCCCCAAGACCGATCATAACATGCGTTCCCACTTTTTGAAAGATGCGAGAAGCTCTTTTTATCCCGTCCATGTGCGATTCCCATGAATACGGTCCTCCCGCGCTTTTTCCTTTGATCTTATTGAATAACTCCGGTGTGCAGGCGTCAAGTGGAATGACGATATCATTTACATTTAATGACCTTATTACTTCAAAACGCTCGTTGCTTACTGGAAAAACCGATAGGGAAATGGGAATCTGGCTATTTTCCCGGATCATTTTTATCAGGTGAACAGTATCCCACCACCAAGAATCATAAAGCGCCGTCTGGATACAGGCGCGGGCAAGATAGCCCCTATCATATGCCATCTTCAGGCGACTGACGACAGCCCCAAGATCATATGGTACATACATGCCGCGCGCAATGTGAGTCAGGTCTGCCGATGAGCTTTTTGCCTGGGCGCAAAACTGGCAATTCGCATTACAGCGTTTTTCGGTGTATATTTGAAGATAAGCAGTAGTAGGAGGCGTATCCATCTGGATCATTTCAAGTCCCAGGACGCCAAGTGTTCCCATAGATGCCCTGACTTTTTTCATTCAGGCAACTATTTGGGAAATCATTGTATATCTATTAATATGCTCATCGGGTTAATTGCGGATGTTCATTCAAATGTGGTTGCGCTGGAAGCTGTGCTTTTGGAAATGCATTCACTCGGTGTTGAAAAAATATTGCATGCAGGCGACATTGTCGGTTATAATCCTTACCCGAACGAGACGATTAAATTGTTCAGGAAAAGAAAGATAATATCAATCCGTGGAAACCATGAACGTGCGCTTCTCATAGGAGATACGTCCGATTTCAACTCGTATGCTGCGTTTGCTCTTCAATGGACATCGAATATAATAAGCCGTGAAAATCTGGTCTATATTTCAAAACTAAAAGATAACGAAGCCATTTCGGTGGATGACACTGGAATATTTATGGCTCATGGAAGTCCAGATGATCCTGACGAGTATGTTTACCCCGAAGACGTTGAACCGGGACTTCTCACGATGACGAATTCTGATATTCTTGTCCTTGGTCATACGCATATACAATTCAAGAAACAATTCAAAGAAGGCATAATAGTAAATCCGGGTTCTGTGGGGCAGCCAAGGGATCAAGATCCAGCGTCTGCTTTTGCTATTCTTGATACTGGTACAAAGCGCATCGAACTTAAAAGAACTGAATATGATATAGAAAAAGTGATCGAAGATATGCGAAAAGCACATCTTCCGGAAAAACTTGCTTTAAGACTTCAGGATGGTGTTTAGCAGGAACTGTGCTTAATAGCCTTCACGTGACATGCATCCACGCACGCGCAACATTCGATGCAGTCTGCAACGCGTGTGGCTTTTGATTTTCCATCCACTATTTCAAAGACGTTGGTGGGGCAAACATTGACGCATTCGCCATCCGCATCACATTTTTCTTCATCGATCTCGATCGTTACAGCGGCTTCATATTTTTTAACTGCCATGATTTTTTACTCCAATCCGGTTAGTGTTTGTATTAAAGATTAAAGGTTTTGGTTCAGGGTATCTTTTTACACGACCAAAATTAGACTACACAAATCAATACCTTGCTTGAGTGTAAAATCTTTTGGTGTTACAATCTTATAAGTCGTGACCGTTTCAATTTGTGTTGTTGAATAAAAGTGAACTTGAGTGTTAGTGTCCAACAAATCGTGACCTTTGACAGGATTTACAGGATTGACAGGATACGACTTTTGTGGCAAATCCTGTAAATCTGTCGATCCTGTGTAAACTACTCAGGGCTATAAGCCCTGAGCGTTTGTGGTTGTCTCGGCTAGCTTTTGAAAAAGTCCTTTAAAGATTTCTGCGATGGAGGCTTTTTATGAACCTCGAAATCTACATCTGCCCAATGTTTCCCTTGTTGTCGTTTTATGTAATATTCTACAGATTCACTTGTTACTCTGCCTACTGATTCGTAAAAGTAACCATCGCTCCAGAAAGAATCGCCCCACAAATGAAGTTTGACTCGATCCCAGTACTTTTTACGAAGTTCCCTTGAACTTGCTCCTTTGAAATATTGAGCAACTTGTGGAACACTGTATTTTTTGCAGTTTCCCAAAAACAAATGAACATGATCTGGACCGAATTCCAGAGCACGAACAACCATTTTGTATTTCATTGCTATTCTGAGGAAAGATTCTTCACAAGCCTTTTTAATAATAACATCCCTAAATATATCACGTCGGTATTTCGGCGTGAACTGAAAATGGAAGTTACTTTCGCCAAGGCTATGGCTATATTTATCGAATTCCATTGTATACCTCCGTTTTCGAGAAGCTTTACGCTACCCGATTGTTTGTGAGAGGAGTTTTGGAGACCCTCTCATATACTTATTACGGAGTCATGTTCAAAAACGTGGGTATCAATTCATCTCCGCCTTCGAAAGGCGGAGGGTTCTTGATACCCCCTTAACTAAAAAAATCATGATATAGCCACTGAGGCGCAGATGCGGGATTTTCAAGACATGTACTCAAAATGACATCTATTCATGAAATTCAGGACACTGCAAAAATTACACCTACATGTAATGTAACGGTCACTATAAATCGGAAATAAGTTATCATAAATCTCGTTCATCGGCGCTTATCTGCGGTTTCTCATTCAAATATTTTATGATAGCCCCCAACACCAAACGTTTTGACAATCCCGGCAAGAGACAAT
>JAPZAP010000032.1 GCA_027460585.1 Candidatus Methanoperedens sp. | reverse complement strand
CCGGAAAATAGACAAATGGAACTGGCTCAAGGACGATGTGAACCAGGACAACAATTTTGATAACTTTACAGCCAATTTTACTGCCGGAACACATACTATTAAAGTCAGTGCCACAAACAACTCAAATGGTACCAGTAACACCGTTACCTGGACTGTCACGGTTCAGGCTTCAGCTGGAACTCCCCCCGGAGTTGGTGGTAATGGAGGTGGAGGCGGGGGCTTTGTAACACCAAATCAAACTTCTAAAATAGAACAGGCAGAGGAACAGTTGATTCCAGCAGCAGGATCTGCGATGATTGTGACACCAGTATCTACTTATATTACACAGGAAGAAACAGTTACTGTAACACCACAAGAAAAGACATATACATTATCAGAATGGTTGGCATCGCTGACAGGGTTGTTTTTGCCCACAACTAAAGATATTGCAGGTTCATTTTGGATATATGCATTAATCCTTTTGGTAATTATTGCAGTTGCAGTACACTTCTATGTGAGAAGAAAGTCCTTGTCTAATGTGAAAGGAAAGTACTTGTTTAGCTGGGATGATATTACTGGAAACGATGGAGCAAGCGTACTACGCATTTTAGAACAGGAGCTAAATATTGATTTTGGGGATGCAGCAAAAATTGAAAAATTTGATGATGGTAGTACCGTTAAAATCTCTTATGGAGAAAATTATCTTTCACTAAAACTTAACGATGAAAAAACTGAAGTAAATCTGGAAATCGATGACGACAGAACTTATAAATTCGTTGTATTAATGGAAAATAGTAAGCTAAACCTATACGAATCCAGTATTGATGACAGTCTGGAGTTAAGTAATTATCAGGATTTAGAGGAATTTTCCGAGATAAAAGATGAGCCGGTCGTCAGGTTCATACGTATAGCGGAACTTACCGGGGGGGAAATGTTGCCACAACTGATGAAACAGATTTACGATGGAAATATCATTATAATCGATATACCGCCTCAACTATCTAATACAGATCTTTTAGACCAGGCCATTAAAGATTTAAAGCAGGTGGTGAATGACGTTCATGGCGATATCGCAATGATAAAAAGCCAGATAGTTATCACACCTGGCAATGTGCGAATTGAACGGAAAAAGATAAAGTAAATATAAGGCCGCATGCCCACGACATTTGAGACTGAAATCTTCCTGAATCATTCATTCAATTCAAACTTCCCCGGATCGATCCGTGTTTTCTCATCCGGGATCAGCCCGCAGCATGTCCCATAGAAATTTATCTCATAACCATTCTTCTTTGCAAACCCGATAGTTCCCATAGTCGGCGCCGCGATCCCTGAAACCCCACAAAGAAGCGCTGTTTTTTCGATCCTGGCCCTGTCATTCCCGCTTGAATGGGCGCAGCCAAGAACAATGGGTGTTCGGGGGAAAATTTCAATTGCTTTTTGTATGACTTTTTCAAAATCAGAAGGTTTCGGCTTGATGTGTTCCATCGGAGTCCCTGCAACGGGCATCAATCCAGTTATTATTACAGTGGACGGGACAATCGATCTGATCATTTCAAGGGCGCGCAATTCTCCGCCTAATTTCCCGAAATGGATGCCAACACACACATGGGGGAATACCAAAAGCCCAGAATCCGATATGGCGCGAAGGCTGTCTATATAATCTTTTTCCGATACATGAAGACCGTAAACTTCTTTTACGGCAGCCATATCGCCCATAACGTCAAATCCGATGCCGGAAAGTCCGGAGTCTTTTAATAGCCTTGCCTCCTCAACAGAGATAAAACCAGTATGCGCAATAAGGATCAGATCAGTTTTTTCCCTGAGCTTTGTTATCGCCGGGAGTATGCTCCTGATGGGGACACTTCCGCGTTCATCACAGCCGCCGGTCAGGAGTATGCCCTTTGCGCCACGTGCGTGAAGGGACAGGGCTTTCTTTTCAAGCTCTTCACATGTGGTTGCAGGTATCAGGCGCTGCAGTAATTTACCTTTGCAATGCTGGCACATGAGAGAGCATGAGTTCCCGGTAACGGAAATGGAGGGAAATGTGTCTGATGTGATGAAAAAATCGATCTTTTTTCCTGTTTTATGATAATTTTTTTCGGACATTAATTAAAAAATAAAAGGAAACTAAAGTATCTTTATTCCCCCTTCTTGAAAAGCGTGTTGAATTTCTGTTTTAGCAATTCAAGATTTATCAGTCCTTTTGAAGTAGCGATATAGATCGCAATCGCCCCAATGACTGTTGCGACCACGACGATCAATGGCCAATTCGTCGGGTTTACCTTAGCCTCATATATCATGCTCTGTCCCATGATCTCAACAGTTACATTGCCTGCAACAGTCTCGATCCTGGTAAAATTGACCTCAACTTTTCCACCAGCATCCACTGTGACTGTTTTATTATTAACAGACGTGCTGTTGACAATGAGTTCGACCAGCGTTGAGTCACCTTTTGTACCTACGTTTGTGATGTTCGACCTTACCAGGTATGCCTCTCCGATAAAACCCTGACTGGGAGTGATATTGATATCAACTGCCTTGAACTCGGAATAAAGCGCCCTGATCTCGATGTCCCTCGAAACGGATAGATACGATTTCTTGGAAGCAGATATGTTGTGTGTGCCGCTTGTGTCAAGTTTATAGGCCACTTCACCATTGCTGTCGGTTGTACCAACAGTCGCATTATCAAATGAAACTGTTGCCCCGCTCATGGCTGTTCCGTTGTACAGGACTTTAACGGTTATTGTTTCTAACTGGTTTGCCTGTGATGGGGCCTGGATGCTTAGCGTGTAATCTATGTATTTGTCGATCACGATATTCTTTGTCGCTTTATCATAACCGGTCATTGTGGCATTAATGGAGTAAGTTCCCACGAGGCTCCTGGGAATAGTGTAATTGAAAATGCCGTTCTTATCAGCAGTTCCGCTATCAGTTCCTATATTTACATTGGCATTAGCTATTCCTACGCTTTTTGCTGTTACCTTGATCTGGATAGTATCTCCTGCCGTTGCTTTTGCGGGTGCGTCTATCACGAGCTGGTTTGCTATAATTTCAGGTGTCACATCAACTGCAAAATAGAACCTCAGGGCATCATTATCTGCTATCCTGAGCCTGATATCACCCATAAGTGCATTATCAGTATTCTTGCTGAGTCCGATGGTATTACTGTTGCTCATCGTAATGCTATTACTTGAAACACTTGTTACTTTCATATTACCGAACTGATTTCCTACCTGGATGGTTGTGGGATTATCGGATATCTGGAATATACCCCTCAGGAATGCAACCTGCAATTCATTGCCAGAGAATACACTTTCAAACCTTACCATTATCAATGGGAGGCTTTCAGTACCTCCGACAGTCTTGGTATACACATAGGTCTCACCAGCGGCAAGAGGAGACACATCAACTTCTGCACCATCTTTCAGGAGGGATATAAGCATAGTCCTTGCATTCAGGTCAATATCAGTCGCTTTTAGAACATAGCCCTCCTGGAGGGCAATGGTACCTCCAACAGATATTGTTCGCTTGGTGTCGTCATCTATAAGCACTTTATGGAGAGATCCATGTGAAATTGTGCTTATCCCGCTAAAATCAGTAGTTGGCCTGGTGAGGAGCGGGATTCCATTTGATATTCCGGTATTGGATGTATAACCTGCAAAATAATTATCGGCCATAAAACCAATCGCCTGGTATTTCCCGAAACCAGTGTAGGTGAACTTGACTTCCTGCGGTGATGTTGAATATACAAGACCATTTTCCGGTATTGTCCGGCCGCTTACCGGCGCACCGAGTGTCAATTTTTCACTTCCTACTCCATCGTCAAGATCATAAAAGAATCCTACACTTGTAGAACCTATGTTCATCCCGAAATTGTAAGGTGTCCATTCTGTTACTGGAGGACTATCGGAATCCCTGTAAACCGTGCTCCTGACTTCCAGGTTAGACGGCCTGTCAACCGTTAGTGCAAACCTGACAACAGAATCGTTATTGGCAACCAGTATTTTTAAATCACCCATGATATCAGCAGTCGTTCCCTTGGTAAGGGCGATATTATTGCTGTTTTTCATCTGGATTACATTCTTGTCCACAAAGCTGATTTTCATGTTGCTGAACTGATCTCCGGTATGTACGGTTGTGACATCCTCCGATATCTGGAAAACACCTTTCATGAATGCTACTTGCAGTTCACTGCCTGAGAATACATTATCGAACCTTACCATGATCAGTGGAAGGCTCTCAACACCGCCAACGGTTTTTGTGTAAACATAAGTCTCTCCGGCTGCAAGAGGTGACACATCAACCTCTGCACCATCTTTCAAAAGGGATAAGAGCATTGTCCTTGCATTAAGATCAATATCTTTAGCTTTCAGGACATAACCATCCTGCAGGGCATAAGTGCCTCCGACAGCTATTGTTCTCTTGGTATCATCGTCAATAAGCACCCTATGCAGCCCTCCCTGGGCAAGCGAGCTGATCCCGTTGAAATCCGTAGTCGGCCGGGTATTCGTTGATGATGTATTGGCCGTATAACCTGCAAAATATTTATCCGCCATGAATCCTATGACCTGATATGTGCCCCAGGCCGAGTGGGTAAAGCTGACGTCCTGCGGTGATGTCGAGTAAACGAGGGCTCCAGTTGCTATTGTTCGTGAGGAGTAATCGCCCAGTGTCATTGTCAATTTCTCAGTGCCCACATCGTCCTTTGCATTATAATAGAATCCTGAAAAGCTCTGGGGAGTCCAATAATATGTCTTAGAGAATTCAAGGGGTTTGCTGCCGTCCCATATGCGGTTGCCTGTGAAATAAGTGGTGGAGTGGACTGACCAGTTCCAATATTCCGTATCAGTGCCGTTGCTATTTGATGCACTTACAGAGACGTTGTAATTTCCTACCAAAGAGGGAGTTTTAGTATAACTGATTACAGTGTTTGCCGGATAATTACTGGTATTGGTTACAGGATTTGAATCAATAGACCATGTCACATTTGCCGTTTGATCTACAGTTATGTTGAATGTCATTGGTTGAGTGACAATTGACTCGTTACTCGCTCCGGTCGGATCTTTTTTTGTAATGCTTGGCTTTGCAGGAATAGCAGGCACAAAAGGTGACAGGCTTGAAACCAGTCCCGTTACCATTCCTGAACCGGAAGATATCGTCACATTTTCCCATTGACCTGTTAAATAATTCCAGTGATATAATCTTACATCGGAATCCTTGTAACCCGTTGGCAAAGTATATTTTACACTTACGGTTACTGGCGTACTGTAATTGGCTGTGGTAGAAATATTATGATAAGCTCCTGCGAGGATATAAGAAGCAGATAGCGGGTGCCCCCCATCATCGTTGGCTTCAACCGTGTTCCCTGCCACTGTAACATTTGGGAATGTAACCAGAGAACCCAGTGATAATGTTAAATTAATCGGGCTTGTGCTTACCGGTGTATTTGGTAAAGTAGAACTGTTGAGGGTTATCCATGTGGAATTTACATTGCCTGAAGCATCTACAGTATGAGTTGCAATCGTATACTCAGTTCCAGGCAATAAAGATAATATACCGCTCGTATTGAATAAATTAGCTCCAACGGAAGCATTATGCCAGCCGTTATTTATCCATATGGCAACATAAGAAAAATCAGCAATAGGATTTGTCCAGTTCCATTCTATCCAGCTTGTGCCGTTATTCACCATTGTGAGATTTGTTATACTCTCTGGCGGCGTGATATCAATAGCAATAATTGCGGCCAGAAAAATGGGTACGCCTGTATAGCCAGTCATGCCTGGTGTTACAGTTATTGTGCCTGCGCCTGTGGCGTTAACGCTGATATTAACGCTGCCGTTAGCATCGGTTGTTCCGCTTCCTGTTGCTTTATCGGTCAGGGTAACTGTTGCACCGCTTAACGCTGGACTCACAGTGAAGATAACGTTAGTCGGTGTGCCTACTGTCACATTTTTCGGGTTTGCAGACACGGTCAATGCCGGCAATCCTGCCGTTACCATTGTTTTTCCGCTTGTGTAGCCAGTCATGCTTGCTGTTACAGTTATTGTGCCCGCGCCCGTGGCGTTCACGCTGATAGTAACGCTGCCGCTAGCATCGATTGTTCCGGTTCCTGTTGCTTTATCGGTCAGGGTAACTGTAGCACCGCTTAACGCTGGACTCACAGTGAAGGTAACGTTGGTCACATTGCCTACTGTTACTAAGCTTGTGTTTGTGGATACGGTCAATGCTGGCAATCCTGCCGTTATATTCGCTATTCCGTTTGTGTAGCCACTCATGCTTGCTGTTGCAGTTATCGTTCCTGTACCTGTGGCATTCACGCTGATAGTAACGCTGCCGCTAGCATCGATTGTTCCACTTCCTGTTGCTTTATCAGTCAGGGTTACTGTTGCACCGCTTAACGCTGGACTCACGGTGAAAATGACATTGGTCGCTGTGCCTACTGTTACATTTTTCGGGTTTGCGGATACTGTCAATGCCGGCAATCCTGCCGTTATATTCTTTGTTCCGCTTGTATAGCCGCTCATGCTTGCTGTTGCAGTTATTGTGCCTGCACCTGTGGCGTTCACGCTGATAGTAGCACTGCCGCTAGCATCAGTTGTACCGGATATACTGACAACTGCGCCGGAAAGGATAACTGTAGCACCGCTTAACGCTGGACTTACAGTGAAGACCACATTGGTCGCTGTGCCTACTGTTACTGTTGTCGGATTTGCGGATAAACTCAATGCAGGCTCTATGAAAACAACAGTCGTACTTCCCTGTGTCCCATTGAATTCTGCAATTATTGTCACGGTTCCAGGAGTTGCTGTAGTAAAAGTTGTGCCTGCAATACCGCTTATGATCGGGGCAGAACCAAACGAAATGCCGTTGGCAAGAAACTGCATGGTGCCATTTAAGGATGATGAAATGGAACCATTATCCATAGCAGTGGCAATAATAGATATTGTCTGATTCACCTGGGGACTCGGATTGCTTGCTGTGACTACAATGGTCGACACTGGCGCTGCTAAGGCAACAGCCGTCAGCATCGTCATTCCAACCAGAACAGTACTCAACATCAATACCGAAAAAATAATTCCGTTTTCATATCTATTGTTTACCATAATTATTATCCCCTCGATAATATTTTAATCAGCTTCATTCTTCGACCACGCCTGTAATACAGAAAAATCCATTATAACAGACGTGATGTCATAAGAACTCATTATATAAATAATTTCTGCGACACAAAACAACCCGTGGGCAGTTTATTTATTTCTTTGCCATATCGAAATAATATTTCAATTTGCAGCTTTGCTCAACAAGCGCAGTAACAAAATAAGCTTCATCAAGCGTTTTTCCGATCGCGAAAGTTCCATGACCGCAAATGACTGCGCCCTTATGGCCAATAAGCGCTTGTGCAGTGTTATCCGCAAGTTCTGCTGTACCGGGGGCGCCTTTTACCACTGGGATCTCATGCAGGAAATGCTCGCCCTCAATATTTATCGGGATGATGGTTTTTGTATCAACAAGCATCGACTCAATTACTGCAAAAACCGGATGGGCGTGGATGATGGCAAAAGCCGGTGTATTTTTGTAAATAGTCCTGTGGACTATGGTTTCTGATGATGCGATCCTATCAAGATATGAAGATTTTTCGATATCCAGCTCTACAACCCCTTCCTTATAGATCTCATCAAGGGCAATTCCCCTTTTCGTGATGAGCATCTTTTCACCTTTTCGCACGCTGATATTTCCAAATTGTGATTCCACAAGGTCTCGTTTAACAAGTTTCTTACCGAATTTTGCCATTTCCTTCCACATGATCATTTTCTCTTAAAAAAAAGCCATGAATCCTTTCCCCTGAATTTTGTTTTTATCAAAGCGTATTTCCCGATGAGCTTTCTCCCCTTCAGTTCTATTAGCAGCTCGCTTTCCTTTTCCTTTTCAATGCTAAACTCGCCCTTATCCCAGATTCTTACCGTCCCCGCACCATAGCTGCTTTCGGGTAATGTACCTTCAAAGTCTGCATATTCAAGCGGATGGTCTTCAGTCTGGATAGCAAGACGCTTTATCCCCTCTTTTTCAGGCGGTTCTTTCGGGATCGCCCATGACTTCAAGACTCCCCCGATCTCAAGTCTCAGGTCATAGTGCAGATGAGCTGCATTATGTTCATGCACAACAAATCTATTGCCTGTACCCTGTTTTTCACTTCTATGCGGTTCAGGCCGAGCTATTAAAATCCCTCCTTTTCTGGTAATCTGTGAGCCCCATGGTCTTATCCGAATGTAAATGCGCTTGGGCAAAGTTTATTCAGGATGCATTCTCTACAAAGCGGTTTCCTTGCAGCGCAAACCTTCCTGCCATGGTTTATCAAAAGAAGTGAAAAAATATCCCAATCGTTCTTTGGGATGATCTTTAAAAGGTCTTTCTCGATTTTTTCCGGATCAGTGTGGGCAGTCAATCCGAGCCTTCCTGAAAGCCGTTTAACATGAGTGTCTACAGCCATTCCTTCTATTTTACCGAAAGCGCCGGATAAGACAATATTTGCGGTTTTTCGCGCTACTCCAGGGAGCTTGAGAAGTTCTTCCATGGTATCAGGAACTTTTGAATTATATTCACTGGCAATTATTTTGCATGCCCCGATAATGTTTTTTGCTTTATTCCTGTAGAACCCTGTGGAATATATCTCCTTTTCAAGCTCCTCTTGTGAGATCCCGGTGAAATCCTGCACAGTCCTGTATTTTGCAAAGAGTTTTTTTGTGACAGCATTTACCTGTTTATCCGTACATTGCGCTGAGAGGATAGTTGCGATCAGTAATTCCAGGGGATTTGAATAATGAAGCGCAATCTTTATTTCCGGATATTCGTTCTTCAATAATGCAAGTATTTGATTTGCCTTATCATCCGCCATATTTTCTTATATTTGATGCATGATAGTTAAGAGTTTTGAACGCTAATCTATTCTGTATCTGGATGGGAACTTCAAGCCTGATAATTCGAAGTGCTCAACCCCCTTCTCCTGGATCAGTATCTTAAAGGTTTCACCCATCTCCATCAATAATGTTTTTACTGGCAGCATTTTCCTATAATAATTTACAGGATCTTTTTCCTGCAAGTTTTTCAGGTATTCATCGATCCCAAGCCCCATCAGGAAATGCGCCTGGTCTGTGAATCCGCACAGGTCGAGGCCATTCTTGCGCCCCCAGAGATCAAGAGCCGAAAAATTCACATGAGTTGTCATATCCTGCTCCCCGATGCGCTCAAATGGCGTTTCATTGACGGAGTGTTTATAATAGCACATAAGTGTGCCCCTGTTCCTGTATTCCTGGTAAAGCTCATCCGATGGATACCCATAATCTATCGTTATCACAAATCCTTTTTTCAAGGTGGAACCGATCTCCTGCATCCATTTTATCGCATTAAGATTTATTTCTGTGCGATATCCGAAAGGTAAGCTTATTTTGAGTTCTTCCAGGTAATTTTTCAATTCACCTGTTGCGGGTCTTAATACTTCAATAAAACCTTTTTCAACTTCATAATCCACGAAGACTTCCATTAATTCATTTTCCATTACGACAACATGCACAGGAAATGCATCGGGAAGCTCATTGGAAAAAATGCATCCTTTCATTCCCGAAAGTTCGGTTATCGAATCATACCAGCTAACATTTTGCCCCTCTAATCGCTTTTTCTGTTCGTTTCGAAATGTTGGGCTTTTTTCAACAATACAATATTTCAGATCCCGGTACAGTTCATGGTTTTTCTTAAGGTATGACAGGACATCTCCTGAAAGAAGGCCCATGCCTGCTCCCATTTCAACAACTGTGAACTCTTTTTCACCAAGAATATGCCACATCTCTTCTATTTGCTTTCCCAGCATTTCACCAAAAGCCGAAGTCAGGTTGGAGCTTGTATAGTAATCCCCAACTTTTCCTATTTTTTCATGGGAAGATGTGTAATATCCAAGTTCCGGGTAATACAGCGCCATTTCCATGAAATCGCAAAATGAAATTGGTCCATGCTGCTTGATCTTCTGGATGATAATTGATGAAAGTGTCATAGTATGATGGATCAATTGGATTTCTTTGGATTTCAATAATCTGTGTTAATCCGCGAAATCCGTGTCTTATGATACTGCTTTCCCAAACATTTCCGGTTTATAACTTCTCTTTTAGACACAGATTAACACTGATTTACACGGATTTGATGTCAATTTATTTTTTATTCATAATCTTGCCTCAATCAATAAAGATTGGCTTACTGGAATGCGGGATAAGATTCAATCCTTGCGCGGTTTTTAGTAATTCCTCGACCGCGACCACGCCGCCTCCCATATCCAGGGAATAATCATTCACGTAGAGCTTGATATGCTGGTCGATCACATCATCATCCAGCTCCTGCGCATTTTTCTTTATATAATCACGAGTCTGGGCAGGATGCTTGAATGCGTATTCTATGCTTTGCCTGATAAGTGCATCGATTTTGTTGATCACTTCCACGCCAAGGTCTCTTCTTGCGAGTATCCCTCCAAGGGGGATCGGCAAACCTGTTTTTTCCTCCCACCATTCGCCAAGATCGATCAGTTTTACAAGACCATATTTGGGATATGTGAAACGGCTCTCATGGATAATAAGACCGGCATCTACAGTGCCCATGCTTACCGCATTCATTATTTTGTCAAAAGGCATCTCCACTATATTTTTTGCACCTGGCACAAAAAGTTGAAGCAGAAGATACGCAGTGGTCATTTTTCCCGGGATCGCTATCTTTTTTGAATAAAGCTCATTTTGATTTATCGGTCTCCTGGCAACTATCAGGGGACCGCAACCGCGCCCAAGCGCACTTCCTGATCGCAGGAGACAATAATCATCCCTTACGAAACCAAATCCATGGAATGATGCTTTTGTTACATCAAATCTTTTAAGAAGAGCCATCCGGTTCAGTGTTTCCACGTCTTTTAAAGTCTCTTCGAATTCAAAATCATAATCCAGTTTGCCGTGTGTAAGTGCATAAAAAATAAATGTGTCATTTGGACAAGGTGAATAACCAAGCGTAATCTTCATTATAATCTCCTGACTAATTCATTGACCGCTTTGCTGCAATTTGAAACTGCAAGGGGTATGTTCCATTTCTTAAAATCCCTGTCCTCGATGATATTGCTTATTCCCCGGATCTCGATCATTGGGACTGCGTATTTCGCGCAAATATGAGCCACAGCAGCTCCTTCCATGTTTTCACAGATGCCATTGAAGCGTTCCCTGATAATTTCACCGGTTTTTCGGGTTCCTGAGCACTGTGATACTGTTATGAAATTACCTGACTGGACTTTTAAGCCAATATCCTTTGAAGCCTTAATGGCAAGCTGCGATAATTTCTTATCCATCGCAAAAGTATTGAAATATTCCATGTCAGTTTTCAACAGCGGAAAACCTGTGAACTCCATGGGTTTCCAGCCATCCGGGGTCATTACGCCTTCCTCGCCATAGTTTTCACTAACAGCTATTACCACATCGCCGACCCCTGCTTTGGCATAAGCGCCACCGATACCGAAAAGTATCAAAATATCTGGTTTTGTATCTTCAAGTAAAAGTGTTACAGAATGCGCTGCATTCACTTTGCCTATCCCGCAGTGTGAAAATAGAATGGGCCTCCCATGCAAAGATCCCTTTGATATAACACCCACGTCTCCATCAGGCAACGGTTCGATACCAGGCCTCAATTCTCTTGATTCAACCTGGGTAGGTGCGATAAGTGCAATGTTGTTCATATGGCCGATATAATTCTTTCATGGGATATATCTCCTTTTTATATCATCTTATTTTCCCCTTATGATCAAAAGGAGAGAGGAAGTTGCAACGAGGGAGAAGAGGGAGGGTGGAGAAGAATATTGTGCAACTTCCTCATACTTACCATATATGGAATTGCTAATATTTATATATTACGCAAAAGGTCAACAGTTGAACAACCCCTTTATTTCCACTGGAAAACATATGTTCCTATCTATAAACGTCTTTTATAGAACTGTTTATGCTTAAAAACCACGTTTTTCCATATCTTGCTTAAGCGTATTATCTGTGCAATATTATCACACGTATCAACACATGTTGTTCCAGACACATTGATTAAATTTATATAGTGCTTGCACATTATATTGCATTGTGCAAAGGTTGCTCATTACGTTCCAGGTGATGCGACCATCCGTGCATACACAATGGAGATACCATGAATTCGAATATGGAAACAGACGCAAATGATTATTTAAAGGCCTTTGAAAAAAGGTTTCAGTCACTTGAACGCAGGGTTGGGGAGATAGAATCCAGTTTCAATCCGACAGTCGAAGATAAGGTCGCTTTATACCTTACCGTACCTGACAGTTTAAGAAAATCCCTTTTTGCTGTTTCAGCTCTTTTGAATGCTACGGCTGATGAAGTGTGTATCCGAACGGGCCGCCACAGGTCAATCGAGAATAAATACCTCAACGAACTTGTGCGGGCAGGCTGGCTAAAACGTGAACGTATAGGGAAAAAAGTGTATTACTCATCTCTAAGAAAGAAAGAGGAAGAATCACCTGAAGTTGCCGGATCTATCGATGAACTGGATAAGAAACTTGAAGAAATACTGAGTTAATTATGAAAATTGATCTTAATTATATAGTTATTATTTGAGGGTACAAAGTATGTGGATAAGCTTTCATTCATATAAGGGCGGAACTGGTAAGACGAATATTTCCGGGAATCTTGCATGTTACCTGGTAAGCAAGGGTTTCAAAGTCGGATTGATAGATACGGATGTTTCAGGTCCGGGCATACATGCACTTTTTAGCCTGAAGTTAAAAAAGACACTGGTAGATTTCCTTCAGGGCAAGGCCGGGCTTGATGAGATCGTTTACAGGCACAGCAATGAGGAATTGTACATAATCCCATCCGATGCAACAGAGGAGGATATTTCCAGTTTCTCAAAAGATCCTTCACAGGCAAAAGAAAAGCTTCAATCGCTGCTTCGGGAGTTCCAATCCAGATACAATCTCGACCATATAATATTTGATTGCAGCCCGGGCTTGAACCGGTCAAGCCTCCTGGTCATGAGCATGTCGGAAATGGGCATAGTAGTATCTACACTGGACAAGCAGGATATTCGAGGCACTTATGTTATTTCAGGGGTTGCCAGACGTTTGAAATCAAAACCCCGGATATTGTTCAATAAGCTCCCGAAAAATAAGTACGAAGCCTCAAAAGAAACACTGGAAGATCTTAGCCGAAAGATCGGTCTTGAACCTATCGGGGTTATTCTGTACGACGATGCAATGGCAGATGCATGGTCAAGAAAGATCCTAATTCAGGAATATCCAAATTCGCAATACAGCAAACAGATAGCACAACTCTGGGACCGGATCACTCACTCCGCCGGTTCACCATAAATATGCGCTTTTTCTTCTACTTCAAGCTCTAATTTTTTCTTTTCTTCAGGAGTCAGGCTGAATAGGTCTTTTAGAAATCTGTCCATATCCATATTTCCAAGGATCAGTTCGCTTCCAGTGAAGAAAAAGGGGATGCTCAATTCCTTGCTTCCCACAAGCGTATGGATCTTATCTTTTCCAACATGGATTATTATGTCAATGAGGCCCAGTAATTCTGCTTCCACACTCCCAGGAACAGCATTATTTGCCAGCAATGTAACAAAACCTCCTCCTTCTGCCCTGATCTTTGTGTCCAGGTACTTCATTGGACGTACGATCATATCTGCTCGATATAGCGCTGAAAGAATCCCCAGGTTATCAAGCATTACAAGTGATCCGGGATGTTTTTTCATTAAATTCCCGGCTTCCATGATCATGCATGCGTAGTCCATGGGTGCACACCTGGTTGTCTGTGACGTTATGTTCCTGTCTCCAGTTGTGGTCGCATCCACAAACCATACTCCCTTTTTCGATCCTGTAACAGGAAGCTCGTATGATAAGAACTTTTCAAATATTGTATTGGGCGTATCCCTCAGGCATACCCAGATAACGGTCTTCCCCGCGCGGAGAGTTTCATACAATAAATGATATACGATACGCTCGGTTGGCGTCTCCAATGATCCCACAAAAACACTGCTTCTGCCGTAAAGAGAAGTTCTTAATTCAGTAATTGTATCCTTCGGCATAATATTACAGATAAAGCACATGAACTGCATTAAAGATTACTGTTATGGCTTTTGATGACCCGGATTCACATATTTATCACAAATCCATTTATATACTTGACATTGATATTATAATATATTTTAAAAACTTTGTGAGTATAAAAATGATTACCATAAAAACATTATTACAGCTTGCAATGATAGCCATAGCGCTTGCAGGAGCGTTTCTTGTCGCAAATACCAGTAATATCATGCGAAAAAAAGTAAACATGAAGCTGATCGGGGCAAAAGCGTTCCTTAATGACTCTTTTCTGAAGGATAGCTGGATGCTGATTTATGTGATAAGCTTCCTGTTCCTGGTAATTGCTGTAATGCGGTTTAACGAAATGCTGGGATTTTTTATTGAAGACGGGA
This sequence comes from Candidatus Methanoperedens sp., assembly GCA_027460585.1. GTDB lineage: Archaea > Halobacteriota > Methanosarcinia > Methanosarcinales > Methanoperedenaceae > Methanoperedens. Next base: position 7,570 of record JAPZAP010000032.1, on the reverse strand, counting down.
ATTATCAATTGCTGGAGGATACGGTACTTCTTGCAATAATGGGGTGTTGCGTAGTATCGCAATATAAATGGTTCCGGCTTGTAAGGCCGGCTATAAGTGACATATTTACTTCAGAAAAAAATGATTGATTATATTTCTGCAGGAGAGTTTTTTTCTTTTTTTGGCGAAGCTAAATTTATATACTGCCTGAAATTATGAATAGTTGATGGCACGAAAACTGGATTCTCTTGATCTACAAATCCTGAAGAAACTTGCACCTGAGCTTGGAGACAGCACTTGCGGGCATGCAAGATGGGAATTCAGGTCTGTGCTGCCTCCTTTGAGCCAGCATGTTTCTACTTCAGATACTGATTTCAGGGAACGTTTATTGAAACTTTCTGATGAGGAATTGAATTACCTCGTTAATCTTATTTTTGAGGGGATGGAAAGTCTTCATTGCGTCAGGGATGAACACGTTAACGCCCTTGTTGAAGTTGTTGGAACCAGGATATCGAAAGTAAAAGCCACCGAATTGCTCGAACTCTACAAATTCCCAGGTGACTGATTTGGCGCATGTTATGGAACTTTTCGGAAAAGCGCGTGTTGTCATAAAAGATGGAGAAGTCGTGGAAGTCGGTGAACCGATAGCGGATTGGTGTCCGATTTTCAGCAAGTTTTCAAACGTTTCAAGGTTAACTCGTGAAGAAGCAAAAAAGAACATGGAATACAGGATACGTGAACTGGGGATGTTCACACCCGGACGGAGGTTTGATTATGGCGTATTTGTTAATTTTGGCGCAAGCGAGATAATGATGACCGGACTCCGGCGCAGGCTTATTGATTGCACGGTAACCGTATGCGATGGCGCTGGCACCGTAATAACCGATAATCCTGGACTGGTGCAGGGCATGGGAGCTTTGATGTCCGGGCTTATTGAAACAGAACCCATCGCGGAAATAATAGCGGGTATCGAATCGCGCGGCGGCTTTGTCCTTGATAAAGAAAAGGCAAGGATTGACCAGGTAAATGGTCTTAAAAAAGCATGTGAACTTGGTTACACTAATATAGCCGTAAGCGTTGTCTCGATGTCGGAGGCGGTGAAACTTCGTGCGATAGAGAAGGAAAATAACATCGAACTGATCCTTATCGGGGCGCACCTGACAGGGATAGAGGCCGAAGATGCAGGGAATCTTGTCAGGGAATTGGATATAATCACAGGATGCGCCTCTAAAATGGTGCGAAGCCTTGTGCGACCTCTTATCCAGGCTGGAACTTCTGTTCCCATGTTCGCATTGACACAAAAAGGCAAAGAGTTGATACTTGAGAGGGCAAAGGAAATTGAGTCACCGATCCTTGCTATCACGGCTGATCTGCCGGTGCTGCCTGAAAACAAGCAGCCCAGGCCGCTGCTGTAATTTTTCTCGTCTAATTGATACGGACTGGCTCAACCAAATGAAGTCCAAGGATATTGATTGTAATAAATAATTTAATTGAATTTAAATATATTTACTAAACTCATCGGGATCTACTTTAGCCAATCTTAGAATACCTAGAAGAGTACCTATTTTGATTTCTTCATGCATCGGCACAACAGTACCAACTTTTCCTACAGGTGTCGTTTTTGAAAGCCTTATGTGACTTCCAGAACGACCACTTATTTCAAACCCAAACTTATTGCAGAGGACTTTGATAGCTGTTTTTCCGGATACTTTCCTAAGCTTCGGCAACTTGAGGTACCTCAAATGTCGTTATTATGGATCTGACCTCTTTCTCCAGCGGAAACTCTTCTAAATACAACTGGGTTGCTTCCTTGAGATTGTTTATCGCTTGTTCTATTGTTTCCCCCTGACTTACCGTCCCCACTTCCGGGCACTCTGCTATATACATATCTTCTTCTTTGTGGAGTACTGCTGTGAAAGTTGTCGGTTTTGACATAGTGGTATTGTGTTTATTCTTATTACTTAAATATTTATTTAGGGTTTCGCTCTTCGACCAGTCTAAATCTCGAAAACCTCAGAATCGTCATGCTTGAACTTGATAATTCTTCCCCGATATTTTGTAAAATAATACAAATCGATTCTGTCAAACTCCTTGAATATGAACCTGTCATCCCATTTTTCTGGCAGCAAGCTCAATTGCCTCAAAAAGGCTGTCTCTGGGCATGATAATGGCTACAGGTATTCGCAGCACCTTTTCAATTGTGGAACTGACTATCGGTGCGCAGACCACTGCTTTTGCACCATCCCTTTCAGCTTTTATCGCAGCTATGATGGCTTCTTCCATCGAGGTTGCTGAATATTCCCTGATAGTAAGAAGGCGGTCATTTATTTTGAGTTTCTTCTCGGTGATAAGATCAAGTACAGGCCGGGCTGCTATTACAGCGATGAATCCGGATTTTTCCCCTTCGAGTTGATCTTTTCCTTCAAATTTGCGCAAAACCGCTATTACCTGTCTCAGGGTTTTTACATTCGGTTCACGGTGGCCTGATAATAACTTGTATATTGTGCTTGCCGGAATATTGGATTTTTCACTGAATTCACCGGCAGTCATATGCAGTTCATCTTTTATTGTCCTTGCCAATTCCTTGATAAAGGCCTCATCCGATTCTACTATTGCTTTTATTAAATCATCTGCTGTCATCGTCTATCACAACTTTATATTTATGTCACATATGGAATATTTATACACCAAAAATAGGAGAGAGGGGCGTGGCTGCACCCCTGTTTTCCAGATAAAATAGTCGGATGGAATCGATAAATACAACCGCTATATGCCAGATTACTATCTGTCATAATTGGTGGTTAAAATTGGGACAGTATTTAAACCTTTTTATCAAAAACATAATTTCTTCCTGAAAAGACATAATATTTGCCTTAATAGGATAACGACATGGTTTATTATACTTTTGTACATCAACTGATATAAAGCAGTACACAACGGAATGTAAGGTCTGATATTGAATTTTAATGAAAATAGTTTCTAAAACTTCATTTCTTGAATTTCCAGAAGTATAAACCAATCATAAAGATTATGACAACTATTACAATATCCAGCCCATTAAAAAATGTTATTATGTTCGTCCAGTAAGGACCCAACCGGAACCCAATATAAGCCAGTCCAAAACACCATGGCAATGAACCAAGGAAGCTGTACAGGGTAAGTTTTTTAAGACTATATTTTCCAATCCCTGCCGGGAGGGAGATGAAAGTGCGAACTACCGGGAACAGTCGCGAGAAGAAAACTGCCTTATCCCCGTATTTATTGAACCATATCTCTGCAAGTTCAACGTGTTTATGGTTCATGAAAAAGTATTTTCCATATTTTTCCAGGAATGGCCTTCCGCCTTTTAATCCTACATAATAAGAAATCACAGAACCTGCCATGCAGCCTGCCGCCCCTACAATCGTTATGAGGCCTAAATTAAAAACGCCCAAATAAGATAAATATCCAGAGAACGGCATTACGACTTCTGAAGGCACAGGCAGTGCGGCGCTCTCAAGAGTCATTAATATAAATACACCCAGGTATCCTATCGATGAAATGAATTGTGTGATGTAACCGGATAAGAACTCGGCAATCATAAATACTTGATATAATTACAGATTTTAAATGTTTCGGCCTCCAAAAAATTTTTATGTTCCAAGAATTTTTCATGATTAATTATCAAATCAAATCACAAAGTTTAAAAGAACTTATGATTATTCATGAAGAAATTCAGCCGTTGGTTTGAATTTTAAAATTTGTTTATGGAGGAAAAATAATATGGCACTTGATATAGGGATTGCAATAGGACTTTTTATCATTTTCCTGATCGTATTGATCGGGCCGTTCAAGATCAAGATCATTGAACAAAATCTGGAAGTATTCTTGTTCATTTGCGGCGTACTTGCCCTGACAATTTCAAATTTCGTTACGCTGGCAGGTGTGGAAACAGGGTGGCGCTGGTCAATAGTAGAGGAAGCATTAGTTGCTCCTTTATACATATCCAACAGTTATCATTTACCTATAGGGATCGTGCAGGTCGTACTGGTCGTGGGATTGATCATTTACAAATGGCATGTACCTATTCATGGCGCTATAAGGACGATGACTGAAAAACTTTCATTAAAGGTCATGGCTTTCATACTCATTGCCGTTCTTGGCCTGTTCTCAAGCGTGATCTCAGCCATTCTTGCAGCTATCATCCTGGTAGAGATGGTCAATGCCATGCCGCTTTCACGGAAAGCAAAAATAGATCTGACGGTCATAGCATGTTTTTCAATCGGTCTTGGCGCTGCTCTTACCCCTCTTGGTGAACCTCTGTCAACAATTGCCATTTCAAAGCTGTCAGGCGCCCCATATCATGCAACTTTTACTTACCTTATCGAACAGCTTGCAATTTACATAATCCCCGGAATTATTGCATATGGCCTGATCGGTATGTTCTTCCTTGGAAAAGTGGATCCAAAGGATAAGAGTATGAAAGCTGAAGATTACAGCGAAACATTGAAAGATGTAATAATGAGAGCAGTCAAGGTATATGTGTTCATAATGGCGCTTGTTTTCCTTGGCGATGGTTTCAAACCCATAATCTTCGAATATATTGCTAAAATGCCTGCAGAGGCACTCTACTGGGTAAATATGGTTTCTGCCATACTTGATAATGCCACACTGACCGCTGCTGAAATAGGGCCAACCTTTACACAGGTACAGATAAATGCAGCCCTGATGGGACTCTTGATAGCTGGCGGAATGTTGATACCCGGAAATATCCCGAACATAATTTCCGCTGGAAAACTGGGAATCACAAGCAAGGAATGGGCAAGACTAGGAATACCGCTTGGACTGGTTTCGATGGTGATATATTTCATAATCATTTTCGTTCCAGGCTACATCTAAATAAAGTTGATAGCACTACCACGAAGAAGATTAGAGTAAACCATATTCCGCTTTTTCCCGATTAGGAAAAGGCGGAATTTGAAAAGGAAAGATTTATAATGTATAATAAGGTAGTCGATTTAAAACTACCTTATAATAGTTTTTTATGGTGATTTGAATTCAATATAGGAGGACATAATAAAATGGTATTAGATTTAACCATGAGTATGGCTATATTGGCACTTTTAGGAGCTCTTGCTACTATTGCAGGATGCCTTGAGGATCTTGAATCCGATGTAGGCTCGCAAAGCAACCCGAACTCCCAGGTACAATTGGCGCCCCAGATGGGGCTTTTGCACAGAATATTTAACAAAGCAATTTCAGGCGAACCAATCAGCAACGGAATGTCGGCTGTGACAGGCGGTACAGTCGCGGCGGTTCTCTTGAATGCGAAGTTTTATCCATTGACCGCAATCGTTATCGGCTCTTTTATAGCTGCAATCCTGTATGGTATTTATGCGACGACCGCTTATGCCGGAAGGGTCGCAAGCCAGAGCAGGTTCAAGCAGCCGTTGTATATGGATATTATGAGATATACCACGCCTTCGATCATCGGGCATAACTTTATTGTGAATTTTTGCCTTGTGACCATAGCTTATATCCAGTATGCAGTACTGGGATACCCGTTTTCAATCCCATTCCTGGCATTGATATGGGGAATTTCAGTCGGCGCAATCGGCTCTTCTGTGGGCGATGTCCATTATGGTGGAGAGCGTGAATTCCAGAACCGTGAATTCGGATGCGGTCTTAATACTGCGCTTTCAGGACGCATTGTCAGGAAAGCTGAATCAGGCTTGCGCAACAGCATTGATAATGTCTGGTTCTGCGCCAAGTTCGGAGGACCGGCAACTGGTATCGGTCTTGGTCTCACTGTTTTCTTTTCAAGCTGGCCAACTACAATATGGGGCTACACATGGACAGCGATGGGTGTAGGAGTAATAATATTGGTAGTAATGATTATCATGAACAGGTTGGTCGAAATCAATGTTAAGAAAGCATACGGCCCCTATAAGGAAGATAAAGAAGAAAAGGAGGCTGGTGCAGTTGCACACACGCATTAATAGGATTGATAAGGAGGTTGTATTATAATGGTATTTCTTGATCCACAAACATTAATTGATATTCTTTTGATAGGTTTGAGCGGGACATTGATATGTCTGGCTGTTCACTTTATTCCTGTTGGCGGCGCGCCAGCGGCAATGGCTCAGGCAACGGGTATCGGTACGGGAACTGTAGAACTGGCAGCAGGTTCAGGTCTTGTAGGCCTGATCACATCAAGCTACATGTATGCTTATGAACCTAATGCTTCCATGCCTCTTGTTATGGCAGCGGGAGCGTTGGGTGCAGCCGTGATGCTTGCAAGCACAATGCTCGCAGGCGGTTTAATATACGCATATGGAGTGGCAGTGCCTTTCGCATCTGCACAGGTCAAAAAAGATCCAATAACAGGCGAGAGACAGGATATTTATGTTTCAAAAGGCACCCAGGGGCAGGGTATCCCCACAATCTGTTTCGTGAGCGGAGTTGTAGGTTCAGCCCTTGGCGGAGCCGGAGGCGGACTGATATATTTTGTCCTTATGCAATATTACAGCCCATTGATCTCAACCAGTGCAGCAGCAGTGGCCGGGGTTTTTACCATGGGAGTTTTCTATGTGAATTCAGTCATACCATCGTATGGTGTGGGTGGAACGATCGAAGGGGTACATGATCCCAAGTTCAGGCGAGTTGTTCCAAAAGACGTATTCACAAGCATTGTTGTAAGTATGCTCTGTGGCATTGTGGCAATATTAATAGCCGGAGGAATGTCATGAGCGAAATAAAGGAAATATCACCAAATAATCTTGTGCTTTTTGGGCTTATCGGAGGACTGATCGGAGTATATCTTTCCCCCACATTACCTATAGCAGGAGCCCTTGGTGCAATTTGTGCCGTTATATGGGGCGCTGATGCAGTAAGACGTGTTGCAAAATATGGTCTTGGAACAGGTGTTCCTTCTATTGGACAGATAGCGCTAGGTATGGGTATCATTGCGGCCATGTTCGGTCTTGCGATTATGAAATCTCAACCATTGGCAGGTCCGGTCGTCGCTGTAATAACAGCATCGGTCATAGGATTTGTTATAGGATGGTTTGCCCAGAATGTAATAAAAATGAAGATACCTGTTATGATCCGCTGCATGACGGAAATAGCTGCATCTGGCGCAATAATCATATTGGGTTATAGTGCTGCCGTAGCTGGGAATTATGATTTCGTGAATAATCTTATCCCCCTGGTATTTGATAATGGGGTAATTCTCTTTATTTTCTGGGTGGGCGCGGTTGCAATGCTGCATCCGTTCAATGCCTGTCTCGGACCTGATGAAAGACAAAAGAGAATGTTGTATCTTGCCGGTTCTACAGGAGCGAGCACGATGGCAATAGTAGGTCTTGCAGCCATCATGACACTCGGAGCATCAGGAGCAATTACAATGCTTCTTGGAATAGTCTTGTGGTTAATATTCTACAAGAAATTCTGGGACGAAGTCTATAACGATGCTGCATCTGTAGTTGGAACCGGATTAATCCCGAAGACGGAGGCATAAAAATGAGCCATATAAGAGTTGCCCCGGAACTGCACCTGATATTGAATCCAACAACAGGTGTGATCGCAGAAGAAAAAGATGATGTTGTGGAAT
>JAPZAP010000031.1 GCA_027460585.1 Candidatus Methanoperedens sp. | reverse complement strand
TCAGACATCTTTAACCTGATAAGTTCAGGCTCAAGGATCTCTATAGGTTTCTTATTTATTCTTATGCGACCTTTTCCTTCCCTTATGGTTGCCCTGGCGATCGCGGTTTTTCTTTTTCCGGATGAATTAACGATTTTCATTTATAACACCTAATATTTTGACCCTAATCTCGTACTCAAATCACCAAGCACTGTATAATTAGCAGTACTAAGACGCATAATACTTGCTTCATTTAATGTGCCTGCTTGCTCTTTACTCAGTTCAGGAGGAACGCCGATATAAACTCTTAATCGATTATAGGCTTCTCTACCTGTCGTTTTTGTGTGTGGGATCATACCTCTGATAGTCCTTGCGATTATCTGGTCTGGACGTCTTGGAAACCGGGGGCCGAATTCCCTAGAACCCCTATCTACATAGGCCTTGTATCTATGAAATGTTGTATCTTTCCTTCCTGAGATTATCGCTTTTTCAGCATTAATGATATTGATCTTTTCGCCATTCAATATTCGCCCGGCTACAATGCTTGCCATTCTTCCCAGAATAAGATTATTTGCATCTATTACTGTCATATTATCACCCTATTATCCTTACCCTGGAACCTTCCGGATTCCTTTCCATCAATTCTTTGATGGAGAGGCATGAACCTCCGGCTTCTATTATCTTGTTCCTTGCCCCTTCGCTAAAATTCAAGGCAGCAACGGTCAAAGTATGGTTCAATTCACCTGCTCCCAATACTTTTCCCGGTACAAGGATCAGGTCTTTATCTTTTGTATACCTGTTGATCCGGCTGAGATTAACTTCAGGTGTAATTCGAGACGGGCGTTCAAGCCTTCTCGCAATGTCTCTCCAGAGGGGAACTTGTTTCTCCCTGGATTGTTCTTTTAGACCTGAGATCAGGTCTAACAGTCTAGGATTTGTCTTGTAATTATTTTTCATTCTTTTCCTCCGTAAGACCATTTAAAGTCCGACTCACGCAAGACCGGTTAGGGTCAATGCGTTCGAATTGTTTCAATTCATACGCCGCAGGCATTGCCTGCTACGGTTAAATTTGAACCAGAAAATTTGATTCAAGCTGCCTCAATACTTATTATAATACATAAACTTACCGTAACGATAGTTTTATATAGCTTAGCGTCAGACAATATGTCAGACAAGTGGCATACGAACGTCGCACAAAAGGCGTACAATCGTATGCAAAATTGATGACCCCGTCTAAAATTATGAAAAATCCCGGGTACATCAACCTCCCACAGGGAGATACCAAAATGCAAAGAGTAACACTAAGGCTCCCGGAACAGCAATTAAAAATGATCGACATGTTCGTTCAATATGGCGAATTTCCGTCCGCAAGTGAAGCAATCAGGACGGCTATAAGGGATCTGATCGATCAACGAAGTGAAAAATTGGTTGGCAGGATGCAATTATTCGATAAAGCACAGGAACAATCAAAGAATGTTGAAACATTCTTACGATTAAAAGAGGAACAATAGAAGGAATTACAAAAATATCATCTGAGGGGATGACTATGGAATCATTTGTACAGGACGCATTAAAATTCAAAGAAAAAGAACAGCTGTTCAAGCAGGCGGCATGTGGCTCGTCTGAAGAGATAGAAGAATTCGGAACACCCAAGATCGTAGTAGTCGGATGTGGCGGAGGCGGCAATAATACCGTGAACCGTCTTTATAATATTGGAGTCGCAGGCGCTGACACTATCGCAATAAACACAGACAAGATCCACCTGGATATCACCCAGGCAGATAAGAAGATATTGATCGGCAAATCAATAACCAGGGGATTGGGCGCAGGCGGTTTCCCGGAAGTTGGAAGAAGAGCCGCTGAACTGGCACGTGGAACACTTGAAGACGTTCTTAAGGATGCAAATCTTGTGTTCGTAACAGCAGGGATGGGCGGTGGAACAGGAACAGGCGTTGCACCGGTAGTCGCACAGGTCGCAAAAGACCAGGGCGCTATCGTCATAGGAATGGTCACAAGCCCATTCAAAGTAGAACGCTCAAGAATGTTTAAAGCAGAGGAGGGCTTGGATGACCTGAGAAAAGCCGCAGATACTGTAATAGTTCTTGATAACAACAGGCTGCTTGACTATGTCCCAAATCTCCCTATCGACCAGGCATTCTCGGTAATGGACCAGTTGATCTCAGAGACCGTAAAAGGCATAACAGAAACAATAACCCAGCCATCATTGATCAACCTTGACTACGCTGACGTAAGGGCAATAATGAAGGGCGGAGGACTTGCAGTAATGCTTGTCGGTGAAGCAAAAGGACAGGACAAGGCAAAAGAGGTCGTAAGAGCGGCATTGAACCACCCTCTGCTTGATGTTGATACCAAGGGCGCAACAGGCTGCTTACTCCATATCACTGGCGGAACTGATATGTCTCTCTCTGAAGCAGAACAGATCGCTTCCTCATTGACATACGAGCTTGACTCACATGCGAACGTTATCTGGGGAGCAAGAGTAAAGAAAGAATACGAGGGCAAGGTACGCTGCATGGCGATCATGACCGGTATCCACTCAGCACAGATAATGGGTCCAAGAGCTGAAAGCATGTCTATGAGCAACAATTCTCCTGTGGAACAGAAGATAAAAGTAGCGAATGACAAAACCAGAAACAATACCAGAAACAGCAGGGGCTCAATAATCGACCAGATAATGTGATATAACAAAAGGGTAAAGGCATAAGTCCGGCAACATTTTTACCGGATTTTCTTATTTTTTAAATTGACATCTCATCCAGAAGCTCCTTTGCTATCTGCCCTGACTTTCTTTTCCCTGAACATTATTTGGGCTATTTTTTCAATCATATCACCCTGCCTGGATCGCCACATTCCTTGAATGAAGTTCCATATGACCTCTCTGGATACCTTCAGTGGCAAGCGCCCTCAT
>JAPZAP010000030.1 GCA_027460585.1 Candidatus Methanoperedens sp. | reverse complement strand
TTATGATAGCGTATTTACGATTTATAATATTGTAAAACCAAAAGATTTTACGTTCACCTAAATTCGATGCTGTCAAAAAGTTTGGTGTTGGGGGCTATCACAAAATATTTGAAAATAAAAAACCGCAGATGCACGCTGATGAACGCAGATTTATGATAGCGTATTTACGATTTATAATATTGTAAAACCAAAAGATTTTACGTTCACCTAAATTCGATGCTGTCAAAAAGTTTGGTGTTGGGGGCTATCACAAAATATTTGAAAATAAAAAACCGCAGATGCACGCTGATAAACGCAGATTTATGATAGCGTATTTACGATTTATAATATTGTAAAACCAAAAGATTTGACAACAACCTAAATTCACAAGTTATATGTATGCATAATCATAATTATATGTTGGATATTACTATCTAAATTAATACAACGGGGAAAAACGGTTGACTTACCATCTATTGCGGGTATATAAAATGACTAAAAAGTAGTTTTCGAAATAAAAAAGGGAAATAGGTTTGTCAGATTCAATAAAAGTAACAGACGGAGACCAAATATGAACAATCTCAGAAAAGAAATAGACATGGGTTTCACGAAGGACCGTTTTCCGGAAGGAACCCATTTGTGTTTGATATATGACGATGATGAACAACGCAAAAAAATCATCGGCCAGTTTCTTGCAAAGGGCATCTCTATCGGGGAACAGGTTGGTTATTATGCCGACACAACGACTCCCAAAGAGATAAAGAACTGGCTGGAGGATATGGGCATATTGGACGAAAAAAGAGGGGGTATTCTCTGTGTTCAAAGCGCAAGACGTCTATTGTCCTTGCGGGAAATTTGTTCCCTCTGAAATGCTAACCCGGCTTAGCGGTTGTTATGACCAGGCAATCATAGCTGGTTACCCTGGAGCGCGCGTGAGCGGTGAGATGTCATGGGCACTCAAGGGAATTCCCGGATCAGAGAGGTTGATGGAATACGAGGCATTGATAAACACCCTCTGCGACAAACACCCCGTTACGCCCATCTGCCAGTATGACGCCCGCCGTTTTGACGGCGCCACACTTCTAAATGTACTTAAAGTACATCCCATGATGATCGTGCAGGGAAAAATAGTCCAGAATCCGTATTTCATAGAGCCGCAGGAGTTCCTCAGGGATTTCGTGCCAGGGCAATAGTAGTTCGCCAACGATAAATCCAGGATGCTAATGGCAATGATGGAAAGCCGTGATAAAAAAGGGGTATGGAAAAAGGCTGATGCACGTGTTCTGGGGCAAATCATGGCTGCGCAAAACATAATATTTGCTTTGCCCGACTTAAGCCATATCGCCGAATTCTATGCACAAGCACTGATTTCAGTGCCCGGGATCACTTCCTGCCATGTCTGTCTGGGATATATGTCAGCCCATGCAGGTGAAACGGAGAGTCGCGTATGCGCTGAATGTGAAACATATCGAAAAACAGCCGGGGGAAACGACACCGTTATCCAGGCTAACCCGGATTTTGTGTGCAGCTTAGCCTACCAACCTGCCAGGCATATCATCAATTTAGATTCTTACCAGCATCATTTTGGCTTCTTTGTTTTCAAGATCGAAAATGCCACTGTTTTTGATGTCTACCAACCTTTTATCAACAATCTTGCAAATTATATAGGCATTTCCCTCGAAAATCGCTTGCAGGGAAACTTGCTGCAAAAGGCACATGCTGAATTGGAGCACAGGGTAGAAGAACGCACAGCTGAACTAAAAAATGCCAATGAACTGCTTTTGCATGACATCTATGAACGCAAGCTGGCTGAGGAGAAGTTGCATGAAGCATCTAGATATACCCGCAGTCTCATCGAGGTAAGCCTTGACCCGCTCGTTACTATCAGTCCTGAAGGCAAGATTAAAGATGTGAATACTGCCACTGAATTAGTGACCGGAGTTTCGCGTGAGCACCTTATAGGCAGCGATTTCACCGAATATTTCACTGAGCCTGAAAAAGCAAGGGAAGGATACCAGGAAGTATTTAAAAAAGGATTTGTAATAGATTACCCTCTTGCCATCAGGCATGTATCAGGCAGCATAAGAGATGTCCTGTATAATGCCTCCGTTTATAAGGACGCTGCCGGCAACGTTGCAGGATTATTTGCAGCAGCAAGGGACATCACTGAGCGAAAGCGCGCCGAGCGGGAACTCATACTTGCCAGGGATGAGGCTTTGCGCGCAAACGCTGTCAAATCCGATTTCCTTTCAAAGATGAGCCATGAACTCAGGACACCGTTGAATGCTGTGATGGGATTCTCTCAAATCCTGAAGATGAACGGAGCGGGGGAATTGAATGAAAAACAGGAGCGATATGTTGATAATATCTATATGAGCGGGAAGCACCTTCTTGGTATTATTAGCGATATTCTTGACATGGTAAAATTGGAATCGGGGGAAAACCTGCCTCTTTCGATCGAATTGTTCCCGGTGTCAAAAGTGATAGATGATACCTTGATTCATGTATCCGAAAAAGCGTCGAAAAAGAACATTGATATCAAGAAAGATCTCGATCCAGGGCTTGACATCATACCTGCGGATAAACTCAGGTTCAAGCAAATACTCCTCGTACTTCTTGAAAATTCCATAAAATTCGGTAAACCAGAAGGAGGGACTGTAACTATCGAAGCGGAAAAAGCCGGCGATATGGCGCAGTTCTCGGTCACCGATACCGGCATAGGCATCAGGGAAGAAGACCTGGGCAAGCTCTTTGAGTTGTTTCACCAGGTGGATTCAGGGACAAACAGGAAATATGGAGGCACTGGCCTTGGGCTTGCGATCACAAAGCAGCTTGTGGAACAGCACGGAGGCAGGATATGGGCAAAGAGTAGGTATGGAGAGGGGAGCACGTTCACATTCACACTGCCGTTGAAAGCATTGGCTTTCGGAGGAAAATAATTACAAAAGCGCTTGTAGTTGAGGATAATCCCATGAATTTGGAACTTGTGATGGACTTCATGAATTCGATGGGCTTCGCAACGCATGGGGCCGTGGATGGGAATAAAGCAGTTGAAATGGCGCAAAAAGAAACCTATGGCCTGATATTAATGGATATAGATCTTCCGGTTATCCCATATCTTCCATATATAAATACTCCTGTGCATACCCGCAAAATTCCCCAAAATAACCCCTGGCAAAATCAGCTATTTCATCCCTCTTTTTGCTTTTTGCTCCCTTAAAATTGAATCCATAATACCGCTCCATTATTTGTTCGATATGCGTGTCCACCGGGAAGGATTCAAGCTTCCCGAACGCAAAAAGCAGTACGCAATCAGCAATCTTATTCCCCACGCCTTCGATTTTCACAAGTTCCTGGCGTCCTTCCTTGTATGATAAGCCCTTTATGCCGTAAAGGTCAAATTGACTGTTAGCTACCATATTTGCGATTTTTAAGACCCTTGGAGAACGAAAGCCAAGCCTGCACTGAGACATTTCGCAAAGTTCAACAGTTGCGAGTACTTGCGGTGATGGAAATGAATATATGCCTTTTTCGATCTCATTCCCGAAACATTCACACATGCGCCTGATGGAATTTGAAATATTCCTGATCGTGTTATTGCTTGAACAGATATAGGATACAAGACATTCCCACGGGTCCTGCCTGATGAGGTGAAGCCCCCTGTATTTGTTTATCAGGGATTCTATTTTTTCATCGCAGTTGATCGAAGCATAAATTTTGCCAATGTCATCATCGAGCCTGAAATAATCAATAATAGTGTCCTTTGTAAGGGATGATTCTATAACCAGTTCATCCCTATCCTGTTTTGCATGAATAACAGCCCCGTTGACGATGCCTGTCCAGTGATCGTTTTTCTCCCACCTGAATACCTGGCCGCATGAGAGAGTATGATCCAGGTTAAAATCTTTTGTTCTGATACGGTACACACTCTGGGATATATCGCAGGCTTAAAATATAGTTTTGCGCGAATCATTTGAAAATGAGGGCCTTGATCGATTGTTATGCGTAAAAACATAAAGAACATTATAAGAACGCGACACAATTCAGTGGGTGCAAACGAATTAGAATGCGGATTCCGCGGATGACGCGGATACACGCGGATTAAATAATCCTTTTTCCGATAAAAAAAGAGAAACAAAATATTGTAACCTAGACAGGATCGACTGGATTTACAGGATTGGTCACTATAATTGTATCCTCCCGTTAATCCTGTCAAATGAGTGGTTTTACTGTTATGCATTGTAAGAAAAGAACAGAAATGAAATTTTCAAATCCGTGCGTATCTGCGCAATCCGCGTCATCCGGGTGCCTTTAATTTGGATGATACTATTTTCTTAACGCAGCGCAATATTATACATTACGATTTTAAGGTCTAAATACCATTTAAGCATGTGAATTTCAGGACAAAACAATTCTTAAGAAAAAGGTTTTCGGATTATTACCAGAATTCCCAATTGATCCTGCCCCATGATTTCCCAAGACGTGAATGGGGTTTCATATTCTTTGACGAACTTCCAGAAGTTGTGATGCGCCGGCATAAGGCTTTTTCAAGAGAGAACGAAGCGCTTGACTACATCCGTGGGATGGTGCCGGCGCATGCATACCATTCAGCCGCATATTATGAATTCCCCGGCGCAGCCACCATGAAGGAAAAAAAATGGCAGGGCGCAGACCTTATATTTGATCTTGATGCTGACCATTTGCCTGCCAAGGTTTATTCTTATAAGGGGATGCTTGATAATGTGAAATCCGAGACCGCTAAGCTTCTTGATTTCCTTATAGAGGATTTTGGTTTTTCTGAAAATAATACCAGTATCGTTTTCTCGGGCGGACGCGGATATCATATCCATGTGCATGATCCGAAGGTGTTCACTCTTGAAAGTGCAGAGAGAAGGGAGATCGTGGATTATGTTAGCGGGACTGGATTAAGCATTGATTATTTATTCAAACCGGAGAAATTTGTTGCAATAGATACAGGAAGAGGATACATGAAAAAAGAATTTTTTTCACCTAGAAAAGTAAGCTCTTTCGATGAAACATCCGAAGGATTTGGGTGGGGAAAACGCATCAGTCGCTATATAATTTCTTTCTTGAAAGGTATTTCAACAAAGGATGAAGTTGACGCTATTAATGAAATTACAGAAATAATTAAGAATTACAATCTTAAGAATGTCCAAAGCGGATCGATGCCCGATGAAATCGCAGAATCGGTAATCCAAATGAAAAATGAAACGCCAAACATTAGCAATAAAAAAATTGCTGAAGAACTAGGAATTTATGAGAAGAAAGTACTTGATATTTTGATAGCTAACGATTTAAAGGATTTTTCGTTAGAAGCAAAGCGAAAACTTAAGAAAATTAAAAAAAAAGCGCAAAATCCTAAAGCACTGAATATGATAGAAACAAAAGGAATAATAGATGATGAGGATCTTTTTAATGCCATTGTCCTGAAAGCAATCGAAGATAATAGCATCAACCTTGGAAGCGCCCACACTGACGAACCCGTTACAGCAGACATTAAACGTCTAATTCGAATGCCAAACTCCCTGCATGGTGGCTCTGGAATGCGGGTCGTGCCCCTTTCTATGTCCGAATTCCGGGATTTTGAGCCTCTTAATGATGCTGTTGTATTCAGCGAAAAAATGATAGAAATAGAAGCAATTTCTCCTCTGAAACCGCAGTTTTCAAAAATTGAGATGAAAGGAAAAAGCTTTACAGTGTCAGAAGGTAAGAATACCCTGCCAGAATATGCGGCAATATACCTGATGTCTCGCGGAGCGGCTGAATATGCATGATAAGACCCGGATAAACCTCGATAATATCCTTAAAGTGGAAAGAGAGGAACGAAAAAAGCTTGTTGCCTTAGAAGCGGATTTCTATGGCAGGATAGCTGACCAGATAAGGGAACTGGATGATGAAAAAAGTAAGATAAATGACATGTACAGCACGAAATATTCACTCCTGGAGGATGAACTCAAGACAGTAAGGAACGCTATCGAAAGCATAATTTATAAACGCACGACCAAAATAATCAATGAAGCAAGATATAATGCGGAAATATCACTTCATGCGCCCATGAGGCCGAAGGAAAACAGGAATATAGATTCAATGACGCAGGAGGAACGCATGTTCTATGATCAGCTCGTTGAACTTATGACAGAGTGGAGGGGCGAGGTCATCAACAAGATATACAGGAAGGAGAAACCTGTGGAGGAAATTGCGCAAGTTCTGGAAAAACCGGTAGAAGATATTCTGCAAGTCCAGAAAAAACCCATTGAAAACATTTCACAAAATAGTGAAATCAAGGAAAATACGACGAAAGAAATCCCTGCGGAAGACAAAAAGGATATATGTAAAGAGTACATTGTCGTGCGTTTGCTAAAAGACATTCCAACATTCGTTGGAGTCGATGGACGCAATTATACCCTGGCAAAAGAGGATGTTGCTGTTTTATCGACCGTGAATGCTAAAGCATTGATCAATCGCAAAGCAGCCATTCAG
>JAPZAP010000029.1 GCA_027460585.1 Candidatus Methanoperedens sp. | reverse complement strand
GCGCGTAACAATAGGAAGCTCTTCATCACTCACTTCCTTGAGAAGTTGTGCAACCACAGATGTAATTTCTAAAGAACCGGAAATATTTTCTATGGTGCTGCATACTTTGGCAAATTTTTCAAAAAAAGTCATAAAAGGGTGGTGGCCCTTTTATTTATTTCGTTGCGTTTGCCAGTGCTGCCGCATGAATTACTCCTATGTCGGTTCCATGGCAATTTGTACAATATTTTCCTCTTGAAAGATGAACTACTATAAGGTTACCAAAGCTTGGTTTGAGTGAGTCTGGCGGAGCTGCATGACAATTTTCACAAACTGAATAATGACCAGGTCCTGTTCCGTTTGTATCAATAGATGGAATCTTTGGCGGGAAACCGTGGCATGTATCGCATGACAGACCAACTGTTCCGGGTCCTATATGGATATTATGCACCTGGCTTCCATGACATGTCATACACAGCTTTCCTCCATTCAGGTGGGGTGCCAGATTCTGTGGATTTGTATGGCAGAGTTCACATTTTATTGTTTCAACTTTTGGCGGCGCAGCTGTAACAGCTGCCGGAGTTGCCCCGGTAGTTGGGGATGTTGATGTTGTCTCTTTTGCGGTTGCTAAAGTCTCTTTTGCCGTCGAGACGGGAGTTATCCCGGTATCGGTTTTTTCCGGAGTCACCTTTGATGTACCGCCCAGTACAAAATAACCACCGGCTGCAATCAGGATTACCGCTATCAGGATTGCGATATAAATAGGTACCTTCGAATCCTTATCATTCATTACATAATCACCACGCTTATTAGGGTTTTGTATCGTTTTAAATGTTTTGGTTTAGTTCTCCCGTGTATTTTATCCCCGCGATTATGGTTTTTCAGGATTTTCCCTGTTAGGATTTACATCAAATTTACATCGCAAGTTATTTTAAACCATTTATTCATCAAGAACTAAGATATGGAAATCCAGACTTTGATCAAGCCTTTAATCACATTGGGGATAAGCCTGCTATTAGCCCTGGCTATTAATGTGGTGCTGAAAATCCTCATAAGGAAAGCCGAAAAGACAAAAACAAAAATTGATGATATTATTCTTCATGCAATAGGAAAACCTCTTTACATCCTGGTCATTGTTGCAGGCATTTATTACGCCATTCACCAGACCCCCTATCTAGCGGATCTGATAAACACGTATGATGATGGTTACAAGTACAGACACTTGATTCTCACTATTTTCGTAACGTGGATAGTGGCAACCCTGGTAAAAAGCATAATCAAGGAATATGGCTATGAAATTGCAGCAAGAACAGAAGGGGATATGGACGACAGGCTCGTGGCGCTTGCCGACATGTCGGTAACTTATATTATATGGTTCATTGGAATTATCGTCGCCCTTTCAGGTCTTGGATATGAGATCACTCCTTTTATCACGGGAATGGGGATCGCAGGTTTAGCTCTTGCTCTTGCGGCACAGAACCTGTTAATGAATGTATTCGGGGGCGTTACGATCACTCTTGACCAATTATATAAGGTGGGTGAAAGAGTGGAAATGGGAGGAGTTTATGGGGATATATATGAAATAAAGCCCAGGTACACAAAAATAAAAACTCTCAATAATACAATTGTAACAATACCAAATGCTAAAGTGATCAATGAGCAAATAATTAATTATTCAATGCCGGATACGACTGTGAGGGTCAAGATCCCCGTTGGTGTAGCATATGGAACTGATCCAAAAAAAGTGGATGAAATACTTATTGAGATTGCAGATAAAACGCCACTCGTACTTAAAGAACCAGAACCTTCTGTACGTTTCATTGAATGTGCTTCGTCCTCACAAAACTTTGAACTCATTGTCTGGGTAAATCATTATGATGACAGGCATCCGGTCATTGACCATGTTTTCAGGGAGATATTCTTGCGATTTAAGAAAGAAGGCATCGAGATTCCTTTTAACCAGATGGATGTACACATTAAGAAAGACTTAAATTGAATTAAAAAGAAAAACAATACTGTGCGCCGGAATTGGCGGCAAACCTATAAATATATATAAACTAATGATAATCACAATAATAATTGAGTGAGTTTAAACGTGAAGTACTCTTAATAGCTGAAATTAAAAAGGAGGAAACTTGACAAAAATACTGGTGGTTGAGGATATTCCCCTCAACATGGAGTTTTTGCTTGAGATACTCAAGTTGCAGGGCTTTGATGTTGATGGGGCAAAAGATGGAGAGGAGGCAATACAGAAAGCGGAGAAGGGAATTTATGATTTAATAATCATGGACATAGCATTACCAGGCATAGATGGCTTTGAGGCTTTTAAAATAATTAAAAGCATGCCAAGCTATAAAATCGTTCCCGTGATAGCCCTGACTGCTTATGCCATGACAGGAGATAGGGAACGAATTCTCAAGGCAGGGTTTGATGCATATGCTTCAAAACCTTTAGATGTCCCTGCTTTTTTGAAAATATTAGAAAAATACAAGGGTAAAGTATGACTAAATCCCAGCGCTCATTCATGCAGTTAGTTCTGGATACGGCTTTCGTTAGATTTGTCCTTCTTATAATTCTTACGATATTCGGCGCCGAGATACTTATTATGGCGCTGACCTATTTTCGCTCATCCTTCCCTACGTGGCTTGACAATTTAATCTTCAATCCTATTTTCCTGGTTTTTTTTCTCTCTCCATTTACAGACTCGGGAAGCGAACTATCTTTTGTTGTATTCAATCCTACCCTGTTTGCCATCTTTCTGCTGCCAGTCGTTTATTTATTTTTGTTCCGTCCATGGGTTGAACGGGAGGCTCAGCGTAAAAAAGCGGAAGATATGCGCATTGAAAAAGAGCGCATCGAGTATGCGCACAAAATCAAGAACCAGTTTATTGCCAATATGAGTCACGAGCTGCGCACCCATTTGAATTCAATCATTGGTTTTTCAGAACTTATGAAAGAAAAAAGGACCGATGAATTGAATTCGAAACAGAGCACATACGTTAACAATATTTACTCAAGCGCAAACATGCTGCTTGCCATCATCAGCGATCTCCTTGACCTCTCCAAGATACAAACGGGAAAGGTAGAAATCGTTGTTGAAAAAATATCCGTCCCTGAAACCATAAATGAAAACATCGACCTCATACAAGAAAAGGCAGCAAAGAAAAATGTCCTCTTCAAAAAAGACCTTGACCCTGCCCTGGAGCAAATAGAAGCAGACAAGCAAATTTTCAACCAGATTTTTTTCAATCTTCTTGATAATGCGGTGAAATTCAGCAAGGATACAGGAGGAATTGTAACAGTAACGACAAAAAAGGAGGACGATATGGCGAAGATTTCTGTCCGGGATACCGGCGTAGGAATCAGGGAAGAAGATATGACTAAACTATTTTCAGAATTCCTGCATATAGAATCCGGGTTAAACAGAAAACCCGATGGAACGGGGCTTGGGCTTGTAATTTCTAAGAACCTTGTTGAGATGTGTGGGGGTAATATCCGGGCCCAGAGCGAGTTTGGTGAAGGCAGTACTTTTACCTTTTTAATACCACTGAAATTCGAAAAGAAGGCATAAAATCCCTTTCGCTTTGAAATTATGGTCAGTATGATGGAAAAGTTGTATGTTTTGTTGATCCTAACCGTGATAATCGCATTTGCTGGCTGTGTTGAATCAGCGGACAACAACAACCGGGATAAACAGGCAGACCTGAACAAAACCCAGGGAATACTGGACAATCTAAACAGGTTGTATGGGGATTATGAATGGAAATTAGACCTGGTCGCAGAAATCCAGCAGCGTACAGATGCGCAAGGATCAGATGCGACTACAGAGATGTACATCGAATGGAAGCGCAGGAACAACGAAAGCATAGAAGCGGGGGAGAGGCTTGCAACATACATAATTGAGCAC
Source organism: Candidatus Methanoperedens sp. (assembly GCA_027460585.1). Lineage (GTDB taxonomy): Archaea > Halobacteriota > Methanosarcinia > Methanosarcinales > Methanoperedenaceae > Methanoperedens. Next base: position 32,083 of record JAPZAP010000029.1, on the reverse strand, counting down.
AGGAATGTATTAACCCAATACTGGACTTCGGATGTACTTGTTTTAATTGCTAAAAATAAGGTCACTTTTGAAAGGGATAACCAGGGGATAGAGCAGAAGATTTATTCGCTTGAACAGCCGCAAAAACGGTATGGATGGAAAATTGATTATTACGGCAGGGATGGGAGCAGGGATTTGGGAACATTAACTTTTGTAAACAAAGGCAAGAACCTGTCAAACGTGAAATTCATATTTGAGTTTTATGAATCAAACGGTGCTACATATTCTGAACAATCTGTTCCCATAGGGAATGTTTCTTCTGGCAAGACTGTTTTCAAGAAAGTTTCCCTGCCGGGTCGATATATAGGAGAAGAAACATGGAGCCAGGAAAAGGTGTTTCTCTACATAAATGGGAGTGTCAAAGAAATAATGGTCTATGAAAATGATGAATGGATAGAAGAGGAAGTAAATACGACCAATTAACCGGATTACCGGGATTTAATCTTTAAAGTTCTTCTTTTTCATGCCCAAAGCCCGGATGGCTTATCTCTCTGGCTTTATCATAAGCCTTTATTGCCTCACTATATTTCCCTTGCTTATAAAGATCAAAACCTCTGTTATACCAGCCATCGGCATCCTTCGGCATTACCTCCATAGTTTTTTCAGGCACCTGTATAGCTTTTTCATTGACAGTTATAGATTTTTTGTATTTCATTGATATATAAATGACAAGACCAATGAGTATGATAGCAATCAAAATATATGTCCACATAAAGAATTTCGATTCAATTATGGTTTGAGAAATTGGCACAGGGTTTTTCTGCGTAAAGTTGAGCTGTATTTCAAGTTCCTGACTCTGTGCGCTGATCTTTCTACCTATGGAGTCGAATTCATAATATTGCGCAGTTGCAGCAGGGAGTTTGATTGGCTCTTTAGAATCCATTCTAAGAGTATAATTGAGGCTCACTTTCGTATCCGCTTCTATAATCCCATCATACATTGTGTTGCCGCCGACCAGGGATGTTTTATCTGGCAGCTTATCCGTGATAACGACATTCGCAGGAGCGTTTCCGGAATTTTGCGCAACCACCGTTACAATCACAGTATCTCCGTTCCCGACTTGCGAAATATCTGCCTGTTTATTTAGAACAATCTTTGGTCCGATCACCACAATCTTCGGCTGGTTTGACCGAATGCTGTATAATTCATTATTGGATGTGAACTCTGCAATAGCCGCAGGAATTACGATGCCTTCTTTGCTGGGCTCTTGCGGTTTTATATAATATCGGTATTCGCGTTCCCCACCGGCAGGAATATCAATCACCCATTGCAGTGATTGGTTGATGAGGAGATTAAATCCAATGGGGAGAGAATCTGTAATATTCACATTATTAAGATCGTATGCCCCGGTGTTTTTTACGGATATTGAAATGTCGGCATAATCTTTCAAATACATCGTGTCAACTGTGGTTTTGCTTATGGAAAGACCCGCCTTCGGCTCGCCAGAGATCATAGAGTTCAAATAATTATATGGTTTGCCAAGCAGTTCCAACACCGTGTTAAGAGGTTCAAGTATGACTGGCGACTCAGGTGGCGCAGGAGGCATCGGCGTTGTGGAAGTTATCGTTTCCTCAGGTGTTGGTGTGGCTATTGTGACTTGAGGCGTCGGTACTGCTGATTTGTTTTGAGCAGATTCAGGCTGTACTTCAAGTTCCTGACTCTTCGTGCTTATTTTTCTGCCTTTGGAGCCGAGTTCATAATATTGCGCAGTTGCAGCAGGAAATATGACAGGCTCTCCGGAATCTATTCTAATATTGTACTTGAGACTCACGTTCTTTGTAGCATCAACTAACCCTTCATAAATTGTACTGCCGCTGACCAGAGTCGTTTTATCAGGAAGTGTGTCCATAATAGCCACCCTTGTAATTGTGCTTCCTGTATTTTCAGCAATTACGGTCACGGTCACAATATCGCCCGGGTTGAATACAGAAACGTCTGTCTTTTTCGTGAGCACGATCTTTGGTCCGTACACAATAATTTTCGGCTGGTTTGATTGTATGCTGTAAAATTCATTATTGAATGTGAAATCTGCTGTAGCCGCAGGCATTACGGCGCCTTCTTTGTTCGCCTCCTGCGGTCTTACAAGGTAGTGTTCTGTCCACTCCCCGCCTGCAGGAATATCAACTATCCAGCGCAGCATCTGGTTGCTAAGGAGTTTAAAACTATCTGGAAGAGAATCTGAAATATTCACATTTTCAGCATCATACCGCCCATTGTTTTTTACGTATAATGAAACGATAGTGTAATCTTTTAAATACATCTTATTGACAGTGCTTTTCTGTATTGAGAGTTTCACAGGAATCTCGGCGGCCATCGATATACTCTTTAAGAACTTTGCTGTATATGGGATATCCTTAACATCATATCCGCTCACGTTTGCGGATATGCTGAAAATCTTATGTTCTGCCAGAATGGGCGTATCGAATGTAATGGTCTCAGTGATCGCGTCCCCCGGTTTAATCTTATCATAATGATATTTTAAAGTTCCTTCCATAATCGGAAGTCCTGTATCAATGATCAAATCAACATTAACTGCATCAGCCGCGCCTGTATTTTCTAATTTTACAGTTGCAGTTATGTCTGTAGAATCTGAGGATTCGTATGCATCCTTGTCTGTCTGTACCGATACCTCAAGTTGAGGAGTGCCTCTTGGATTCAGTTCTATTACAGCCCACGGGGCATAACTTTCATAAAGCCATTCCCTGCCATTGGGACCGGGTAATTCTTTTGCGGTGACTTTCAATTCACCATCAGGTGTAATATATGATTCTCCCAATCGCAGTACAGCGGTGCTTATAAAAGTGCCATTTTTCGAAATGTTAAAACCAACAAACGGATCAACCGGCTCTTCGGGTTCTGCTTTGTATTTCTGGGATTCCACTTGCGCCGGGAATGTCACGACTTGTACGGAATACCCCCTGTATGTTAGCGTCTCGCCAATCAGTAATTTTCCGGAAACCCCTGGAGTCCATTGCAGTAAAGATGTGTCAAAAGTCTGAGGTAAGCCAACCCCAAATAAAATCACGGCTATTATAACTCCCAACATCAAGCCTTTTTTTCCCTTGCTGTCAGAAAAAATATTTTTTAATAACATCTTTGAATGCCTTTATTTTTCATCGTTTGCTTCAATGGATCCATACATCCAAAGCGGCTTCTTTTCACTGCCTATGTTGCGCCTTTTGATTTTATTCATCTCAAGCAGGAGTTTTATGAGATTATCTGCCGTTGACCTGCTGCAATCAAGAGTATCGATTATTTCACGCAACGATTTTTCACTACCATTAAGCAGGGTTAAGACATGCTCGGTAGTGAATTTCTTTTGATATTGGTTCTCTAAGACCATATTTTATAACCCCCGTTTTATTAAATGGCATTTTTATGCCTTAAGCTTTACACTCTAAAGATGAGACGTGAAACTATATATATGTTTATAATCATAATCATAATTAATAGTGCCGGTGAGGGAAATTGTGTATGAGTACGAGAAAGTTACGATATCTTTTAATTTCGTTTATTGTATTTATCGTTTCAGCAGGGATGGCGAGCTCGGCTGCGGCGATTTCTATGGAAAATGACTCGATTGAATGGTTATATGGAAAGAAAAGCGGAGGTTCAGGATATGAAAGGAATTTATAAAATCGGAATTGTGATTTTACTGTTGTTTACTATATCATCAGCTTCGGCAACAACACAGATCGGAGATAATATAACTATTGAGAATAACGTCACAGCAAAGAACTTTATAGGTAATTTAAGTTGGGAATATTTATTAGGAATTCCTGCTGATATAACAAACCTTCAAAATGCCGGATATGTAACCAATGCAACTGCCAATTTCTATTCCGGGAACTATAGCAATTTGACGAATGTGCCAACAGACTTCCCGAACAGCAGCGTATCAGGATTGCAGATATCTATAACAAACCTTCAAAATTCTGGATATATAACCAATGAAACGGTAAATTTCTATTCTGGAAACTATAATAATCTGACGAATAAGCCGACAGACTTCCCGAACAGCAGTGTATCAGGAATTCAGACATCAATAACCACCCTTCAAAATTCAGGATATGTAACCAATGCAACTGCAAATTTCTATTCCGGGAACTATAGTAATTTGACGAATATCCCGACAAACTTCCCGAATACCTCTTTGGCAAATTATCTTTTGATTTTAACATACGGTACCAACTTCCCGAACTCCACTATTGGAACTTACGGTGGTGATTTCCCGAACAGCACAATTTCAGCCAAAACCACTCTCGCTCAGGTAAATTCCTCAGCACAGATAGGTGAATCCCAGGTAACGGGTCTTGTTACGGATTTGGGGAATAAATTAAACACCGCTACCTACGGTACCAATTTCCCGAACTCTACCATTGGAACTTACGGTGGCGACTTCCCGAACAGCAGTTCTCTAAAATCAGTGCTGGGAACCGCAAACCGGATTAATGTTTCTGGCGGCAATACCATAGACATCGCCACAAACTGGATCGGTCAGGCAGCGATTACCACTGTCGGAACAATTACAACCGGAACATGGCAGGGAACGGCGATTGCGGATGCTTATATCGCATCGGCAAGCATATGGAATGCAAAGACCACGCTTGCAGAAGTAAATCAATCTGCAAATCTATACAACGTGAATGGCGCAAATATTACATCTGGAAGTATTGCAAAAAGCGTAATGCCAGCCAATATTGCTTATAACGATTCCATAAACACATTTGGTTCTTTTAATCAAAGCTTCGATACAAATACATTGTTCATTGATGCTGTTAATCATAGGGTCGGCATTGGAAAAGCAAATCCTGATGAGAAATTATCAGTGAACGGGACCACGGAAATTTATACTTCAACCGGTGGAACTGCATTATATGTTAGTTCAACTTCAGGCAACGTCGGCATCGGGACAGCGAGCCCAGGCAATAAATTGGATGTCATTGGCACGGTAAACGCCAGCTTTTTGAATGGTGACGGGTCTAATATTTCTAATATCAATGGCTCGAAAATAACAAGCGGCAAAGTAGATAGTTCATTCCTTAATATAACCAACATTTCATCGTATTTATCTGGTGACAAAACTGCATCAGGCAACGGCTTATACGTTGTCGGGCCTAACATAACAAATCTTCCAGCCGGAACATGGTTTCTTAATTCAGGAGTTACAGTAAGTGTTGCTAATGCTGGAGCAACGTGTAATATGTCACAAAATACGTCAGGTGTCATCCATGTAATATCTTCAGGTGAAGAAACTACAAACACTTTGGCGGTAATCCATTTATCAGGAGTTATTTCACTTAGTTCACCAGACACCGTGCAGGTAGCTTGTGCTGCTCTTGGTAAAGCTGCAGTTATCAAAGCGGCTGTAACTGATCTTCCTGGAGTAGCAGGAAATACTGCAAGCTATATTATAGCGCTAAGGATTGGATAATTATGGGGGAAAAGAAAGATGGAGAACTATTCTTCAAAAACCTAGCTGCATGGAATAAAAAATGAAAAGGTGTGGTTTTTGATCTATTAAACTTATCGCATTAAAAATAATATGAAACTATTTATTTATTTGATAAGCGTTGCATTGATAATCGGTATAGCTTCAGCTCAGGTCAGCATTGTAAACGATGTCAATTTTTACCTCGACAACAGCGCCTTCATCAAAGTGCTTGCACCCCAGACCTCAACAAACATTACGATATACAGCCCAACAGACTCACCAGCATCCACACTCCAGTTTTACATCAACGGCACTGCTATCAGGTTCACGGCAAACACCAACAAAACGCTGTCGAATATTTCTTATGACAATGTTAACGATGCCGTAAATTACACCGGGAATGGCACGGAGGGCTATCTCAATGTGTCAGCCCAAATGCAATTACCATCGACAAATTATAGTTTCTGGGTTGATGGAAGTTTCAACCAGGCAGTATTATCAGACACTTCGGGATGGGTGACATTCAATTATACGGGGTGGAGCCAGCAGCACGACTTCGAGATATTGAAAGTTCACCGCGGCGTTAACCTGACAGGCATCCCCGCATTAACGCAGTCAAACAATGCAGGCGTAAACGTTACCTACGTTCTTAACCTGACAAACAGCGGCACTGCGTCAGATACCTACTCGCTCTCAATAGACAATGCAAGCAGTGCAACCACTGCATCCCTTAACATTTCTTCGACGGTAATATTAAACGCAGGTGAAAGCAGGATATTCTTGCTGAATGTTACAAATGCCACGCTTACAAACGTTAAATTTCAGCTTTTCCTGGTAAACATAACTGCAAGCTCAAACAGCGACTCTTTGGAGCTAGCGTACATCAACACCACGACCAACGTAACTGCAACCTACGCCACAAGCCTGGTCAACATCTCTGCAATAACGCAGTCAACCAATACTGGAATTAATGCAACCTACGTTCTCAACCTGACCAACAGCGGCACAGGCACTGATTCCTACACGCTTACCGCAAACAATGCAGGCAGTGCAACCACGGCAGATTTCAATCTCTCCTCTCCGGTAACCCTGAATTCCGGCGAAAGCAGGATAATCGCCCTCAACGTCACAAATGCAACCTTAACAAACACCAGGTTCCAGCTTTTCCTGGTTAACATAACCGCCACATCGGGCAACGACTCTTCGAAGTTTGGACACATCAATACCACAACCAACGTAACTGCAACCTATGCAACAAGTTTACTGAACATCTCCGTGCTTGATCAGACAACCACAACCGGAATTAATTCAACCTACGTGCTCAACCTGACCAACAACGGCACGGGCACAGATTCTTACACTCTTGCGATAGACAATGCAGATAGTGCAACAATGGCCTCTCTCAACCACACTTCTCTGGTAACCTTGCATGCAGGGCAGAGCATATTCTTTGCCTTAAAAGTAACCAATGCAACGCTTTCTAGTTCCTTTGGCTTATTCCGGGTAAATGTAACCGCAACCTCGAACAACGACTCTTCGCAGCTTGCGTGCATCAATACCACAACTAATGTAACGCCTACGAGAGGCACCAGTTTGACTAGCATCTCTGCATTAACGCAGTCAACCAATGCAGGCGTAAACGTAACCTACGTTCTTAACCTGACAAACAGCGGCAGTGCCTCAGATACCTACACGTTCACAATAGACAATACAAGCAGTGCAACCACAGCTTCCCTCAACATTTCTTCCCCGGTAATATTAAACGCAGGTGAAAGCAGGATATTCTCACTGAATGTAACCAATGCAACCTTAACAAACACCAGGTTCCAGCTATTCCTTGTTAATGTCACCGCTGCCTCGACCAGTGACCCTGATAATTTCGCATACGTGAACACCACCACCAACGTAACTGCAACCTATGGAACAAGCCTGGCAAGCATCTCAGCATTAACAAATTCAACCAACGCAAGCGTGAACGCAACCTACGTGCTTAACCTGACCAACCGCGGCACAGGTACTGATTCCTACACTCTTGCGATAGACAATGTAAACAGTGCAACTACTGCATCCCTCAATATCACTTCTCCGGTAATATTGCATCCGGGTGAGAGCAAAATAATCGCACTCGACGTCACCAATGCGACCTTAACAAACACAAGGTTCCAGCTATTCCTGATAAACATAACCGCCACATCGGACAACGACTCGTCGAAGTTCGGGTACATCAATACCACCACCAACGTAACTGCAACCTATGCAACAAGTTTACTGAACATCTCTGAAATAACGCAGTCAACTACAACCGGAATTAAAGCCATCTACGTTCTTAATTTAACCAACAACGGCACAGGCACAGATTCCTACACACTTGCGATAGACAATGCAGACAGTGCATCAACAGCATCCCTCAACCACACTTCTACGGTAACCCTGCATGCAGGGCAGAGCATATTCTTTGCCTTAAATGTAACCAATACAGCATCAGGAACATTCCATGTTAATGTCACAGCAACCTCTGGCAATGACTACACAAAGTCTGCTTACGTCAACACCATAACCACGGTGACCGCAGTAAAGGCAGTTAGCATGAGCATCAATACACCCGCCCAGGCAACATCTGCCGGAACCAATGCCACCTACCTTCTCAACCTCACCAACACCGGCACTGACGCAGATGCCTATACTATTGTCGTTGATAACGCAAATAGTGCCTCTACTGCTCTACTGAACATCTCATTGAGCCAGGCACTGAATGCCGGCCAGAGCCTGATATTCGCACTTAACGTCACAAATGAATCATCAGGCACTTTCCCTGTCAATGTCATAGCCACATCCAGTGATATAACGAAGTCTGCCTACGTCAATACCACAACCACAGTGCTTGCAGTAACGGCAGTTAGCCTGAGCGTAAATACACCTGCACAGGTAACATCTGCCAGAACCAATGCAACCTATCTTCTTAACCTCACCAACAGCGGCACTGATGCAGATACCTATACTCTTGTCGTTGATAACGCAAACGGTGCCTCGACTGCTCTCCTGGATACCGCATTGAGCCAGACACTAAATGCCGGCCAGAGCTTGATTTTCGCCCTTGACGTCACCAATACCTCATCAGGCACGTTCCCCGTCAATATCACAGCAACTTCGGTGAATGACTCAAACATATTTACATACATCAATACCACAACCACGGTGACCGCAGTAAAGGCAGTTAGCCTGACCGTCAATACATCCGCACAGGCAACCTCTGCAGGAACCAATGCAACCTACGTTCTCAACCTCACCAACACCGGCACTGATGCAGATACCTATACTTTTGTCGTTGATAACGCAAACAGTGCCTCTACTGCTCTCCTGAACACCTCATTGAGCCAGGCACTGAATGCCGGCCAGAGCCTGGTATTCGCCCTTGATGTCACAAATACCTCATCAGGCACGTTCCCAGTCAATGTCATAGCCACATCAAGTGATATAACAAAATCCGCCTACGCCAATACTACAACCACAGTGCTTGCAGTAACGGAATTTAGCCTGACCGTAAATACATCCGCACAGTCAACATCTGCCGGAACCAGTGCAACCTACCTTCTCAATCTCACCAACACCGGCAGCGATCCGGATACCTATAATCTTGTCGTCGATAACGCAAACAGTGCCTCTACTGCTCTGCTGAACACTTCCTCGCCAACACCGGCTCTGGCACCGGGAGCGAGTTTGCTCTTCTCGCTCAACGTCACCAATACTTCCTCAGGCCAATTCCTTGTGAACGTAACCGCAATCTCGCAAGGTGACAGTTCGAAGTTCGCCAGTGTGAATACCAGCACTGCGGTTGGTGCTGTCCGGGCTGTTAGTTTAAGCATAGATACTACTTCAAAGAGCCCCAGTGTCGGCGTGAATGCCACCTACATGCTCACTCTTACCAATAACGGCAGCGATCCTGATTCCTACACCTTGATAGTCACCAACGCGAACACCGCCTCTATAGCGGCTCTCGATATCTCCTCGCCCACTTCTACTCTCAGTCCGGACCAGAGCTTATTCTTCTCTCTCAATGTAACCAATACCTCCCCGGGCAAATTCCTTGTGAACATAACCGCAATCTCGCAGGGCGACAATTCGAAGTTTGCAAGCGTGAATACCAGCACTGCGGTGACCACATTCCCGGCCTACATACCTCCGATACCTGCAAATATAATCAGCAACACTGGCAATTTCTTCATGAACCATACATGGCAGGCCGGGAGCGGGAACGTAACAAATTCGTATAACGTAAGCGTCAACGGCACCTGGCACAACGGCACAAACACCTATTACAATAATTCAGGTCTGGCTCCGCACGGCTGGAGCAACATCTCGGTTTATGCGTTCAACAGTTCAGGCGCAGGAACTTTGAACACTACAGCCGTATCCTATGATACTCAGGTCGCCAACAATCCTGTGGCAATAGGGAATGTATCGGGAAGTTACACGTTAACAGCCGGGGACCCATTATCGATATACCCGACTTCAAGTGATCTGGATGGCGACACTCCGGTTTTTGCAAGAAATTTCACCAACGGAACATTCTACACGAATAACGGCACGCTGCTCTTGCCAACAACAAGCAGCGATATAGGCATCCATTCCTGGCAGATCACTGTAAGTGACAGGAATGGTTCAATCTCTGCGGCCAATTTCACGGTTACCGTGACCGCACCAACACCTGTGTTAACCAGTATAACAGTCTCGCCAGCGACTGCATCGGCTGTTGTGGGTAATACCCAAACCTTCACAGCATCTCCGAAAGATCAGTTCGGTAACCCGATTAGTGCAACTGTGACCTGGGGCAGCAGCAATACAGGCGTGGGAACTATCACCAGCGCCGGTGTATTCACTGCAATATCTGCAGGCACGACTACAATAACCGCAACAAATGGCAGCATCAGCGGAACAGCTACAGTGACCGTGACCACACCAACACCTGTGTTAACCAGTATAATAGTCTCGCCAGCGACTGCATCAGTCGTTGTGGGTAATACGCAAACCTTCACAGCATCTCCCAGAGATCAGTTCGGTAACGCGATTAGTGCAACTGTGACGTGGAGTAGCAGCAATACAGGCGTGGGAACTATCACCAGCATGGGTGTATTCACGGCAATATCTGCAGGCACGACTACAATAACCGCAACAAGTGGTGGTGTCAGCGGAACAGCTACAGTGACCGTGACCGCATTACCACCAGTGTTAACCAGTATAACGGTCTCGCCAGCGACTACATCGGTTGTTGTGGGTAATACGCAAACCTTCACAGCATCGCCCAGGGATCAGTTCGGCAACCCGATAAATGCAACTGTGACCTGGAGCAGCAGCAATACAGGCGTGGGAACTATCACCAACGCAGGGCTGTTCACGGCAATAGCCGTAGGCACGACGACAATAACCGCAACAAATGGCAGCATCAGCGGAACAGCTACAGTGACCGTGTCCGCACTACCACCTGTGTTAACCAGTATAACAGTCTCGCCAGCGTCTGCATCAGTCGTTGTGGGTAATACACAAACCTTCACAGCATCGCCCAGGGATCAGTTCGGCAACCCGATAAATGCAACTGTGACCTGGAGCAGCAGCAATACAGGCGTGGGTACCATTACCAGCACCGGTGTATTCACGGCAATAGCTGCTGGCACGACTACAATAACCGCAACAAGTGGTGGTGTCAGCGGAACAGCTACAGTGACCGTGTCCGCACTACCACCAGTGTTAACCAGTATAACAGTCTCGCCAGCGACTGCTTCGGTTGTTGTGGGTAATACGCAAACCTTCACAGCATCTCCTAAAGATCAGTTCGATAACCCGATTAGTGCAATTGTGACGTGGAACAGCAGCAATACAGGCGTGGGGACTATCACAAGCGCAGGGCTGTTCACGGCAATAGCTGCCGGCACGACTACAATAACCGCAACAAATGCTAGTGTCAGCGGAACAGCTACAGTGACCGTGACTGCACTACCACCCTTGTTAACCAGTATAACGGTCTCGCCATCGACTGCGTCGGTCGTTGTGGGTAATATGCAAACTTTCACAGCATCTCCCAAAGATCAGTTCGGTAACCCGATAAATGCAACTGTGAGCTGGAGCAGCAGCAATTCGACCGTGGGTACCATTACCATCACGGGTGTATTCACGACATTAGCAGCAGGCGTGACTACAATAACTGCAACAAATGGTAGTGTCAGCGGAACAGCTACGGTGACTGTAACCACAATCCTGGATACGACACCGCCGCTGTTGATAGTCACCCAGCCGATAAACAACCAGTCCTTCATTACAAGTTCAATTACCGTAAGTGGTACTGCGACAGATCCATCCGGAATTGCTAACATAACAGTAAATGGTATTCCAGTTACAATAAGTCCGTCAGGTAGCTTCAGTACAACAATAATCCTGGTAAATGGCAGCAACACGATCACGCTCACTGCTACGGATGCCAGTCCGAATGCGAATACTGCAATAGTGACAAGAACAGTTACGTTTACGCCTCCTGGTGTGCCGGATACAACACCCCCGGTGCTCATCGTAATGCAGCCGATAGATGCCCGGGTCTTCATTACTAATTCGATTACAGTGAACGGCTTTGCCACGGATGCCAGCGGCATACTCTCAGTAACCGTGAACGGCGCGCCCGCAGTAATTACAGGGGATTCGTTTACATCTACCCTTACATTAAATCCAGGCACAAACATAATCACCGTGGAAGCTATAGATAGCAGCAGCAACCACAACAGCGCGAATGTAACAAGAACAGTTAACTATGTGCCCCCGTCTCTACCTGATACAGTACCGCCAAAATTGGTTGTGAATCAGCCAACAAATGGCCAGATATTTACTACAAGTTCTATTGCCGTGAGCGGAACTGCAACGGATGATAGTGGGGTAAAAACGGTTTCCGTGAATGGTGCGAAAATCCCGTTAAGTCCAGGTCATTTCGGTACGAGCGTATTCCTTGTTCCGGGGACAAATACGATCACAGTGGTAGCGACAGATAATGCCGATAATACAGCAACAATAACAAGAACAATCACCTACTCGCCTCCAGTTGTACCAGACACCACACCACCAACAATGGTCGTGAATACGCCAACTAACGGCCAGATCTTTACCACCAGCTCTACTACAGTGAGTGGCACGGCTTTCGATAGCAGTGGGATACATTCGGTAATGATTAACGGGGATGCTGTAATAGTAGATCCAACAGGCAGCTTCAGCACAACAGTAATCCTGGTAAATGGCAGAAATACAATTACTATTTTTGCTACGGATGCCAGTCCGAATGTGAATACTGAAACCGTGACAAGAACAGTTACCTACGCACCCCCGCTTGTCCAGGATACTACACCACCAATATTGGCGGTGAATCAGCCTGTAAATGTCACGGTTCTTAATACCAGTTCTATTGTTGTGAGCGGGAGAGCAATTGATGATAGCGGGATTCGTTCGGCTACGGTGAACGGTGTACCAGTCACTATAACATCCGATGGCAGATTTGGAACATCGATTGACCTCGATCCCGGATCAAACATTATTATAGTTCAAGCCATAGACTCAAGCAGTAATCTAAATACAAATACCACAACTTTAATGGTTACCCGAATAATAGCACCTGATACCCAGCCGCCGATTCTCAGTGTACAATACCCTGGCGTTGATACACGATTGCCGGGCGACGTGTTCGAAATTAAGGCAGTTGACAATACCATAGAGGTGTATGGCACTGTTTCAGATAACACTGGGATAGGCTCTGTGACTGTTAATGGTGTTCCAGCAACAGTGAATGGTAACTTGTTCAATTCATCAACTTCATTGAACCCAGGCCGGAATACAATTACAGTAATTGCTACAGATAACAGCACAAACCACAATACGGCAACAACTACACGATCTGTTAATTATTCTGTACCGGTTACGGCACCTGGCAATACGTTCAATATTACTATAGTCTCCAATCCGGCAGCGTTGGATGCAGATGGCCAGGATAAAGCAAAAATCGTTGCATATCTTACAGATGTCAACGGAACCGCTGTGATTGATGGTACAAATGTATTATTTACGACTTCAGATGGCTTGCTTTATCTAACAGAATCTGACATCGGTAAGGTTTCGGATAGTCAAACACTGTCTGCGCAGACACTAAAGGGTATAGCTACTGTAGTATTGGTTTCTTCTACATCCCCAGGCACTTCATACGTTAATGCACTGGCAAATAATGTATCAGCTTCATTGGGTATAGCGTTTAAGACTAAATCCATTCTCGATGATATATTTGGTGATAAGTCTCTTTTTATAACACATTCACCGACTTTTGTTGTAGATAATTGCAGTATCGAAATAAATGGTGGCGTTGGAGAGATTAGCATGTCTACGGCAACAGCTATTGGTATTGTGAACGGTACACGCATCGGTTATAACATCGGAACTTCTACAATTGAACTCGTTATCAGTAATCCGATTGTATCGGGAGATCATGTTATATTTACAATAGATAGCATAATGTTGAACAATTCACAAATCAACTCTAATTTCACAGGCATTGGAAAAGTATCAAGCGATGTAGATGTTGGAATAAATGCTTCGTCAAAGTTAAGCGGCATGATATTTACGATGTCACTTCATCCGGATATTGCAGATGATTTGATGGCAAGGGGAGGCACGGATGCAGGACTAGTTGGGCAGGATGTAATCCTTGCAGCTCTCCAGTCTTCTCTTGGTATTACTGATGTTGGAAAACACATTGCATTTGTAACATCGGCTCAACTTGATGGCGCAACTGCACAGGACATCCTCGAAGTACCGGTATTCATGACTGTGAGTGGGGAGTGGTATAATAACATGGCTGCATCCCAACTTAATAATGTGATTTTGGTTGAGATTTTTTCGAACGGGTCCGTTGGACAAATCCAGACACCTGAGAAATATAACTACGATTCCGTGAACAATAGCTATACGTTTGTTTTCAGGATGAAGGGCTTATCGACCTTCGCACTTATAGGAACAAAAATTGCGCCTCCCACGCCAACCCCAACTTCCACCACATCCCCTCTGCCATTTCTGCCCATTTCAGGAGTAGGTGGAGGCGGAGCAGGCGTAATTTCCCCGGAACCATTTAGTAACATAGAGTCTTTTGAAACTATGGACGAAAATTTAGCGGCAAATGTTCCGGCATCTTTTATAGTTACTTCGCCAGACCTTGCAATTTCTGAAGTGTTAATAACCCCGTCAGATAATTTTGGAATTACAAGCGTAAGAGTGGAACTTCTCAAAGATGTATCAAAAATAGCAGGAGTAACACCGCCTTTGGGGATTGTTTATAAATATTATAACATCTGGGTGGGCGCGAAGCAACTTGAAAGCGGAGAGGGCATTATAGATGCGTTCATAGGATTCAAAGTCGATAGAAGCTGGCTTGCAGAGAATAACCTTGATGAGGGAAGTGTAAGTCTTCTTGGATGGGATGGAAGCAGTTGGGTTACACTGGAAACCGCGCCAAAGAGCATTGATGAACAATTCGTATATTATGTAGCAAAAACCAACGCATTCTTACCTTTTGCAATTGTTGCCGGTTCTCATTATCCAGCCGCCACCGTTAAAGCAGGCAAAATCCCGGCAATAATAAATATGCCCCTGCCAAAGATAATAGAATCGAAATCCTTTATATGGGTATATATTATAATTGGTTTCATAATCATTGGTTTTGTCGTTTATATATTAAGGAAAAACAAAAAATCTAAAACAGTACCTGGAAAATATGTAACGGTGCATGAAAAACCTATGGAAGTAATGCCGGAGGATGCCGATGCCTGGAATAATAGAGGTTTTGACCTTTATGAAGAAGGGAAATATAATGAGGCTATAAAGGCTTATGATAAGGCAATTGATATAATGCATAAATCCGAAAAAGAAAAAAAGGATTAGGGGAATCGCAAAACTCGCTGAAAAGATGGAAACAACCAAAAATAATCGGGGTAGTCAAAAAGTTTGGTGTTAGGGAGCTATCATAAAATATTTGAAAATAAAAAACCGCAGATAAACGCGGATGAACGCAGATTTATGATAGCGTATTTACGTTTTATAAAATTAACACCAAAAGATTTTACACCCATAAATAATCAATAAATTTATATCTTAAGAGAATAATTATACTATGTCGAATGGAGGTAGTGATTAATGGAAAACTTTGTTGAAAAAAATTTGATTCCGCTTTTTTCCCGATGTATAAAATCTTCAGAAAGCGAGCTTGTCCTTGATTCCCTGAAGGCAGCAAAGGGGCTTGTTTATTATAGTCCCCTGACTGAGTTAACCAATGATCTTAACAGCGCGTTACAGCATAAGAACAGGGATGTTGCATATCTCTCCCTGGATGTACTGAGGCTTATGCACGAGACCGAGGGTAAGACAAAGCCTCTTAACCCAAGTGAATATAACAAAATTCTAACGGATGCCGCAATCCCATTTCTTGTTAACTGCTTCAAATCCGGTTCTGACGACATAGTGCTCAATGCAATGAATGCAGCGAATGTGTTATCGGATGACGCGCAAATCAAGGTGATTCTCTTTAATCCTATAGAAAAGATGATGTTACACAAGAATAAGCAGGTTGCTTATCTTGCACTGGACATAATAAGAGGTATGGATATTGGAAAAGAGATTCATGTTTTTGAGTAAGTATGATATTTCTTGGAAAAACAATTCAATCAATAGCAGATGAGAATATATATCCATTTCTTAATAACTTGCTGCAATCGGAAGAAGATGCGGTAGTCATCGAAACTTTACGCAATATCAGTATTCTTGCAGATATGGGGGTAGAAAGGAAATACTTCCCCGGATTGCAAAAGGTCCTGTACCATAAAAATATTGGCATTGCCCGTAACTCATTAGATTTTCTAAGAGAAATGTCGCCTGGTCTGGTAAAAGGGATTGAATTAAAGAATGATATATGGAAATCCATGTATCCATTCTTTTGTGTTCAGGCATCATCTTCATCTCTTATTGCAATAGATTCGTTAAAAATTCTTGATACATTTCTTGATTATGGCATTGTAGGAGATTATAAGAATCTGCAGAAAGCATTGTTGCATAAAAACGATAAAGTAGCACAATTAACCCTGGACGTTCTAAGGAGAATTAAAGGATTGACCAACGAAGCCAAAGTAGAGCGAGTTGAACCGGGTGGTGTTGAGAGCAGAAAGCAGAAGGTAGAGAAAGTGCCACAGAAAGTGTATCAGCCGATTAAAGAAAAATTATTGGAGGAGCCTGTGCAAAGGCGAGAAGAACTCCAGAATCGGATTATAGATGTTCTTAACAAAAACCCCTCATATGTAGAAGATCTAAAAAAGATAAAATCCAAATACAGGATATGAATTAATGTCTTTTAGAACCTGGATTAGTTCTTTGTTGAAAAAAAAGCCTTCCACAGTAGAGGTTTCTGAAAAACAATCATACGAAAACATTGTAAATAAAACTAAAAGGGAACTTGAAGAAAAGCAGAAAACGATTTTGGAATTGCATAAGCTGATTGAAAAGCAACAGGAGATAATCAAGGAACAGAAGAAACATTCCGAAGTAACATACATTCCAGACAAGCATCAGGAAGAAATTATTGAGGGATTGAAGAAAGAGGTCCATAGATATCAGGAGATAGTGAGGGCATATGAGGAATCTGCAAATAAACTAAATGCCGAGCTTGAGGATCTCAGACTGATGTACCAGAAAGAAAGAGTTAGGGCCCAGGAAGTTTCCATTCAACTTGATAAAGAACGGGAGAAGGTTTCAAACCTGGAAAGGGAACTCAGTAAAGGACAGGGGATTCCTGGAGAACACAAGGAAGAAATTGAAAAGAAAACATCTCTAATCCGAGAGCTTGAGGCGTCAGCAAAAACTTTAAAGAATAATTTCGAGGAAATCAGCAACAGGTACCATGAAGCAAGTGAAAAATATGAAACGGAAAAGCAGAATGCTATTCGCCTTGAGATGTTGATTTTAGATCTGGATAAGGAATTAGGGTTATTGGATATTGCTGATAAAATCAGGCCAAAAGAGGAAGAAACAATCGGGATTATGATCAAGAACTCAAGGTAAGTTTTTGTCAAAAACTCGCCCGGATAGCAGCGACTATTAGCGCTTACCTTGAGCCTTTTATAGTTGTGTAACATAATATTAGTTCAACAACTGACATGGAACTAAAAAGAAAAACAATACTCTGCGCCGGATGCGCGGTCGTACTGGCATCTGGTTTGAGCATTCTTCTTATCCTTCTGACCGCGCCCCAGGTTTCGTATTTTTCTTTTCCTGTACAGAAGATCATTCTGGGTTTGATTCTTATTCTCTCATTACTTTCAATACCTTTGCTGTCAGGAAAAATGAATCGTCTTCCCGATGAAACAAAAGTGCTGGGATGGACTTTTATTGGATTGGGGGCTGAATTTATCGTGTTTCCTTTAATGCTGTTTATATTTATAATGAATTTTTCTTCTGTTATTGGTCTTATTATCGGAGGGTCGATCCTGACACTTTCATTCATATTCGGATTACCTGCAGGCTTGATAAGTATTGTAACGGGGATCACATTAATAAAGAGAAAATAGCAATGTAGAGATAATATGGTAGAAGATGAACTTGCAAATATAAAAAAGAAAAAGCTTGAAGAATTGATGAAGCGCCAGCAGGAAATTTTAACGCCAAAACCTAAGACCGTGATCGAGGTTTTTACATCACCCACATGTCCACACTGCCCGATGGCGCTTTCGATGGCGCGGGAACTCGCCGCCCAGATGCCGGGATTACATGTCTTTGAAGTATCAACGGCCACGCCGCAGGGTTTTGCAAAAGCTGCACTTTATGGGGTAAAAGCTGTCCCTATGGTATTCATCAACCGCAAAAAAGCGTTCACGGGAGCGCCGCCATCTATCGAAGCTTTAAGGCAGGCTGTGAAAGGGTAGACCAAGACTTTGCCTGCGGTCATCTGAACTGGTGACATCGGACACCTGTTTTTCATAAAAAAAAACAAGAACTAATGCGAACTGCAGCAAACCCCGATACCGTGAGTTCGTTTAGAGTTCGTACGAGTTATAGTGAAGTTCGAAACTGACCGTAAGAGCAAACAGTAATCTGGACGACATTTTACGAACAAATACAACAACAACGATTTAGAACACGGATGACGCGGATTGCGCGGATATTCACGGATCCGTGTGCATCTGCGTCATCCGTGCAATCCGTGTTCTATTACAGTCCATCTGGCGTTCATCTGCGGCTAATTGTTCATAAATTACAGATATTTATGAACTATGCTATAGCTGTTAATTTATCTCAAAAGGAATTGTCTCAAAATTATCAATCTTGAGATTCTTAAACTCAACTCCACCTTCAACCCCCGATATCTCCACGCCATCAAACTCACCGGCGCCGCATAATATATCCTGTTCTGGATGGGTTCCAGGCTTAATGGTGCAGCTGAGGCGTATCCTGTCCCCTGCTGAAACCACGATCTTGAGGCGTTTTGATGCAGGATGCTTCTTCGGGAGGGCGATGAAGGGTGAGCCCACAACACGTATCATATACAAAACACATTTTAAGCCATTTATAATGGTCTGGTCGATCCCGAAACCAGAAGCCACAAGCAAATCTTCAGGCTCAAGTGCCAGGATTATTTCCTCGGTATCTGTTTCAAGAAAAAATTGCTTATTTTCTCCTACTTTGACAATACCAAGGGTACCTTCTTTTCCCCGGACAAGGAGCATTTCATCGCTATTTAATTGGATCATTATTCGTTGTTAATAAGAGCTACTTTTTTTGACATACAAGCTGGGCAGACCACTTTTTTACCTATGCCCTTAAACTCATTTTTGCAATCATCGCATTTGTATAATTTCGATTCAAATTGCGGGATCTCGATACTACCGAATGTATCACCTACACTGCACATGCTTTTCACCTCCGTAATAATTGTTCATGTTTAATCCTGTTCTTATATTAATCTTATGGAAGGCATTTCTTAATATATTGCTCATACACGGCTGAATCCACGGTTTTTCCTGCCCAGAACTTTATCAGTTCTCCTTTATTGATCACAGCCGTAAGAGGGAGTTTTTTTTCTTCCGCTTCTTCATGGAAGATTATCTGGTAAAGCGCACCTTCAGGCCTGTCCTCAATGACCTCAAATATCTCTATCATGCTGCCGTATTTTTTTTCGATCGCGTGTATATTTGGTTCATTGCCTTCGCATATCTTGCATTTATCTTCACGCATCCTGTCGCGCCTGATATTCAGGATAACAGGTTTTTCAATATCATATATCCTTTCAATGACCTTCGAAATCTTCACATATTTCTCATCCACGAACTGGTCAATAAAATCTTTTAAATCTTTTCTTGCCTTATCTACTGTCATTGAATTTTTTCGTGCCAGGGCTTCAATGAATTTCTGTTTGAAAGATTCTTTATGTTCAGATAGAAGTTGTGTTAGATCCAAATCTTCTCCTTGAAATTGCTTTAGATAGCAATAATTCCATCGTCAGGTGCGACAGTTAATTAAAAAAATTAATAAAAATGAAAAAAGTAGGCAATGCCTACTTCTTATTTGCCGCCGGAGTCTTTGCAGCCTCTTTGGCTGGCGCTTTTGGCGCTTCAGTTTTTGGTGCTGGTGTTGCCTTAGCTTTTGGCGCCTCAGTCTTTGGTGCTGGTGTTGCCTTAACTTTCGGTGCTTCAGTCTTCGGTGCTGCTGGAGCTTTCGGTGCTTCAGCCTTTGGTGCTGGCGCTGCTGGTGCTGCTGCAGCCTTTGGCTCTTCTTTCTTTGGTTCTGCTGGCGGCTTTGGCGGGATCGTCTGCGTCCTGAACATGTCGCTTATGGATTCCTTTGGAGCGCCTGGTGCAGGTGCCTTTACATCTGTGCTCAAACCCATGAGATTAGCGGTCAGTACTACAAGGTCGTCCACGCTCATATCCAGTTTGAGTTCATCCCTTCCGTCAAGCAGGTTACGCCTGCAGAATGGGCAAGTACTGATCAATGCTTCTGCGCCTGTTTCTTTTGCGTCATTCATTCTTCCTTTGGCTACGCCAAGAGCAAGGTCAGGTATACCTGCTTTTACGCCTCCGCCGGCGCCGCAACATCTCTGTTCCTTGCGGTTTCGTTTCATTTCCACAAGTTTAATGCCCGGCATACTCTTTATGACTTTCCTGGGCTCTTCGAATACGCCAACGTGTCTTCCAAGGTGGCACGGGTCATGATAAGTAACCGTCTTGTTAAGACTCTTTTCCCACTTTATCTTTCCCGCATCAACTTGTTCTGCAAGGAACTGTGACATGTGGATAGCTTCAAATGGAAGCGCTTTTCCATACGCACGGGGCCAATCGATCTTTGCTGCCCTGAAACACCCGGCGCATGCAAATATTACTCGCTTTGCTCCTTTTGCCTTCAAGGCTTCAACATTATGGATTGCAGCTTTCTTCGGGGTATCATTTATATGCTGTTGACCAGTCCTGATAAGTGCTGAACTGCAACACCATTCATCCTCGCCCAGAACCATGAAAGGAACATTGAGTTTGTTCAATATTCTCGCTGTGCTAACTCCAAGAACCTGCTGGTTGTATCCTGCCGTGCATCCTATGAAATATGCAATATCAGATTTTTCTGCGATCTTGATATCCGGGGTCATCCAGGCAAGGCGGTCTTTCTGCTGCTTCATATAAGGATTGTGCCCTTCCTCAATAAGTTTGGGGAAAAGGCTCTGTTTGCCATATGGACCTGTTCCGTACTTAACAAGGTTCGCTCTGGTTGATTCCCAGAGTTCAATAGTGTTGATGCCGGCAGGACATACCGTTCCGCACATGCCGCATGTTGTACAATTATAAAGATCATCCGTGAATTTTTTTATCTCTTCAGGTGGGATAATCTCAGGACCAAAGAGCCTTGCCTTCAGACCATAACTTTTGGTCATAAAATCCCGCCATCTCAGGATCTTATCCCTGGGTTCAATATCCTGGTTCTTATCTCTTGCATCATATGTTGGGCAGTACTTGACACATTCGCCGCACCGGGTACATGCGTCAAATTCCATTAACTGCGTAGCGCTGAAATTAACCGTATTTAATGAGGGTTTTTGTTTAGCCATGTTATTCGCCTCCGTGATTAACAAGGATGGTCAATGGTGCTGTTATCATGTGGAAATACTTGCTGAAAGGCAAATATGCAACACAGAAAAGCAGTGTGAAGACTTCGTGGAACATTACGGTTGCGTTATCAAAGAATCCTGGAGCTGTGGCTACATACGTTGAAATGAGCTCTCTTTGAACCCCGGAACCAATTCGAATGTCCTGTGCATAAAACCCGGTGACCACAACAATAAGTAAACCGATGATCAATATCCAGTCAATGTCCGCATTTCTTGCCTGAACATCCTTGCCTTTTGAAAGAAGTCTTCTTAAAATTGCTATAACTATACCCAGAACCAGCATATAACCAAAAATGTTATTTGGCAGTTCAAGGGATTTCCAGACACCTACAAAGTAAACATAGTCCTTATTGAAAAGGAAAGGCCCGGCAAACTCGGCAGCTGCCGCAACGATTGTCAATATTAATAACCCGATCCATCCCCAGAATATCAAAATATGCATCAACCATTCAAGCTTCCTGCGCCTGTATGTTCTCCTCTGGAAAGCAACATCCAGAACCAATACTTCAAGCGCATGCCCAATGCCCTTTGAAAAGATGCTGCTGATAATTAATGAAAGTGCACCCCAGGCGCCGATGGGTTTTGTTGCGCCTTCGGGGATGCCTCGTCCCCATTTGTCTAATTGTATATACATTCCTACGATGAACAGAATTATGGATATTATCGCTGTAATAGCCATTATTCGCCAGTCTATAAATAGTGTATCAAATACTGTTTTGCCTAATATTGTAAGGCCTTCTGTCGCCATATTATCCTCCTATTATGCCTGTAACGGCTTTCATTCCCCTAAGAATCGATGTCATATTAAGCTTTCGATGTATTGAGGGGATATGCTTTATTATTCCGTAAAATAAATACTACATAAAGGTGAAAAATTGTTCTCGTCAAAATTTTGGAGTTTGTGTTTGAACCAATACATGAAATTTCAGGCAGGTTTATAATGCTGAAACTTTTTAATACCCTTTCCAGACAAAAAGAAATATTCCAGCCTTTGGGGGACGTTGTGGGGATATACACCTGCGGCCCATCGGTTTATCAGTATGCTCACATTGGGAATTTCAGGACTTTCGTATTTGAAGATGTGCTTGTGCGGTACTTGAGGTACAAAGGATATATTGTTAAAAGAGTAATGAATCTCACGGATATTGAGGATAAATCAATAGTAATAGCTAGAAAAGAAGGAAAAACAATATCGGAATTGACGCAATATTACTCAAAAGTTTTTTTTGAAGATATGGATTTGCTGGAACTTGTGCCAGCTGATGTCTTCCCAAAGGCTACGGAACATGTACCTGAGATAATCGATATAATAAAGAAGATGATGAAAAATGGTTATGCTTACCAGGGAAAAGATGGCTCTGTTTATTATGATATATCTAAATTCAAGGATTTTGGAAAACTCTCACATTTAAAGCTCAAGGTTGGAAAGAAGAAAATAAAACGGGATGAATGGGGTGAAGACACATCAATTATATCGGATTTTGCTCTCTGGAAATCATATGAAAAAGAGGATGGTGATATTTTCTGGGAAACAGAACTTGGAAAGGGAAGGCCTGGCTGGCATATAGAATGCTCAGCCATGGGTTCTAAGCATCTTGGCCCACGTTTTGATATACACGTAGGAGGAGTTGATAATATTTTTCCGCATCATGAGAACGTAATAGCCCAGAATTTCGCGGTTTTTGGATTAAATCCTTCAAAATACTGGCTTCACTGCAGGCATCTAATGGTAGACGGGAAGAAGATGTCAAAATCATTGGGTAATTTCTACACGCTCCGTGATCTTGTCGAAAAAGGCTATAAACCGATGGCGATAAAGTATCTTTTATTGACCATGAGCTATAGGCGAAGGCTCAATTTCACACTTTTGGGTCTTGAGGATGCCTCTGAAAAAATAGACCGGATTTGCGCTTTGATCGAACGTATTAAAATAACCAATGGAACAGACAATGCCGAAAATATAGTGAATAAAGCAAGAAAACAGTTTGAAAATGCGATGGATGACAACCTGAATACAGGAAAAGCAATAAAAATTATGCAGGAGTTTGCAGAGGAAGTCAAGAAGATAAATCCAGATAAGAGATCCTCTGAAAAAATCCTGGAATCATTCAGGATTTTTGACTCTATACTTGGATTGCAGTTGTTCACATCCGCTTGATCTGCATCTCATGCTTCTTGGGCTGAAGCTGAAGAAGCAGCGCCTTGAGTTTTGCATCATCGATCTTTGAAGCAAGCCTTCCGCTCTGTGCAAGTGACACAAGCTGTGCTTCCACATTTGCCACAAGCTCAGGTTTTGTCATCTTAAGAGTGTTCAATCTTTCCCTTGCTTCAGGTGTGAGGATTTGGCGCATGATAGCCTGTTTTTTTGCCTCATACTCAGCGCGAGCCTGCTCCTGCTGTGCAGCCTGTCCCTGGGCATTGTATTGCTGCTGCTGCAATTGCTCCAGCTTACGCCTTCTTATTTCTTCTAAATCCTCATCCATATCGATTGATTTCCGTATTTATATTCTATATATTTTAATATTTTGCCATTGCCGGGTTGGTCTTCACGATCTCGGTTTTGACTTCATTTGCTGAATTATCCATGAATGCCTGACCTGCTGCAGAGATTATCCTGCCCGTCTTCTGGTTTTTCACAAGGCCTGCTTTTTCAAGCTGCTGTAATGCTTCTCGTGCAATTGAGCCTGATCCTTTTGCAAAATGAATGGGTTTATTTCCGTTCCTGTGCCTGCCGCCATAGAAACTCCGAAGCCTTGATACACCGACCGGTCCATCGATATAGACGCGCCTTAAGATTGATGCGCATCTAACATACCACCAGTCTGCGTTATCTGGCGAAAGTTCCTTATAAGCGCCTGTCTTAACAAAATCTGCCCATTCGGGTGGTTTTGCCTTTTCATCTGTTTTCAATTTCTGCGCCACATTGTTTATGAGCATCTCTGCGGGCACATCATATATTGTTGTCAAGTTAGTCCTCCGTAAAATTATCTTTATCAGTAATGAATATGATATCGATTCCCTGATATTAACTGAATTATTCAGGGAGCTTTCTTATTTATCGTATAGTATTTACCTTTTTCGGCTGTAAACCGCCGTATTTCCCCTGACTTCAATGAGTTGCGAATTGGAAAGGTCAGCCAGTTTTTCGGCCAGTTCTTTTTTTCCTGTATCGGCAAAAGCAGATCTGAGGAATTTAACTTTTATCAATTTCTGGTTCTTAAGCTGGGTTTTTAATTCTTCCACTACAACATCTATACCTGATTTACCCACATGGAGCGTTGGTTCAATAGAAGTGGCTTCTGCTTTTGTTTCATGTTTGTTCATGTTAATATCTCCTTTAGTTTCTGTGCGGATTTGTCAAGTTCAAGTAGTATTAAACCCAGCCCACTGTTCTTGTTTGCAAGAAGTATCAGCAGTGCGTTAGGTCCTGCTCCTACAACGATCAGTTTTCCATTATCAGATTCAACAATTACCCTTGTAGGAATGCCCATATCAACATGAGTGGTCGCTGTCTCCGCAGCCCCAAGCATTGTTGCGGACATTGCCGCCAGGGATTCAACATATTTTTCGTTCTGCATAATAGACCGGATCAACAAACCATCACGGCTTGCAGCGGCACAGGCCATAACCCCGCCGACATTTTTCAGATCGGCTAGGAGTTTATCTACCATATCTAACGTATCCGACATTAAACTCCTCCTGTGATCCTGTCTATTAAGACTTCAAATGCTTCAAAAACACCTTTTTTATCTTTCGCAACTACTGGAACAACAGGGACATCTTCTGGCAAATGGAATTGTTCCCTTATTTCTTCCGGCTTCAACGCTCCAGGCAGATCCTGCTTATTCGCAATGATAACATACGGCAGCCCATATGATTTTGTGATATCAAGCATATATTTTGCACGAACAAAATCCGAAGGATTTGTTGAATCCACGATAAGAAAGACCCCCATGGACTCACCGCTCAGTAATTTTATGATCGGATCAAACCGTTCCTGTCCCGGAGTCCCGAAAATATCCGCACTAAAACCTTTATAATCCACATGGCCATGGTCCATCGCAATAGTTGTGCCTAGCCGGTCCACTGAGATCGCACGTGTGGAAAGGGCATGGACAAAAGTGCTCTTTCCGGCATCAAATGGCCCTGTGACAAGGATTTTGGGTATAAAAATCCTTATTCCACCCGGTCTTAAAACCCTGAAAAGCATGGATTTTCTGGATACTTCAGCCCAATCTGATTTAAGTATTCCGAAATACTGCCCGAAAATAACCCGTTCTGCTATTCCTCCGATAGTAATAACAGAATTGAACAGGCTGCCCTTTATCAGATCTAAAGTTTGCTCCGAATAAGGCCACGCTGTGAAATTATAGACCAGAACATGATCATACACCATGGCCAATTTATTCCAATTCCTGACAGCCTCTATTGTTTCTTTTTCACCGCATAGATCCATTATAGTTGAAAGAGATCCAAAAACTATTGTGCTGGGGGGTAATTTTTTGATAATATCTGTTATTGTCTTATTAAAATATTCGATATTATCAGGATTTGAAACAACATATTTTTCATCTGAATGTGCGCCTATCAAGGGATTATAAGAATCTACAAAAAATAACTTATCTTTATACGAATTCATATCCCAACCGAATTCCTTGATTTGATCCTTTATGATCTCAGGCATAGTGCTAGACACCACGAAAACGCATGTCCCGCCCTTTTTTAGCGTGCCATAGACAGTTTGCAGTCCGAATATCTCACCTTCAACTCCCGGTTGGCTATAATAAACAAGACTCTTCCCTTTTGGTATTCCCCCGCCAAGAAATTCATCAAGTTTTGGAATGCCTGTCTCGACCATTCTAATTTCCCCTCGATATCTTTAAATTATTACCCTCAATTTCATATTCAAACCAAGGGGTTGGTTTTGGGGAAACACCTACTATTCTTATGAGATTTTTATCATCTTCAGATTTGATCTCGATCAATCCATCAAATAGTTGTTTTAACGTTGCAATTGCCTGTTCGTCATGCATACCGCTCTCGATCACATAAATTCCAAGAGCGCCTGCTGCTTTTATTCGGCCGGTAAAAACATGAAGAAACCTGAAAACGGTCTGGATGTTCGAATACATCAATATTGTTGAAAGTGAATTTATATGGAGCTGGATTTTCTGGTTATTCTTTTTTATGAAGAATTCTTCTAAAAATTGGCTTATTTTAACTCCAATTCCCGTCAGGTCAACAGGACTACTGGCGATCTTAATATTCTCATTCTCGACAGCAGTTCCTCCCAGCGTTTTCGAAACGCAATCTACTATTCCGATCCTTGACATAGGAAGAATTAAATTGTTCGCCTGGAACCATTCCAGTATATGAGTTGCTGATTCGCGTGTTGTAACTGTAATTATGGCATTTTCATTATTTGCAGCGCCATGATACATTATGTGGTTCAGGATGATTTCTTTTCCACTCATTGGAGGACCGATAAGCATAATATTCGACCCTTTTCGAATGCCCCCGATAACATCATCCAATTCCTTAATACCCGTTGTATAGTCGCTCATAGTAATCGTGCTTATGATACTCTATTAAGATATTGGTATATATAAATCCTGACAAGACTTGAAAAGTTATGATGATGATTACAGGCGCAAAGACCGGAAAAGTAATTGGTGGACAGATATTTGGAGATGGCGCAGGGGCACGTATAATTGTTATTTCAATGGCAATAAAATGAGGGATGGATTTGAGCAGGAATGAAATGGCTTACTGCCCAAAGGTTGCTGAGAACTATGATGTGTTGAATAAAGCAGCGGATTTTGCGATCAGGAAACCGGAGAAGGGTAGTTGAAAACTTTTTGATGTTGATGATCTCATGTGATTTTGAAATTCTTTTACACTTTCACCCTTTCCCCGCACTCATTTCTCCTGTAAATCCCAAACTCACTCTTTTTCAAAACATCCCCGGAAAAAACAGGACCATCCTTGCACACGCGAAGCCCATCCAAACAGCATGCCCCGCATATTCCTATTCCGCATTTAATATAACGATGAAGGCTGAACTGTGCTTTTGACGGAGGAACTTTATCCAGGACTTTTTTCATCATGATCTCAGGGCCGCAGCAGTATATCTGGCTGTAGTCTTTATTATTATCAATTAACTGTGTAACATAACCGTATTTTCCTTCTGAACCATCATCGGTCGCTATCAGCACATTCCCTGCTTTTTCAAAACGCTGCCTGAAAACAAGTTCTTTTTTTGTTTTTGCCCCAATTAATGTTGTGACCTTCATTCCCTCAGAACTTGCTTTTTCAGCAAGAGGCGCAAGGGGAGCCGCCCCGACGCCGCCGGCGACCAGCAAAATATGCCCTGGCTTGCGGTCAAATCCTTTGCCAAGCGGTCCACGGATTCCGATAGAATCGCCGCTGCCAAGTTCGAATAATGAGGATGTTGCTGGTCCTACCTTCTGCACAGTTATTGCATTATCGTAAGAGAGAGCCATGGGAATCTCGTCCACGCCTCGTATCCAGGCCATCACGAACTGTCCGGGTTCAGGATCAAATGATCTTTCAAAGAAAAAAGTCCTTATAGTCGGTGTTTCTTCCACGACTTCGATTATTTCTGCATTAATGGGTTTCATACTTGATGCGCCATCCCATATATGTCTTCCAGCGTCCATTCTTTTTCCGAGAGAAATGCTTCCATACCCGATGAGATCTCATTGAAAATATTGATGTTGTTCCCGACAGCCGAACCGATCTCTACCGCTTGCGCCCCGGCCATAATGAACTCGATTGCATCCTTCCAGTCAGAAATGCCTCCAACTCCTATTACCGGGATGTCAAGCGCTTCATAAAGGTCATAAACACTTTTTACTGCGACAGGTTTTATCGCCCTTCCGGATAGGCCCCCGAATTTATTTCCCAGGATGGGATAACCGCTTTCTATATCAATTGCCATTCCCCTGATAGTGTTTATTGCAACGACCGCATCCGCACCGCCGCGCTGTGCTGCAAGTCCGATGCTTTTTATATTTGTGACATTGGGTGTGAGTTTTACCCATACGGGTACATCCACTGTGTTTTTTACCGCATGCGTAATCTCTTCCACAAGAATTGGGTCAGTACCGATCTCGGCGCCGTATCCTTGGGCGTGCGGGCAGCTAACGTTCAATTCGAATGCATCGGCATGAATTGCGATTGAAATTTGCGAAAAATCAAGGGAGCATCCCCCGAATATGCTTGCAATGACGGGTACTCCACCTTCTTTTGCCGTATCTATCTCATGCTGGAAATTTTTATATGATGGGTTCGGAAGCCCCATGGCATTCAGGTAACCACAATCAACGTCAACCATGCTGGGGTTGCTGTGTCCTGATTTTGGCTCCAAGCCGATGGATTTTGTGACGACAGCCCCCGCCCCGCTGTCGGCGATTCGTTTAAGAGAGCCGCCTGTGGTGCCCATAATACCAGCGGCGAGCATGAGGGGGTTTTTGAGTTTGAGTCCTGTTAAAGTGAGTGAGAGCATTATCGCGAATCATGCTTGATAAATACTTAGTTCTTTTTATTTTTACTATTTCCCTTTAAATGGAAATATTGTTTACTGAGTGAAAATCCTTTATAAGTCCTGGAGAAATACCGACCTTAATCAAAATCCACTATCACGAATTAATTTATTTTCGACTATAAAAATTATACAGGATTATTGCGACGATCATGATTATAAAAGATATAATATTGGCTGAAATAACGATTATATCCCGGATATGATAACCATAAAATGCCCACAGGATAGTGCCGGCGGTGAATTGCAATAATGTAACAGCGCTGATATCCCTGGCCGATTTTGTCCTGTGCATTTTTATTATCTGGGGCACGAAACCAAATGTAGTTAGCACGGCAGCAGCAGTCCCTAACAGATACCAGTAAATTCCTTGATCCATTATTACTCGTTTTTATTACTTTATCAGCAAATTCATCAGCCTGTGCCCTTCCACGAGCCCGAAAATACCGTCCTTTGTTGCGAATTCGTCAAACCTGTCCACATAATCCGCACTCTCGGTAGAGGAGTAAACAGCAAATGGAACTGGTTCCCTGGTGTGCGTTCTGATTGAAATAGGCGTTGGGTGGTCAGGCAAGACCATGATCTTATAATCCCCGAAGCCTCCAAGTTCATTTAGCATCCCTCCAACCACTTTCTCGTCGAAATCCGATATCGCTTTTATCTTTGCTTCAATATTTCCCATATGCCCTGCTTCATCAGGCGCTTCCACATGAACAAGCACAAAATCATGTTCTTTGAGCGATTCCAGCGCATATTGGGCCTTTCCTGAGAAATTAGTATCCAGATAACCAGTGGCGCCAGGAACATCAATGACATTAAGACCTGCATATTTCCCTATCCCTTTTAATAGATCAACTGCCGAGATGATCGAGCCTGAAACTCCATACATGTCCTTAAAAAGAGGCATGTCAGGAGCTTTTCCCTGTCCCCACGGCCAGATAAGGTTAGCTGTGTTCTTCCCGTCTTTTTTTCTTTTCAAATTGACCTCATGATTTTCAAGGATGGGTTTTGATGCCCGAATGAGTGAAATGAGGGAATCTGAATATTCACCACGCGGCAATACATCCTCAATCGATTGGCCAAGCACATCATGAGGGGGAGTACATTCTGCATTCTCACCATTTTTCATTACAAGCAAATGCCTGTAACTCACACCCGGATAGAATCTGCATGATTTCCCCAATTTCTTATCAACCGCTTTGATAAGTATACTTGCTTCCTCACTTGAAATATGACCTGAACTATAATCTGCCAGCGATCCATTCTTCTCCGTAATCAGATTGCACCTGAAGGCAATATCATCAGGTTCCAGCTTGATCCCTATGCTTGCAGCTTCAAGAGGACCGCGACCTGTATAATATTTCCGGGGGTCATATCCCATTATGGAAAGGTTTGCAACATCGCTTCCGGGTGGCTTATCATCGGGTACTGTTCTTGCAATACCGCACTTGCCGTGCTTTGCGATAAAATCCATATTCGGGGTATCTGCTGCCTGAAGCGGAGTTAAACCTCCAATTTCAGGAATAGGATAATCTGCCATCCCATCGCCTATGAGGACAATATATTTCATGTCCCCAAAGAAGAATTCCTAATACAATAAAATATCGGTCGGGAATTTAGTATTAACTTTTTAATGCAATAGCAAGTACTAAAACCAAAACAACAATAAATTGCGGCACTATATACCATTTTACCATTTTCTGGAGACCTGCAATGCGATTATTTAATTCAGTCACATCTTCTTTGAGCTTCTTGACCGATTCGTCATCATGCGGTGCAGTTATGACAACTTGCTGGACCGGAGCCTCTACAGGTGGCACAGGTTTCACTACAGGCATGGTTCTTGAATTGATATTTCTTGCATTGCTATTGATTGTATACGTTTTCTTTGGTTTTATTGTAACAGGCCTTGCTTTTTCTATTTGCTTGAAATTGGGATCCTTTCCTTTTCCTAAGGTCTGGAAGATCTGGTCTTCCGTTACATCCAGTATTGACATTTTGTACCCTCTTTTATAATATATACGTTATACACTTATATAATTCTTATTGTGCAAATCATGCCCATAATATCTTTTCGCAGCAGGATGGCCTCTATTTCCCCCAGAAAGGGTTGCTTTTGCGCTTGATAACCATAAATGCCATCAGAGTTTCCTTATCTTCGATCTTCATGGATTCAAAAAGTTCCTGTTCTGCGATCTTGGCATGTTTTTCTGGTATGTCTATGTAAAGGGTATCGCCTTCCTTTATCTGGCGACCCACAATTGGCCCGTCTATCGCCATGGCTATTTCTTTACCAGCCACTGCTTCACTTATGTTCTCGTTGTTCTCCTGTATTCCTTTAATTATGCCCACAATAGAACCGTCCTCTTTCATGACATCAAGATTGGTCTTTATCACTCCGCCAAGGACACGCACACCCACGACCGCAGGCTTGCTCTGCCTGAAAGTGCAATCAGGCATGATAATAAATCTTCCCGGTTTGATAATTGTTTCGAAGCGTTTCTTCTCAATGAGCTGTTTTTGTTCTGTCACCCAATTCTTATAATCTTCTATAAGCCGGTAGATGACATTATTATTGAACAGTTTTACATCCGACCCCATTAATTCTTCCTTTGCATCAGGCAGTACATCCACTTCAAATCCAAGGATGACTGAAAAAAGCGGGTCTTTGATAGTTTTTACTTCTGCGACATCTCGTTTTGAAATATCTCCGATATCAGCTCTATGTATAGCGATATTTTCTTTTTTCAATTCATTCACAAGAGCTTCAAGAGACCCGATTGTATCTGATTTTATAAATACACCGTTTGATTCGGTCTCGATCCTTACAGCATCAATT
>JAPZAP010000028.1 GCA_027460585.1 Candidatus Methanoperedens sp. | reverse complement strand
TTCTTCTGCCAGGAGCATTTTGCCGTATTTTCCAATATTCAATCTCATGGAATTTCTTACAACGGAAATATATCCATTCTGGATAGAAATAGTATCATCTACCGCGATCTTGCCGATCTGGTCGTCCCATAACGATAATAAGATGCTTCCGGTCGCATCTGCCACTTTTACTTCGCAGACGCGTTTATCACCGAATTGTGATTTTATGTCCTTTACCTCTCCTATTTCAATTACCTTAAGAGTGGCATTGACATTTTTTGAAGTCTCAGTCATGTCCTTTACATTAAAATTTGTAGACGTAGTTTCCATTTTAATACCTTTGTTTTAGTTTAACTTCCTGCATCACTTTTCCCCAGATGGCATTCACCTGAATCTTAGTTAGAAGAAGTAAATATCAGATGGTTAATTTAGATAATATAGTTTCTCCATAATTGGCGAGGAACAATTAGTTTCAAAATTCAAATTCCATGCCATCATAGCCAAGAGGCCACTCTTTTATAGATTCATCATGCGGAGGAAACATGTGACTTAGATGCGTAAGTACCACTTTTTTCGCTTTCAGTTCAAAAGCCAGTTCCATCGCTTCCTTTGAGTTCATGTGCTTGGGTATATTCCCTCTTGGCGGTATTATCGCATCTGCAATGAGAAGATCCGGTTCAAACATCAATGATATGCTTTTTTCAGGGATCATCCTGGCCGTGTCCCCGGTGATCACGATTTTGTTTCTGCCATCGATTATCACCACGCCTGCCGATTCTTCAAGCGGAGGATGCGTAACTTTAAACAGTATAATCTCAAGGCCGATCAATTCAAAAGGTTCATAGAAACTCACATCATGTCTCACGGGATTCATAAAGGAAAGATAGTTCAGTATATAATCAAGTGTGTTCTTAACACCATACACATTCACATCATCCTGGATTCTGTAAAAATCCCCGAATCCTGCATAATGGTCGTAATGGGAATGTGTCCAGATCACCCCGTCAATATGGCTGATCCTTTTTCTCAAAAGCTGCCACCGAAGGTCAGGACTGGTATCTATAAGAATCCTTTTGCCTTCGGATTCCACAAGAACTGAAAACCGAAGCCTCCTGCTTTTTCCACCTGCCAGGGCATCAAGGCATGTGGGGCAGGAACAACCTATTTTAGGTGTTCCTACCGCATCGCCCGTTCCAAGTAGTGTGATCTTCATACATTTTCATGGGTTTTCATCAAGAGTCTTAAGCTGGACTCTTTTATTGAATTCCGTTACTCCACGTAAAAGATCCTGTTGAGTGAGTGCGGTTCTCTCTGTGATAAGAGCATTAAGCACGGCCTCACGTACTATAAGACGAAGGTCTGAACCTGAATATCCATCCGCTTTGGCTGCAATTTCCTTTGTATCAAATGTTCCTTCAATATCCCTTAAAACGATATCCAGTATTTTTTTCCTCATATCCATATCAGGAAGGTTGAACTCCACGATCTCGTCAAAGCGCCTCCATGCAGCATGATCTAAGATTGTGGGATGGTTCGTGGCTCCTATAAGAAGAACACCGTGTTCAACAAGACTTATCTCATCAATAGCTTTCAAAAGAGTATTGACAGCCCTCTTTAAAGCTGCATGCTCATCCGTGGCTCTTGCTTTTGCCACGAAATCGAACTCATCTATAAAAAGTATGCACGGGCTCAGGCGCCTTGCAAGTTCGAACACCCTGTCGATGTTCTTGGCTGTTTCACCGAGATACTGGTCTGCGATCTGTGAGAGTTTCACTTCAACTATCGGGATCTTAAGCTGCCCTGAGATAGCACGGGCAACAGATGTTTTTCCCGTACCTGGAGGACCGACGAACAATAATTTCCCGATCTCCCGCAGGCCTATGCGCCTCAGGTAATCCCGGTACTGTATCGCCTTTGTCATTTTTTCGATCTCTTCTTCCTGGGCTTTTGTGAGAACAAGATCTTTGATATTCAGTTTTATATCTTCAGGTGCTACTATATGTGCGAGTTTAAGCATCTCCTCCGACCCTTTCTCGGTTTCCAGGCTCTTTATGAGTGACATTATCCATTCCCTGCCGCTTTCTTTTGGCGAGATCGAAGCTTTTGCTTTCAAATAGCTCACGGGGAGTGATTTTTCATTTTCGAAAAATGAAGCAAGCACAGGGTTCTTGTTAATATTCTCAACCGCTTCAGGATGCTTTGATATCCATTTTACTGCCATATCAAAAACGTTGAGTTTTATCTGTGAACCGAACTCTTCAAACTCAAGAAAGGGAAGCATTTTTATGCTATTCCTGACGTTTTCAAGACTGTAAATGGTTTTAATATCGCCTTCAGTTA